>JBGTLW010000264.1:0-20946 GCA_041743835.1 Phycisphaeraceae bacterium | reverse complement strand
GACGCCATCCGCAGGGGCAACCCCGACGCGATCGTGATGAACGGCGGGCTGTGCTTCTTCGGGGAGGATGGCAACCGCAGGGCGCGAGAGTTCATTGAGCTGGTCGATATATCCAAGCTCGACGCGTGGGCTTTCCACGGCCACGGCGAGGGCAGCAAGGCCGAGCGCGACGCCTACATGCGGCAACTCGAAGCCACAAAACCACTGGGCAAGCACAACGTCCCCTTCATCGACACCGAAACCGGGATGCCCGCCGACACCCCCGCGATGTATCTGGTCCAGGCACGCACCGGCGTGCAGAAGACGGTCTTCGCCCACGCCCAGGGCATGCCCTCGCTGATGTGGTTCCGATTGTTTATGGGCAACAAGGGCTACACACTCAGCCACAACCGAACCGAGCCCCGCCCCACCATCATGGCCTACCGCGCGATGGTCGAGCAGATGCGACACGTGAAGTTCAACCGCACGCTCGACTTCGACCAGGAAGCGATCGAGGCCTACCTCTTCGACGAGATCGACGAGCAAACGCAACCCACAGGACGCAAGGTGCTGGTCGCGTGGTCGAACACCAACCAGCGGTTCGGCGTCAGCGTGAAGATGGACGATCAGCCCGGAACCATCACACACGCAAGCAGCATCGACCTCTACGGCAACACCTCCACGCCCGCGCTGCACGGCGGGGTGGCGACGATGACCATCGGCCCGGACCCCGTCTATCTGACGTGGCGCTCGGCGGGCGACCTTTCTCAGGTCGCCGCGGTGCTCCCCGCTCTGACGCCCCACCACATCCCCCCTGTCGCGCTGGGTCAGACCACCGTGACCCGCTGGCGCATCGCCAACGATGCCGACCAGCCGCTGGAAGCAACGCTCAACATCGAAGTGGTCGGCCGCATCGCGTTGACAGCCAGTAACGCGACATCGAGACTGCAACTCCCCGCCACGAGCGATCGCATCGTGGAAGTATCGGTCACCGCTGAGCACGACACGTCGCACGTGGACCTGCCGCGGTGGTGGCACATCTTCCCCGGCCTTGACGCCACCACACCAACCACGGACGCGCCCATCGACCTCTCACGCATCCCGGCGCAACTGCCCGGTGCGGATGGCCCGCTGCCGCCCACGCGCGGCTGGATCGCCGACAACACCATCGACCTGGCACGGATCACCGGCGGCTTCCGCGAGAAACAACCCGCGCTGCTCTTTGCATCGATAGAGGCCCCACGCGAGATGAAGCTGCGCGTCGGTGCTGCGGCCGACTGGTGGATGCGCTGGCACGTCAATGGTAAGCCGGTGTACGACACGCTCGAATCCGGGAACCGCGGCCCCGTCGCCCTGTCGGCCCACACCTTTGACCTGCCGTTGGAACAGGGCCACAACGTCATCGCGGTGCAGGTGCTCAGCGGGTCAGCGGGGTTCAGGCTTGTCTTCGGCGGCGAGGGCGATATCGCCACGGTCGAATCCGGCGGCGTTCACCCCGATCGCATCGAGGCCACACTCAAAACTGCTGATCGCGTGCTCGCCACCCAGACCCTGCCCATCATCTATCAAACCACACTGCCCGGCTTTGCCGAGCTCGACCGCGACGCCCCGCTCGCCGACTGGCTCCAACGCGAGCCGGCCGTGGTGCTGGGAGAGGGCCAGATCAAGAACTTTCATGAGGCGTACCCCGATCAGTCACGCTGGTACGCCGGCGCAGCCGACCTGTCCGCAGTCATGTGGGTGCGTGACGCTGGGCAAACCATCGACATCGTTGTGGCTGTGCGAGACGACGCCGACGGCAAGGCAACCAACGACGCGGCCGCAAAGACAGACATACTGGAGGGTGATGCACTGCATCTTTCAATCGCATCGCTGCATAGCGAGAAGCAACCCGTTGACATCCAGATCGGCTGGCACGGCGAAGCGCCCATCACGCGGCACCACCCCGAATCGCAAGGGATTGAGTCCAGTGTTGTGAAGCTTGCGGGCAACGCGGAGGGCTATCGCTACCTTTACCGAGCCACAATCCCCAAGGCCCTGCTCGGTCCTTCTTCTCACGTCCGTGGCGTCGTGGTGGACCGCGATGGCGATGTGCGCAAGCAGGTCCTGCAACTGGGGCAGTTGGATGATCCGCAGTCGGGTTTCAGGCTGGTGTATACGAAGTAGAACACCGACCCGCACCAACTGGAGCACGCCAGCCTTAGGTATCACACGACCGTAAACGCAGCCGTCTTCAAGGCGACGACATCGGACGACAACGCGAACAACTGGTAACCCTTGCCCACAAGCACACGCGTGGTGTCTCGCAGTTCCTCCTCGCTGACATGGGTGTGTTCGAAATAGATGATGTCGGGGCTGACCTCGCCGATTGCCTGCTTGACGATGGTGCAGTCCATGCCCTCGGTATCCACGAGCAGCATGTCCAGACTGCTGAGCCCATGGTCAGCGAGCAAGGTCTTGAAGCATTTCGCTGGCACAGGCACCTCGACGATGGCGGTGGTCGGCGTGGCGTGGCTGCCCCGGTGCGCCTCGACGTGGGCCTTGGAGAAACTGGACACCCGCGAACTCGCGACACTGTCTTGGCCGGACGCTTCAAAAGCGTAAAGCGTGAGCGTTCCATCCGTGTCGGCCACTGCACAGTTGTCCAGCTCAACATTGGTCCTGTTGGCGTATTTCTGACGCAGAAGCTCGAACGGCGCGGGCATCGGTTCCACCAGAATCGCCCGCATGTCGCAATACTTCAGGCACCATTCAAGGTGGTCGTTGGACTGGCCATCGTTTGCACCGATCTGCAGCGCGGTGCAGGTGCGGCCCAGCCTCTGGCTATAGCTCTCCACGATGGCGGGCAACACACTCAGCGGCACATCGGTCCACCTGTTCTTGCGTTTAAGCAGGTAGCCACGCCGATCGAGAACATCTTGGATCAACTTTAGAACTGATGGCATCGTACACTCCCGGTCAATGACGGCCTGCGACCATGTGAACCGTTCACAAGTCGATCCCCAGCGGAAGCGCCGGATCACGCTGTGCGTGCTGCATTCGAAGGGTTCTCCCGGCCGCGATGTCGGTGATGATGGACCGACATTTCGAGCAACCGCCACGGCAAACTTATGTTCGACTAAATAATCCCACGACTGCGCGCATCTACCTTACGCCACGGGACAAGCGGCGGGAGCAGGCGGATAAAGCGAAGCACTCTGTAAAACCAGACCCCAGGGTCACCTGTGATCCATTGCGGAATCACAAGGCCAAAGGTCGAATGGGCCGTACTGGACTTGAACCAGTGACCTCCTCGATGTCAACGAGGCGCGCTAGCCAACTGCGCCAACGGCCCATGGCTTTCAGAAGATTAGCAAACACCCCCGGTGCGAGCAAATCCGGCGAGCCCCAGCGATTGCCAATGTGAAGCGATTCCAGGGCAAACCGCACAGTAGGACTTTTGTCATGAAAGCGACGGGTGGCTATATTGCGGTGGCACAGGAAAGCTGACTTCAAACAACTTGGAGTTGACCGATGCACCCGTGTCAACCCCCCATGCCGGGCGATTAGCTCAGTTGGCTAGAGCGCTTCGTTTACACCGAAGATGTCGCGGGTTCGAGTCCTGCATCGCCCATTGACTTAAACTGTGTCATACTCGCATGTTACGCAAGGATCGGCAGAAGCCAGTGCTGACACTAGGCTTGAAGCCGCGCGGGGTCTTCTGCGCAAGACACCTATTCCCATTCGTATCTGGCACCGATCTGCTGGCGGATGGCGTCGATCACCTTCGCGTTGGCTAGCGTCTGGGCGTGGGGCATGCGGTCGCTTTCGATCTTCCCCGCACGGATGCAGGCCATCGCTTCCTCGATCTGGTACTCGAAGCCGTTGATGCGGAACGGCCGGGTGACGGCCAGCTCTTCGTGCTGTACGCGGAGCGTCGCTTTCGTCGAGCCGAAGAACGTCGGCGGGATGTGGATGTGCCCGTCGGGGCCGTGGATGAACATCTCGTTGCGGGCTGTGCTTAGCATCGTGCACAGGAACTGAGCGGATCGGCCGTCGCCGTAGTCCAGCGTGGCACCGGCGAACAGGTCCACACCCTGCGCGGTGGCGTTGCCCGCCGCGTGGATAGACACGGGGTCGGCCTGGTACATGTGCTGCGTGACGGCGATCGGGTAGATGCCCATGTCGAGCATCGCGCCGCCAGCCAGTTCCGGGTCGATCATGCGGTGCGACTCTGGGACGCGCCCGACCAGCGGCAATCCAAAGGTCGAGGTGATCAGCTTCGGTTCGCCGATGCGGCCGTCGTCGAGCCATTGACGCACCTGCTCGTAGATCGGCAGGAACCGTGCCCACATCGCCTCCATCAGGAACACGCGGTGCTCGCGTGATGCATCGATCAGCGCCCGGGTCTGCTGGCCGGTGACCGTCAGCGGCTTTTCGCACAGCACAGGCCGACCCGCACGCAGGCACGCCAGCGCCTGGTCATGGTGGAACCGGTGGGGCGAGGCGATGTACACGGCATCGATCTGGTCGCGCTGCAACAAGGCTTCGATCGTGTCGTAAGGTTGCCGGCCTCCGTGCTTTTCGCAGAAGGCTCGGGCGCGGTCGAGGTCCCGGCTGACCACGGCGTCAAGTTCGACCCCCTCCATGGCCTTGAGCGTGGCGGCAAACCGATGTCCGATGCCGCCCGGTCCGATGATTGCCCAGCGAAAGGCCATGCCGCGCTCCTTAAAGTACGTGTCCGGCTCATGATAAGCGGTGGCCGGCACAACCGCAGGGATGGATGGAAGATCGCCATTCTTGAGCGAGGCCCGACCCCTGGCGTTTGCGGACCGGTGGGCTGGCCGATAAACTGCTTGGCTATGTGTTTCGGCCCCTGCCGCAGGATGCTGATCGGACACACCTAACCCATTAAGAGCCACACGCCGATGGAAGCCACCGACGTCCGTGATACCGTTACCTCGCAGAAGTATTACAAGGCCGGCCTTCAGGCTGAGCTCTCCGGCGACCGCCTCGGTGCGGTCAAGCAGTATGAGGCCGCGTACACCGCAGACCCCGAAGACACCGACGTGTGTTTCCGTCTGGCGTACAACCTCGACCTGATGGGCGAGGAGGACGAAGCGATCCACCTCTACGAGGAGTGCGTCCACCAGGAGAAGCCCAAGCTCAATGCCCTGATCAACCTGGCGGTGCTTTACGAAGACCGCGGCAAGTTCCCTCAGGCTGAGCGTTGCATCCGTCAGGTGCTGGCGACCAACCCCAACCACGCACGGGCCCGCCTGTTCATCAAAGACATCATGGCCTCGAAGGGCATGCTGATCGACGATGAGGCTGACAAGCGTGCGGAGAAGCACCACGCACTGCTGGATACGCCGGTGACGGATTTCGAGCTGTCGGTCCGCACACGCAATGCCTTGCGCAAGATGAGCATCCGCACCCTAGGCGACCTGCTCCGTGTGACCGAGGCGGAGCTCCGCAGCTTCAAGAACTTCGGCGATGCCAGCCTCGATGAGATCCGCACGATGCTGGCCCAGAAGGGGCTGCGTCTGGGGCAAGCGGTCGAAGCCCAGCAGGAGCATGCCAAGGCCCAGGTCGAGCAGATGCTCGAAGACGCGGGCGGCGAGGGCAATGAGGCCCTGGTCCAGCCCACCAGCGAACTCGAGTTGTCCGTGCGTGCCCGCAAGGCGCTGGCGCTGCTCAACGTCCAGTCGATCGGCGATCTGGTGCTCAAGACCGAGGCTGAGCTGATGGGCGTGAAGAACTTTGGCATGACGTCGCTGCTGGAGATCAAGGAAGCCCTGGCGAAGATGGGGCTATCCCTCCGCAAGCTCGAAGACTAAGCCACGACCCGGCCCGACTGCCCCCTCGGCCGACACCGAAACACCCACCCCCGCTGCCACTTCGGCCCACGCGGGGCCGGGCGCGGCGCTATCGTTGCAATCCGAGGCTCGGAACCCCATAATCCACGGATAGCCGCAATCGAACGGCGCGAGCGACACGGGCACACCGGCTCACCCGGCATTATTGATCCCATTATCCCGCCCGGTCAGGACCGCTGAGAACATGCTGAAGTTTCTTGTGCTTGATAAAGGCCAACCGGCCGACCATTGGTCGCTGCGGAACTGCTATCTGATCGGTTCCGATGGCAATGCCATGCGCGGACAGGTCAGCTTCGCTTCAGGCCATCTCGATGTGGACAAGCGAGAGGCGGGGAATGTCGCGCTGGCGCTGCAGTACCCCGTGGGCGAGTTGGGGGAGATCACCCTGCAAACCTGCCTCCTGCCTGATCGAGATGAGCCTTACCTGCTGTCACTGGAGCTTGCCCGCCATCGGCTGATGACGCTCTACAACAAGCTCGAAGACTGGGGGATGTTCGACCTCTCCCCCGACCACCCGGTATCCAAGCGGGTAGATATCGCCCGGCGGCTATTCATAGAAGCGCTGTCTGTCGCTGCGGATGACAAACCCCGTGCCCACAAACTGGCGCAGGACTGCCTCATCAGCTCGCTGGACGGGTCTGAGGAGCTCGCGCTGGCCCACTCCGAGTTGCTGCTCAATCGGCGTCGTTCGACCGGGTCGCTGCCCCGCCACACCATCGGGTGCGGGGTCTCGCTGCACCAGAGCGACGAGATCGACTCCGTGCCGTTGCAGATGCTGGACCATTTCGATTTCCTCCAGGTGCCAGTGCCCTGGAAGCTGATCGCTCCGGAAGAGGGCGACTACCAATGGGGTCAGCTCGACGCATGGGTGAAGCTGGCGCAGCAGAGGCGGGTGCCCCTGGTCGCGGGGCCGTTGGTGTGTTTTGACCCAGCAAATCTGCCCGACTGGCTCTATATCTGGGAGCACGACTACGACACGGTGCGCGACCTGATCTACGAGCACGTGGAGCGGGTGGTCACGCGGTACCGCGGCAGCGTGCGTGTCTGGAAGGTCGTGTCGGGCCTACACGTCAACAGCCACCTGAGCTTTAACTTCGAGCAGCTCATGGACCTGACACGGATGACCGTGATGCTGGTGAAGAAGGTGCAGCCAAGCGCCCGGGTCATCATCGAGTTGCGGCAGCCGTTCGGGGAGTACTTCGCATCCAACGCCCGCTCGATCCCGCCGATGATGTACGCGGACCTGATCGTGCAGAGCGCGATCGCGTTCGATGCGTTTGCGATCGACCTGGCGATGGGCCAGCCGGTGGATGGGCAATTCACACGCGATCTGATGCAAGTATCGAATCTGCTGGACCACTTCGCGCCGTACAGCAAGCCGATCTACCTGACCGTGGGCGTGCCTTCCGAGGCGATCACAGAGCTGATGATCGCCTCGCCGGATGGCAAAACCGCGGCCGACCCCAACAGCGGTCATTGGCGTCGGCCCTGGTCCCCGACGGTGCAGTCGCACTGGCTGGCGGCGGTCATGCAGATCGCGGTGAGCAAGCCCTTCATCGAGGCGGTTTCGTGGCGGGAGCTGTGCGACCACGCGCAGATCAGCCTGCCGCTCTCCGGCCTCATAGACGAAGGGCACCAGCCCAAGACCGCGCTCAAGAGACTGGTCGCGTTCCGGCGGTCGCTCACCGAGCCGGCCCCTGCTCCGGGCAACCAGACTTTCCCAGACAGCACCCTGCAACCCGCACCGCCCATCGAGAAAGACCCCGATGCCATCACAGGCTCCTGAAACCCAAACCCCTGTTGCAGGCCACAGCCCCGACGCTGTGCGGATGCCCGCGGCTGCGGGCCGGGCCATGATGCTCATCATCGGGATGGTGGTGGTGCTGGTGGGCTGGACGGTCGCATCCCGCCCGGTGTCCCGCGCCGGCCAGGGCTACGCGACCAGCGGCTTCCAGGTCCACCTCAATCACGCTGACGAGGCGGAGTTGTGCCTCTTGCCCGGCGTCGGAGCCACCACCGCCAAGCGGATCGTCGAGTACCGCGACCAAGTCGGGGGGTTCACGCGGGTCGAAGACCTGGTCGAGGTCAAATGGCTTGGCCCGAAGAAGATCGCAAAACTCGCCCCTTTCGCAACGCTAAATCCCTGACCCTTACACCGCGTCGGCCACTACAAGCATCGCACCGCTACGCGTGGTCCGGTATGCTTGAGGCGTGGACCCCGCACGCATCCAGCGCATCCTCAGACAGCACGTCCAGACCGATCGCCTGCTCGGCGTGGAGTCGATGCCTGTGGCCTCGCGCCCCGCTGCTTCGCAGCCAGCAAGCGATCCTACAAGCGGAGTCGCGTTTGCCGTCCGTAGCGCAGCTACCCCCATGCCGTCGCTGCTGTCGCTGGCAGAAGCCCCGAAGCAGACCTACCGCGAACCCCTGCCCCTGCCGCAGCGCATCGAGCTGCTCCGCGCGATCGATCAAGATGAGGTCGTCAACTGTACCCGTTGCGATCTGTGCCAGAGCAGGACGCAGACGGTCTTCGGCGAGGGCGACCCGCAGGCGGCGGTCATGTTCATCGGCGAAGGGCCGGGCCAGACGGAGGATGAGCTAGGCCGACCCTTTGTGGGCCGGGCCGGCGAGTTGCTGGACAAGATGATCGTGGCGATGGGGCTGCACCGCGAAGCGGTGTATATCACCAACGTCGTCAAGTGCCGCCCCCCGAACAACCGCACCCCCACACCCGCGGAGATGCAGACGTGCTGGGATTATCTGCGCCGCCAGATCGAGATCGTTCGGCCCCGCGTCATCGTCGCGGTGGGCGGGCCAGCATCCAAGATGTTATTGCAGACAGATGTGGGCATCACCCGGCTGCGCGGCACGTGGCACACTTACGACGCGATCACCCCGACCATCCCCGTGATGCCCACGTTCCACCCCGCGTATCTGCTGCGTTCCTATACCCGCGAAAACCGGCTCAAAGTGTGGTCCGACCTCCAGCAGGTGATGGAAAGGGTTCGCAGTCAGGCCACAGAACCTTGACGCGGCCGCTACCGTAGTCACAATACACCCCCCCCCGCCGACAACGGATTGTCTGGGCGACGTGATAGACTCCTGTAAGACACCATGATTGAAGCCGCACACTTGACCAAGTGGTTTGGCCCGACACTGGCCGTTGACGACGTGAGCTTTTCCGTCGAGCCGGGGCAGATCGTGGGGTTCCTCGGCCCCAACGGCGCGGGCAAGTCCACCACGATCCGTATGCTGACCGGCTTCCTCCCGCCGACCAGCGGGGGCGCGACCGTCGCCGGCCACAACATCCTGGAGCAGGCCGAGGCCGCCCGGCAGGCGATCGGCTACCTCCCCGAGTCAACCCCGCTTTATCACGAGATGCGCGTCGAGGAGTACCTGCACTTCCACGGCAAGCTCTACGGTATGACCCGACCACACCGCCGCGCACGCATCGACCACGTCGTCGATCGCTGTGGCCTATCGCTGGTCCGCCGCCGCGTCATCGGCCACCTGTCCAAGGGCAACCGCCAGCGTGTGGGCCTCGCCCAGTCGCTGATGCACGAGCCGCCGGTATTGATCCTTGACGAACCGACCGCGGGGCTCGACCCCAACCAGATCGGCGCGTTTCGTCGGCTGATCGAAGAGCTCAAGGGCACGCACACCATCCTGCTCTCGACGCACATCCTGCCCGAGATCGAGAAGACCGCCGACCGCGTGATTGTCATCGCCCGCGGGAAGAAGGTGGCCGAGGGCACCATCGAGGAACTGCGCCATCACGCGCGGCGCGGCGCGCGGGTGCGTGTTGAAGCCAAGGGAGACGCAAAAGCAATCGAAGACGCGATCCGCGCGGTCAGTCAGGTGGCGTCGGTCACGGTCACCCCCTCAGCGGGCGGCTGGTCACACGCCCTGGTCACACCGCGGGGCGACGACGACCTGCGTGCCCCGATCGCGCGCGCGCTAAGCGAGAAGCACCTGGGCCTGCGCGAGCTGACGCACGAGGGTGCTTCGCTGGAGGCGTTCTTCGTGCAGATCACCGCGCAGCAGCAGGCGGGCCAAGCGGAGAAGGAGGTGGCGGCTTGAACAAGACACTGGCCATCGCCCGCCGCGAACTAAGCGCGATTTTCTTCTCGCCCATCGCTTATGTCGTGCTTGGCCTGTTTGCGCTGGGGGCGACGCTGTTTTTCTTCATCTCGTTTGGCCCAAGCGCCCCCGCGGTCACACGCGAGACGTATTTTTGGATCGTCTGGCTCCTGATCTTCCTGGCCCCAGCGATCAGCATGCGGCTGATCTCCGACGAGTTCCGTGCGGGAACCTTCGAGACCCTGATGACCAGCCCCGTCTCCGACACGCAAGTCGTGATCGGCAAGTGGCTCGGGGCCATGGCCTTCTTCACTGTGCTGCTCACGCCGCTGCTGGTACACGTGGTCGTGCTGGAGGTTACCGCGGAACCGGACTATGGCCCGATCATCACGGGCCTGCTCGGGCTGCTGCTGGTGGGCGGCCTCTACCTCGCGATCGGGACGCTGGCGTCGGCGTGCACCGAGAACCAGATCATCGCGTTCCTGCTCACCGTGTTTGTCATCAGCGTCCTCACATTCATGATGTATTTCCTCCCGCAGGTCGAGGGCACGCCCGTCTGGGCAAAGCAGGCGATGTTTTACATGAACGTCAACGAGCAGTTCAACGACTTCAACAAAGGACTGATCGACATCCGCAACTTCGTGTACTTCATCACCGGCATCACGATGTTCTTGTTCCTCGCGGTCAAACTCGTTGAGTCCAAACGCTGGCGCTAAGTAGCCGCCGCCGCACGCAACCAGGTCATCACCCGATCATGCCCAACCCTGCACCACACACCCCCACGCAGACCGCCCGCCGGACGCTCTACGGGCTCAACATCACCGTCGCGGCGGTGGTGGTGGTCGCGATCGTGGTGCTGGTGAACTGGCTGGTCGGCTACACCTACGACCGGATGAACGCGGGCGTCAAGCAGTGGGTGCGTTACGACCTGACCGCGACGCGGGCCTACTCTCTCTCGCCCCAGACACTCAAGGTGCTTGGCAGCCTCGAAGAACCACGCCGTATCGTCACCTCCTTCCGCTCCACGACGCCGCCCCTTCAACGCATCCGCGACCTGATCGACGAGTACGGGCGCTACGGCAAGACCATTGAAGTCGAGCACCTCAATCCTCTGCACGACGTGCTCCGCCGCGACCAGTTCTTCAACGAGGTCCACGCGATCTACGCCGAGCAACTCGCGCCCACGCAGGCCGCAGCCGCCCGCGGGCTTGAGGCGCTGGACAGCCTTGAGAGCGCTTTCGCTGGCGTGGAGGCTGCGCTGACCCCGCTGCTTGAAGCCGACACCGCAGCGGACGGCGGCAACTCGCGCCGCATCCTGCAAACGCTGGTTGCCCGCAGCCAGGAGATGCGTCAGGCCATTGAGGCCGAGCGCCGTGTCATTGATGCGGAGTTGCAGACCAGCCTGCCCGGACACAGCGAGGTCATTCTCAGCATTGGGCAGCGTCTGAGCACTTCCGAGCAACTGCTCAAGGCGGCGGTGGAGTTCTGCAACAAAGCGGTGGATCAGCCGGGCACGCCGATCACCGCGAAAGAGGCGCTGCTGAGTGTGGCCGAGCAGATGCGAGCCGCGCAACGCAAAGCCGCGGACGCCAGCGAACCCCTGCGGGACATCATGCCCGTCGAGTCATACGAGAGCGCCCGCCGCGTGCTGCTTTCACGGGAGTCTGTTGCGATCCTGTCTGCCGACAACGTGCGCGTGATCCCGACACAGGACATGTTCCGCGAGGTTGACCCCGAGATCGCGGAGAGGACGGGCAGCACCGAGCCGCCCTTCCTCGGTGAAGAGCGACTGACCGGCGCGCTGGTCAGCCTCAACCTCACGCACCCGCCGCTGCTTGTGTTCCTCAACGGCAACGCGGGCTCCATGCTCCGGCCGGGCGGCTTCAGCTACGTCGCCGACCGAGCCAGGGCCGCCAACTTCGAGGTCCGGGCGTGGGACGCGCAGGGCATACCCAACCCCTATGGCCCAGCGATCCCGCCGGGCGATATACCCGAACCCAAGCCCGGCCAGAAGGCGGTCTACGTCGTGCTGCCCATCCTGCCTTCTTCCAACCCACAGGCGATGGCGGCTGGCATCCAGATCAAGCAGCAGATCGCAGCCGCCGCGCAGAAACAGCTTGACGCGGGCCACAGCGCGATGGTGATCCTCTTCCCGGATTTCTCGCTGGCGTTCGGGGCGGTGAACCCGATCTATGACATGATCGAGTCGTGGGGCATCACCGCGCAGAACGACCGCATCATCGTCCGCGAGACCCCCCGCCCCGATGGCACCGTCGTCACGGACACCGGCTTCATCATCGATACCTGGCCGACAGACCTGCCGGTGACCCAGGCCATGCGCGGCCGACCCGCGCATTTTTCAGTCGGCTCACCGATCGTGCTTAGCGACAAGGCCACGGGTATCACGCACCACGACCTGATCGTCTTCAACAAGCCAAGGGCATGGACGGTCAAGGGCAGCGGCTCGATCCAGGAACTCCAGTCCGCCCGCTTCGACCCGCAGACCGCGGCCGACAGCTTCCGCGCTGGCGTGGCGGCCGAGCGTGGAGGCACACGACTGGTTGTCACCGCTGAGCCGACGTGGGCGATGGATTCAACCACGACCTTCGGCTCATCGATCCTCCGCAGATCGGCCGCGGGTGCAGCACTGGACCCCGGCGGTGTCGCGGATTACCCGGGCAACACCGAGCTATTCCTCAACACCGTGTATTGGCTCGCGGGGCTGGACGAGATGATTGCCGCGAGCGCCCGGACGCAAGATATCCGCCGCATCGGCCCGATCAGCAACCGGGGCATGACCGCCTATCGCATCGCCCTGCTCGCGGGCATGCCGCTGGCGACCCTGCTTGTGGGGCTGGGTGTGTGGCTGGTCCGCCGCCGCGGCTAAGCCCCCCCGGAACGCCCGAAACGCCTTCACTGGAAGCTGCGGATGGAACACCCGCACACGTATGCATAAAGCAAAGCGATGAACATCAAAACGACACTGGTCCTGTTGGTCTTGCTCGCCATTGTGGGTGGCGCGTTTTTCTATATCAAGCAAGGCGGAGGCACCGCACCCGGATTCCCGACACCGGGCGCGGGCGACGGCAGCCCGGTCTTCGACAAGCTCCAGCCCCAGCGCATCTCGCGGATCACGCTGACTCGAGACGGGCAAACCGCCGAGTTGTCCCGTGAGGGCAGCGAGTGGTATCAGGTGTCGCCGGTTTACTTCAGGCTCAGCGACCAGGCTGGCCCGGCTGACATCGTGGAGGCGGTCGCCACGCTGGCTTACCTCGACCGGTTCACACCCGGCGCAGCAGGCAAGCCCGATCTCGCCACCGTCGGCCTGTCCCCGGCTTACGCCACGCTCACGGTGTACGCCCCCGCGATAGGCCTTGATCCCGCGGGCACAACCAACGAGGGCAGCACCCACACCGTCCGCCTCAGCAGTCGGCCCGTCGGCGGCGCGGGGTATGCGCAGATTGATGATGACCCGCGCGTCTATGTCGTGAAGGACACGCTGCACAACACCGCGCTGGGCAGGCAGGCACGCGACTGGCGTGCGCGGACGCTGCCCGTGCCCGAGCCGGTGCAGGTCAGTGCCGTCGAAGTCACGCACGGCGGCACGATCGCCCGACTGCACAAAGTGGATAACACCTGGTATCTGAACGACGCCAAAGACGAGCGGGCCGACAGCCAGGCGGTTGCGGCCCTCATCGATGCAGTCAAGGCCATCTACATCATGGATTTTTCCGCGGATGCCCCGGCCAGCCTCGCGCCGTTCGGGCTGGACGCGGCGCGGGCCACCATCGCCATCACCACACCCGGCATCGACCAGCAGCCAGACACCACGCGCATCATCCGCGTGGGTGGTGCGGCCGACATGCAAGACCAATCGTTCTACGCCAACTGGTCGCAGCAGCGCGGCGAGCAAACCCTCGGTGGCGATGTCATCTTCTCCATCCGTGCCAGCGCAGCCGCGGCGCTGCAACCCAGCATCGACGGCCTACGCGACCCGCAGCTAACCACTCTCAAGCCCCACGAGATCAGGGCAATTCAGATCAAGCGGCCAAGCGGCGAGAAGCTCCACCTGCTCCAAAGCGGGTCAGCCCTCGCCTTCGCTGAGCCGGCACCCCCCTACCCGCCCGACCGCGGTGCCTGGCGGCAGTTGCTCGATGCGATCACCAAGAGTGGCGCGATCGGCTACCTGCCGAACTACGAGCCGACCGAGCCTGTGGCGACCGTCACGCTGAACCCCGGCTCGGACAGCCGCCAGACCGACGCCTTCACGCTCTATGCCGGGGAAGATAACGAGCACCTTGTGGCTGTGCGCGACGGTGAAAGCATCGGCTACATGGTCAGACAGTCGGCCCTGTCACCACTCTTTGGCTCCGCACTCACCTTTCGCAATCGCACGCTGCTTGAAATCAACCCGGACAATCTGCGATCTATCAGCCTCAAGCGACCAGATGGCACGTTCAACTTCGAGCGCGGCGCGGAAGATGTGTGGCAGCTCAACGGCTCGCCTGCATACGACCAACCCAACTTCGAAGCGCTGCGAAATGAGTTGGTTTCCCTGTCAGCCAGCCGGTGGCTGGATCAAGCGGGCGATCCGGCGCGTGAGATCGAGCTGACACTCACGCTGAACTCCGGGCAGACGCACACGCTCAGCGTCAATGCCGAGACCGGCGAGGGCACGCTGACTGAGCTTGACCACACTTTCATACTCCCGGACCGCATGCGCGACATTCTGGCGTCAGAGTTCCGCCACCGGGCGGTGATCACGCTCGCAGCCGACCAGATCAGCCGGCTGACCGTGACGGATGGCGAGCAGAGCCTGCCCATCACGCAACAGCATGGCGTGTTCCGCTCCGAGGGCGCGACGATCGATCAGCAGGCGGCGGCGGGCCTGTTCGACACCGTGGCCGGCCTCCACGCCGAACGTTTTCATCATGTCGATGCCGTGGCCCTGGACCCCGCTGCGCCCGTGCGTGTGTTGCTGATTGAGTCGCGCGACGCGGAACGCACACTCAAGCTGTGGCCACGCGAGAGCAACCACCGCAACAAGCCGATGGCACGTCTGGGCGACAGCCCCTACCTTTTTGAGCTTCGTGAGGCCGACGCCGCACGTCTTAACGCCGCCCTGACCCAGTGACCCCAAGGGATCACCTGCCCAGGCCCGGCTTTGAAGCCGGTGGCACGATTCTGCTACACTCCCCGCTCCTTCCACCACGCCTCGGCGCGCGGCTGGGATCAACACAAACCTTCACCGAGAGACCACCATGAGCTTTGAGATCGAACACGTACACGGCCGCCAGATCCTTGATTCGCGCGGCAATCCGACCATCGAGGTTGAGGTCGTCCTGCTCGGCGGCGGGGCGGGGCGTGCGATGGTCCCCTCGGGTGCGTCCACCGGCGAACACGAAGCGGTCGAGCTGCGCGACGGGGACAAGGCCTATTACCAGGGCAAGAGCGTCCGCAACGCTGTGAAGAATGTCAACGAGGTCATCGCCCCCGAGCTCTACGGCCAAGACGCGTCGGACCAGGAACTGATCGACTCGATCATGATCGGTCTCGACGGCACATCCAACAAGGGCAAGCTCGGGGCCAACGCCATCCTCGGCGTGTCCATGGCTGTCGCGCACGCCGCGGCCGACGCCTGCGGGCAGTCGCTTTACCGCTACCTCGGCGGGACCGGCGCGAAGGTGCTGCCCGTCCCCATGATGAACATCCTCAACGGCGGCAAGCACGCCGACAACACCGTGGACTTCCAGGAGTTCATGATCCAGCCCTGGGGCTTTGACAACTTCGAGGAAGCCATGCACGCCGGGGTGAAGATCTATCACACACTCAAGGGCGTGCTCCACGACAAGGGGCTGTCCACCGCCGTCGGCGATGAGGGCGGGTTCGCCCCGAACCTCAAGAGCAACGAAGAAGCACTGCAGGTCATCGAAGAGGCGGTGGACAAAGCGGGCTACAGCTTCGGCGAGCAGATCTTCGTCGCGCTGGACCCGGCCACCAGCGAGTTGTGGAACGAGGCGGCCAAGCTCGGCAAAGAGGGCTACTGCTTCTTCTCAAGCAACCCCAGCGAGGTCATCAGCAGCGACGACATGATCGCCATCTGGGCCGACTGGTGCACCAAGTACCCCATCCGATCCATCGAGGACGGGCTGGCCGAGAACGACTGGGCTGGCTGGAAGAAGCTTACCGACAAGCTCGGCGAGAAGGTGCAACTCGTCGGCGACGACCTGTTCGTCACCAACAAGGACTTCCTCAAGAAGGGCGTCGATTCGGGCACCGCCAACGCCATCCTCGTCAAGGTGAACCAGATCGGTTCGCTGTCCGAGACGTTCGACGCGGTGAACATGGCCATCCGCAACAAGTACAACGCCGTGCTGAGCCATCGCTCCGGCGAGACCGAGGACGCCACCATCGCCGACATCGCGGTGGCGACCAACTGCGGCCAGATCAAGACCGGCGCCCCCTGCCGCAGCGACCGCAACGCCAAGTACAACCAGCTCATCCGCATCGCCGAGGAGCTGGGCGACCAGGCCGTCTATGGCAGCGTGACCTGGAACAAAGGCTAAGGCAGCCAGGCGACCCTCCAGCCGACATACGCACTAAGCACGCAGAACCAGCGGATCACTCCGGCTGGTTCTGTGTCTATTTGAGCTTGTCACACGCCGCAATCACTGCTCGATCGCGGCACGCACCTGGGTGGCTTCGTTGACCTCGAACATGAGCTGCTCGCGTTTGGAGCTGCTTTTGTCCTGCGAGATGTCGCGGGCGGCGATGCGGTTGGTCAGCGGGTCCACATAGAGCACGCGGGCCGAGCCCAGGCCCCCGGTGGCACCGGGGATGTTGACGATGTCCACGGCAAACGCTCCGACGCGCATGTCGATGTTGTGGACCTGCCCGCCGGGTAGCTGGCGCTGCACGATCCCGCCGATCGGGTCGCCGGGCGACACGTTGAACTTCTCGACCTGCCGGGCCCCGGCAAAGATGCGGAAGACCTCGAACTCGGCGGTCTGGGTGTTGGCGTTGCCCGCGACGGCGAAGAAATAATACTTGGGCTCGACATCCACGGGCTCGGACCACTCGCCCGCGTCCACCTCAAACGTGGGCGGCGCAAGCGAGATGCGGTTGCGGTTGGCTTCGACCTGCTCGGGGTTGAGTTGGCGGTTCTGGAACAGGGGGTTGAGCACAGAGACGACCACCTTGTAGCGATAGGTCCGCCCCGGCTGCACGGTCAGGTCGTGGGCCCAGACCTTGATGCGGCCGTCGGCCATCGACTCCACACCGCCGCCGGGCGGGTTGGCGAGCCGACCGGTCTCCAGCAATTCCTGGCGTTGCTCGGGCGTGAGCATGTCCAACTGCTCCTGGGTGAGCGGCTGGTTGGGGTCGAAGGTCGCCAAGCCAGCCATCGCGCCCTGACGGAACTCATCCCGCTGGCGATAGAGGTCAAGCAGCGCGGTCTCCGCCTCGGCAAGACGGGCCCGTTGCTGTTGTTCGCGTGGCGTGTTCCCCGGTGGCGGACGGTTGCCGGCACGCGGGGGGCCAAACTCCTCAAACCCTGCGCCAGCCCCGCCAAACTCGGGGCCTGGCCCACCCTCGACGCCCGGCTGATTCGGGAGCTGCTGCGGCAAACCCAACTGCCGTTGCAGTGTGAGAACCTGTCGCTCTTGAGCCCCGATCTTGCGCATGATTTCGTTAAGTTGTTGCCTCTGCTCCACGCTGAGCTTGATGCCCGCGTCGCCTGGCGGGCGCCACGGCTTGATGGGGTCGAGCACGGGGAACGGCGGGCGGGCGATGCGCGGCTGACTTGTCTTGATCAGGTTGACCGCGTCTTCACCCGCTCCACGGTCGAAGCTGCGCTGATCGCCGGGCATGAAGGCGATCTGGCCGGGGATCGGGTCGATCGATGTCTCATCCTCCCACCGCTTGGAGATGGGGTTGAGCGTTTGCCGCTTAAGAGACACGCCTGTGACGTAGAGCGAGTTGCGGTAGATCAAGTCGGGGACGCGTGTCTGCAACGGTATGCGCTCAAACCGCTGGCTCCACGCGTTCATGTCGAAGACAGCGGCCGCGGTGACGTAACGGATGTCCGCGGGCACGGAGTTGCCGACCAGTTGCTGCATCCGGGAGAGGATGTTGGGGTCGTTGATAGCATCGAACAAAAGCAGGCCATAATCCGCCTCAGCCACCACGGAGATTGGCATCGGGACATTGGGCAGTTCCCATGGCGCACGCTCCGTGTCGATGTCGCCGCTGATGCCGGGGCCGGGGCCGTTGAGGGCGACGATTTGGGCCATGTCCATGGGCACGCGGCTGTAGGTGCGTGCGAACTCGGCCGCATGTTGTGGGATCTGGACTTCCGGGATGCCGCTGTTGTCGGAGCTGAGATTGGTTTCAACCTTCTTGATCGCGTCGGCGACCACGGTCTCTACAGTGGTTGGCCCAACCTTCTGGTCGCGGCCGTTGATATCTTTAATCGTGGTGGCCCGCGGGTCACCCAGCACATAGAAGGCGAGCACCACCAGCAACACAAGCAGCCCAGCGCCCAGGATGAGCTTCTCGACGTGCTTGGCCATGAAACCTATTTCTGCATTCTTCATCGCGTGCACTCCTTCGTGCAATCGGGTGTGGCCCGGGGCGGGTCCATCGGCCCGTGTGTCTGCGGTCCGATCGGCGCTTAGTTGGTTCTGGGTTGGCCTTGGGTCTGGATGCCCAGGTAACGCCTGGTTTCCTCGGGCATGTACTCTCTGGTCCAGTCGCGCAGCCAGATCGTCTCGATCACAAACTGCGCTTCCATCGCATCGCCGGTGTACAGGTAGCCTTCACGCATGGCCTGCGCCTCATCCACATCTTTTAGCTGCGTGCTGATCACGGTCATCAGATTCACCGACGAGATTGCGTTGTAGATCTGCGGCAGCTTCGTCGAATCCACAACCACGTGCAGGTTCACGTGCCGCACATCGAAGATCGCGTTGGAGACCTTTCCGGTGGGGCTGATCGCGAAGTTGTCAGCGATTGGCGCGTCGGGGCTGCTGATCGACCCCTCGGGTGGGATCGGGTAGAGCGTGCCCCCCGCCGCTGTCGCCCCACCACGATTGCCGCCGCCGCCCTCCTGGGAAAGGCCACGCGGCGCGGTTCCGACGTTGTGCAGACCGACGTAGCCCGGCAACACATCCACCCTCAGCAGTCGCTTGACGGGCGAGGTGAGGACACTGGTCCCTTCCTTATCCACGCCGTTGGCGATGAAGATCGCCTGGGTGATGTCCTGCTGGATCCAGAACTCAAGCTGGCCCTCGAATATCATCGCGGTGGTGGGGAGTTGGCCGGGGCTGCGACCATCATCCTGCAACGCCCACGATGCGATCTGGAACGGGAACGCGGAGTTCTTAGCGCCGGCCTCGTTGAGCATGCGCGGGTCGGCATAGATGTGGATGGACTTGGCGTACTCTTCGAGCAGCCCCGCAAGCCGTTCGCGCAGAGCAGACGCCAGCCGGGTACGGTCGTCCTCGGAAAGCCCCTCGGTATCGAGCGCGGGCACGCTTGGCCCACGATCCTCTACAACCGGGCTGAAGCGGCCAAAGCGATCCGGCGGGCGGGGCGGCTCCGCAGGGCGCGGGGGCTGCGCGGACGCGGGGCTGCGGCCAGACAGGTGCATGAATTGATCGCGGACCTTTTGCAGTTCCTCGGCAATCTTCTCGGATGTCGGCGGAAGGCCCGCGTTCAGGCTCAGGTGTCCCGCAGTGGGCTGGTACGGCCCAAGCATCTTCTCAAACGCATCCAGATAGGCCTGTCGTGCGTTGAACAAGTTGCGGGTGTTGGGCAGCATCCCTTCCATCAACAACTGGCGGCCGCCCCTGTTTTTCTGGTTCAAAAAGCTGAACGTCTGCACCGCTTCAGTACGCATACGGCTGCGGATGCTCTTAAGCCCCTCAATCGTCGCCTGGTTCACAGTGACGTTGAGGATTTCGCGGGGTGGTTCGTTGGTGTTCGGCGAGGGGATGAAGACGCGCCCACGCGTGTATGTCGCCAACTGCTGCACGACTCTGCCGCGCTCATTCATGCCAGCGACCATCGCGCGGTCTTGCACATAGACGTAAACCATGAACGCGATGGACACCACCGTGATCAGGATCGCGATATCAGCCAGGATGTTCGACTTGACCCAATCGAGGACAGATTTCATAGCTGGGCCTCCTTATCTGCCTGGGTGGTACGCGCCTGTTCACCTGCTCCATCGGCCCCGGCTTGGGGCTGGGCGGTGTCATCTGCCGGCAGGGATTGACCACCCTGGCGTGCGGAGGGCGCACCCGATGAGCCACGCGACTCCGCGGGTGGCTTGAGCTTCACTCTCCACACCAGGTGGAACTCGAAGTCCCCGGTGGCGGGTTCGGCACTAAGTGGATTGGTCGGCAGCAATGCGTCCACCGACTTGAGGTCGGTTGATGAAGGGGCCTGCCCGCGTGCAGCGAACTCGCCGCCGAGCCCGGCCTGGGCCGGGTCGCGCACCACGACGCGGTTGGTGAGGTGGGTGAGCACGTTGCTGCTGAAGTCAAGCGTGTACGGGCGGTCGGGGCGATCCTTGATCGACCGCAGGTGACGCACGAATGTGGACTGGAGCAAATCCTCGGGGCTGTTGTAAGGCGTCCAGCCCACGATCTTGATCTGGATCGTGGGTGCTTGCCCGGTGCTTGCGTTGAAATACTCGGTGGCTCCTGCGACGGATGCGGCGACTGGTTCGCCCGTCTCGTCATACTCCACGCCAGCCCCAAACGCGGTCGCGCCGGCGGCTGTGGGTGTGGGCAGATACGTTCCTTCGATGGACTCGATATAGATCCTCCGCCGCTGACCGCGCGGGATCTTCTGGATGGCGTCGAAGTCGTTGCTCAACAACTCAGGCTCCGTGCCGAGGCTGTTTAGCGCCCCGGAGATATCGGCCATGATGTGAGGCCAAAGGTCGCGGTAGTCCAGTGCCCGGCGGAGATTCTCGATCCGCTGGCGGGGGTCCTCATCACGCACAAACTGGTCGTACTCTGTC
>JBGTLW010000263.1:0-13574 GCA_041743835.1 Phycisphaeraceae bacterium | reverse complement strand
GCGATCGTCGCCTCCAACGCCGCCAACCGACGACGCAGCGAAGCATTCTCCGCCTCCAGTGCCGCGATCCGCGCATCCTTGTCCATGCAACTCTTATCGGATCATCACAACTTGTATCGACAGTTGGGGTGAACGGTTACCCAAACTGCTGACGGGTAAGTGATAAAAACCAGCGGCGGCTTGCCGCGCAGGCGATTGCCTTCCCGGTCGTTGACGGACAGACGATTTAGATTGGATCGAATCACCCAAGGAGCGGATGCGATGAAGATGACCATGCGGATCAACCCCCGTCAATCGAACCCTAAACAGATGAAGGAGAACGCCATGCTGCGAACCACAACCCCCTTTGGAGGACACACTATGCAAGATCGCTTCACCATTCTTGGCCTGCTCCTGATCGCAGCCATGCTACTGTCGCCGGCCACCGCCGCACATGCGGCGCTGGTGCTCAACGAAAACTTCGACTACGGCAGCAGCAACCTGGAAATCGGTTACGGGGCTTGGGAAGATACGACCAACCGGGCCAGGTACACGGCCGACACTAACCTGACCTTCGCCCACGCCTCATACGCGAACGACCCCAACAACGCAGGCACGGGCGCGTTCTTGGGAACTAGTGCCAGTGACGATAAGGGTGCACAACTGCAGTTCGTCACCGGCTCGCCGACCGGACAATATTGGATCAGTTTTCTCATGAGCGTCAGCGGCACCGCAGGCAACCCCGGCGAGAGCGCCACGATGAACCTGACGACACTGGATTACCTGCAGTTTCGGGCCGAGACGGGCAGCGACGGCGTGGGCATGGGGCCGCCCGCTGCGGGCGGGCTGGCGCCGGCGTTCTACGACTGGAGCGCAACAGGGACGGTGCTTGGCGGCAATCAGGAGAACAAGAGCGGCAATCCGGGCTCCTCTTTCTCCAGTGATACTGCCTTTGCGGAAAGCACCGCTTATCTGGCGATCGTGAAGGTGACTGTCGGCCCAGGCAATGACAGTCTCGACTACTGGCTGATGAAGACGAGCGACACATTCGGCTTGACCGAAGCGTCGCTGGGAACGGCGGACTTCAGCAAGACCGATGCGCAATTGGGTGAGTTCTACAAGTCGATCTTCCTGTCTGGTGCCGATGGATTTGCCGCCTACTACGACCAGTTACGCATCAGCAACTCGGCGGGTGACGCGGGCCTCACTGAGGTGCTTACCACCATCCCCGAGCCGGGGTCGCTCGCGCTGCTGGCGATCGGCGGGTTGACGCTGCTGCGGCGCGGCCGGCGGCAGTGAAGTCAAGACAGGCACGGAAAGGGTTTCCATTGCCGCGAATGATTGTCATGCTGAGGATGCTTGTGATGGCCATGCTGTCAGCGAGTCCGGCTTTGGCCGATGTCCCCACGGACACCGGCTACCGCGGTGTCTGGTACAGCATCGGCCAGGCGAACGACTTCGGCCCCAAGTACTCGGGCGGATTGGGCACCTACACCGCCAAGCACTGCCCGATGGCGATCTACAGCGAAGCGGCGGACAAGACGTTCTTCGTCTGGGGCGGTAGCGAGGCGGACAACCCCCGACGCCTGCGGCTCATGGTGGCCTATTACGACCATGAAACCGGCGAAGTCTGTCGGCCCCGGATCGTGCGAGACTTTGCGCAGCACCCGACGTCGGACGCGCACGCCAATCCGTCCATCGCGCTGGATGCCGCGGGGCATGTGTATGTGTTCGCGGCGACGCGCCACCGGGTGCCCGGCCGAATCTTCCGAGGCACCAGGCCCCACAGCCTGGACGAGTTTGAGGAGATCGATCCGGGTTACATAGCTTACCCTCAGCCGTGGCATGTGCCGGATCGCGGTTTCTTGCTGCTGCATACGGTGTATCAGCAGAACAAACGCAACCTTTACTGGATGACCAGCGACGACGGCAAGACTTGGGCGACCGGCGGCCACCTGGTGGCGCACGGGCACTACCAGATCAGCACGGCGGCCGGCGGGGTGGTGATGACGGCGTGGAACGATCACCCGAGGGGGAATGTCAATGCCCGAACCAATCTGCACTTCGCGATGACCAAGGATCGGGGGCAGAGCTGGACAAACAGCGAGGGCAAGGTTCTCGATCTGCCGATCCGTGGCGGAGATCAGACGGCCCAGGTCCGCCGCTATCTCGATGAAGACCGGCTGGTGTATCTGAAAGACATCAACCTCGATGAGGCGGGCCGGCCGATCATCCTCTACATCACCTCGGCAGACTCCGCCGCGGGGCCGCAGGACCCACCGCGGCAGTGGACGGTAGCGCACTGGACGGGACAGGCGTGGCGATTCAACGAGATCGCGCCGGCCCATCACAATTACGACGTGGGGTCGATCTACTGCGAGTCGGACGGTAGTTGGCGGCTCATCGCCCCCACCCACCAGGGCCCGCAGCCCTGGGCCACCGGCGGGGAAGTGGCGATGTGGACGAGCGAGGACCAGGGACGGAACTGGCGGTTGGTCAGGCAACTGACGCGCGGCAGTGAGTACAACCACGGGTATGTGCGCCGACCGCACAACGCCCACGAGGATTTCTATGCATTCTGGTGCGACGGAGACGGGCTGAACGTCTCACCGTCACGGCTTTACTTCTGCGATAGGGCGGGCAATGTCTTTCGACTGCCCGAGGACATGAAGGGACAGAACCATGCGAAACCCGAACCAGTGCAGCCGAAGCTTTCAGAAGGCCGGTAGTGGCACCGCCATCGCGGCATTCACGCTTATAGAGCTGCTGGTGGTGATCAGCATCATCGCGCTGCTGATCGCGCTGCTGCTGCCGGCGTTGACCAACGCGCGGGCCGCGGCGCGTGACGTGATGTGCAAGAATAACCAGCGGCAGATCCTGCTGGCGTCAATCCTTTACGCCCACGACAACAACGACTGGCTCCGTCCGGGCAAGTGGGCCGGCAGCCCCGACGCGGCCAACTGGACGCACTATTTCGGTCTGAGTGGCCCGAGCTACCTCGGGTCGTTCGCCACCAGCGGCGGCAGCGGCGTCTATCCCGCCGTGTACGCCTGCCCCGAAGCTCCGACCGCCACCGCCCAGGTCGGCGGCCGCTTCAACCTCCACGACGGCCGCGCCCGCGTCAGCTATGTGCCGATCGGCGATGTGTCGGGCAACGCGGGTGGCGGTGGCAATTGGTTCAGGTTGGACGAGCATCCGTCCCATCGTGCCTACTACGTCGAGAAGGCGGACCACAACGACATGAATTACCACAGTGAGATGCACCTGCGCGTCGTGAGTTGGGGCAACATCTCGCTGTTCATCGCCGAAGGCTTCATCGCCTTTCGCCACGGCGTCCACGGCGGGCCCAACGTCCATGGTGTACCCGACGCACGCCAGAACGTCGGCTTCATCGGCGGGCACGTCCTGCCCGTTCACGCCAGCACCATCGATGAAGCCTTTGTCAACCACGGTCGCAAGTGGATCGATCACCTCCGGGATTAGCACGACGAGAGTCGTCCGCGCCTTTTCTGAAACCAAAGGAGTTTTCATGCGCTTAAGGTCATGGACAGTGAGTTTATCGTTACTGTTTGCGATCGGACTGGTTGACGCCCGGGCCGATGACATCCGCTTCCCGCCGGGGGCCAATGTGTTTAACGTCGTCACCGACGGCGGGCTGGACAACACCGGCGCGATCGACAACACCGAAAAGCTGAACAAGCTGCTCAGCGAAGACTTCGGCCGTCGCATTCAGATTATGTACTTCCCTAAGGGGACCTATCTGATCAGCGGGATGGTGCGTGGCAAGCACGACCAGTCGCGCAAAGCCACGTCACACAGCCACGGCCCCTGGGTGGTCGGTGAAAGCCGAAGCGAAACGATCATCCGCCTCAAAGACGGCACGTGGCCGACAGACCCGTTCGATGGCGACGATCTGCCCAAGCGGATCGACGGGCAGGTGGCCTGGCACACCGGCGACTGCACCAACACCACCTTCAACCAGATTCTCCACAACCTGACGATCAACATCGGGAGCAACAACGCCGGAGCAACGGGGCTGGTGTATATCACCTCCAACACCGGCCACCTGTCGAATGTGGATATTGTCAGCGAGGACGGCCGTGGCGCGTTGGGTGTGGGCTTGACCGGATCGGAGAACGGGCCGGGGCAGTTGCGCGACGTCCGCATCCGTGGGTTCAAGCGTGGCCTGTTCAATGTCGCGCCTTACCACATGGCGATCAGCAATCTGTCGATCGAAGGTGCCGATCAAGTCGGCGTGCTCAATCGCGGCAAACTGGCCGGTGAAAATATACACATCGAGATGCAGGCTGAGGCCGTCGCCATCCGCAACGACGACTGGCTGTGCCTGGTCGGCGGGCGGTTCACGGGTCAAGGCACCACCGCAGTCGTCAACCAAGGGCACGCCTATCTGAGGGACTTGCAGGCTCAAGGCTTCGCCAAAGCCCTTGAGTCAACTCACGCTCCTGATGGCACAACCGTTGCCGAGTACGCCTCGGCCGCGCCGGTGCACCTGTTCGAGGGTCAACCCATGCCAGCGCTGGCGATCGAGCCGACGCCCTGGCCACAGTGGGAGACGGACCAGAGCAAGTGGGCGAACGTTGCCGACTTCCGCGAGGGCCGGAGTTGGTCGCAGACCTTCGCCCACGCCATGCAGCAGGCGGGCAAGACGCATCTGGTCATACCGCTGAATCACGACGACAAAATGGCATTCGACGAGACGGTGACGATCGGCGGCGACTACACCCGGATCGTCGGCACGCCCGCTCGGGTGGATGCCGAGAAGACGACCGCCGAGGCGGTGGTGATCATCGGTGACGGCTCGGCGCCGGTGGTGCTGCTTCAAGGCTTCCTGGGACTGCCCAGCATCATCGTGCGGACGGATCGGGATGTCATCATCGATTCGGTCTCGGTACGGCGAGGATCGCAGATCGTCATGGAAGGTGCGGGCCGATTATTCCTGCACAACACCCACGCCCCGGTGGTGGTCAAGAATCCGGACGCCCGCGTCTGGGCACGTCACTACAACCACGAAGCTAAGGTGTTGGCGCTGGACATCCAGGCCGGCTCCATGTGGGTGCTGGGGTTCAAGACCGAGAATCTGCATCAGCGTGCCAAGGTCGGCCCGGAGGGCAGGCTGGAAGTCCTCGGCTTCGATTCCTACGAAGTCGGCCGCGACACCGCCACCGCACCCATCTTCCAGATCGACAACGGACAATTCCGCGTCGCCTGCCTCGTCCAGCACGGCACCAGGAAATTCAGCGACCTCGTGAGCGTCACCCGCGAGGGCCAAGCCCGCACGCTGACCGGCTCCAACAACAAAGATGCGTTCAATTGCGTCCTGTTCAAGACCCATGTCGCCACCGACGCGCATTGACAGCTTGCGCATTCACTTGCAACGACGCCGCGTCCGCCGAGGTTAGTCTGGCCGCAGCAAGTGGCTTTGTGCGGGAGGAGTGGATGATCGAGAGTGAGCCAGGCTTGTTTGCCGTTTAATCTGCCGCGCCCGCTTAAACAAGACCAGCCACGCCCGCTGCCGCACGCACCACACGGCCACGGCAAGCATCGTAAACCGTTGAAAAACAAGGGGAATCGTCACGAATTGGCACGATCTGTCACACCGCGACGCG
This sequence comes from Phycisphaeraceae bacterium, assembly GCA_041743835.1. Taxonomy (GTDB): domain Bacteria; phylum Planctomycetota; class Phycisphaerae; order Phycisphaerales; family Phycisphaeraceae; genus JBGTLW01. The sequence goes on along the minus strand of JBGTLW010000263.1, from coordinate 7,968 downwards.
ATGCGGAAAAAGTACCCCCTAGGGGAGTCGAACCCCTGTTTGCGCCATGAGAAGGCGATGTCCTGGGCCACTAGACGAAGGGGGCGTGGGCCTTAGCGAGTCGGGGATTCTAGGGGATTTTGGGCGGGGGTTCAAGCCTGCCGGCGGAGGGTTTGGGGGGGGATGCCGAGGGCGGGCAGGTGGGGGTGGATGTCGTGCCCGAAGCGTTGGCCGTCCGTGCCGTAGCCCTTGGTGGGGCGCACAGCTGGGCAGCGGGCGGTGAACCACGCGTTGAAGCGGCCCATGAGCAACTCGCGTGTGTACTTCGCAGCCATCGACGCCAGCGCCACGGGCAGGTGGGCTTGCTCAGCCTCCACCTGAAACGTGACCGACATCCGACGATCGCCAGCCGTCAGCGTGTAAGCGGAGCACGCGGGCGATTCGCTGTGGATGTTCACCGCGGCCTCGGGGAAGTTCATCGCAAGCAGTTCGCGGTAGCTCGTGCGCCCGCCCTGCCGATCGACGATGACCAGCGGGTGGTCCTGGCCGTGGTCGCGCCAGATGCGGAGCATGTGGGCCGCGACGCGTGTGAAGCTCACCGCCGCTTTGGAATGGGTCAGCGCCACCTCACGGTTGAATTGGTCCTCGTACACCACGGCCGCGCCCAGCGACGCGAGTTCGATGCCGATGCGTTGGCACGTCGCGCGCAACATGCCGCGTGCGATCGCCAGTTCCCCATCCGTGCTCGCTGCGGGCAGGGGTTGCCAAGGCGAGGCGTCGCTCGCTTCATACCACGGCAGGATGTCCTGGCCGCGATGGTGACACTCGCCGCAGAGGTCCAGCCAGGCCCCGACATCGGCGGGCTCGTGGTTGTCCAGGGCTGCGAACGACAGGCAACCCAACTCCAGGTGCTTGATGCCCACAGCCTTTGTGGTGAGTTTCTTCGAGTCGTTGATGACGATGCGCCCCTGCCGATCACGGAGGTTGCGCGCGACCGCTTTGCTCAGGCGTTGCCAGAGCAGGGGCGGCTCGCTGGCTGGGTACGGGGGCAGCTTGGGGATACGCAACACCGAGCGTGCCACGACCAGCGGGCCGAACAACGGGCCATACCCCGCCTCGTCGATGCCAGCGTAGATGAACATGCCCGCGATGATAACGCCGCCACGCCGAGGCATCGCAACACCTCGGCGTGGCGGGTCGTGTCGCCGTGTCACCCGTCACATCACCACCCGCTGCTTGCCCGCAGTGTCCGGATCGACGCGTTGATCTGCGGCATGGCCAGCGCCAGGTCTTCCACCGGCCCCCACGCCTCGTAGGTGAAGACGTGGTCATCCGACACAGCCGTGGCCACCAGATATCCAAAGTCACCCTGCCCAAAGGTGCGCAGGCCGTGGATGACGACCGCCGCTTTGCCGTCGCGTACCGTCAGGCTGTCTTTGCGTTGCACGTCGATCAGGCCGGACTTCTCGAAGTGGCGCTCGATGAGCCGGGCCCAGTACTGTGCATCCTGCTTGTCGAAGTTGTCGTGGCGCTGCACCTTGATCATGACCTGCTCCGCGGACATGGCGATGGTCTGGTAGTCCTCCTGCCGGAAGCGTGCGAATCCGTTGGGCAGGTCCACCGTAACGCCCTTGCCGAGCCGTCGATTCGCCCGGCCAAGGTCGCCCCCGCCTCGCAGGTCCAGCCCGATCTGGTTGATCCACGCGAACGGGACATTCGCGGCATAGGTCGGCCGACGGATCGGCTGCGCTTCCACAACAGCCACAGTCAGGGCGGAGTACGCGGCCCGGTCGGCGGTGGCCAGCAGCTGAGCTTCGAGCCGTTCCTTAAGCTCGGTGACCCGCTGGATTTCCTGCTCGACCTTGAGCATCTCTTCCATGCTGCCGGCGTTCTCCAGCAGCGCGATCAGACGCAGGCGCATGGCCTGGGCATTGGCGAGGCGGGCCTGGATGTCGCGGATCTGATCGGTTACATCCAGCGCACCAAGCTGCTTGTCCGAGATGCTGCCGAGCTTGGCGATGCAGTCGATCGCGTCCTGGAACCGCGCAACCGGCACACGGATGGTGAGCTTGTTCGCGGTCCACTCGCCCAGGTAGCCGCCCAGTGCCTCAGCCTCGCGCTGGATGCGCTGCATCGCCTCGGGCGCATCAGTCGTGGTCAGCGTGAGCGAGCCGGTGTAGATGATCTGGCGATGCAACGGCGTGTGTTGGGCTTGCGTGGTGGCCGTGGTGGCCGGGGCTTCCGGGGTGGTTGCGGGTGAAGCGTTCGCTGCGGGTGTATGTGCCGTGACAGGCCTCGCTGCGCCAGCGGCTGGGTCGGCTGCGCTTGTGCGGACGGTGGGCGACAGGGCTGCACGGTCCGAGGCGTGTCGGTACGCCCCGTCGGTTGAGTTGCACGCGATGCTGAGCATCGTCACACAAATGCAAAGCGTTGCAGCCAGCGCGCGGGACAGCGAAAAGCGTACGGGGTACGTCATAACCGGACTCCTGAGAAAGTAGGAAGGTGAACAGTGGGAAAAGCGGGCGAACAACCCGCAAACGATTTTTCAATCAGCCCGTCATTTACCGTGAGTCTGGCACGGCCGCGTCGATCACCACCGCGGCATCGGGTGTGCCCGGCGACAAGTCGGCCCGATCTCGCGGGACGTGCGCCAAACGCTGGCCCAGCCCCGGCCGAAGCACCAACTCAAAGGGCCGATCCGCACTCGCCTTCGCAGGCTCAGCCAAGGTCACACGCATACAGGTCGCATCCACCCGCTCGCGTTCAATCGGATGTGATAAAGATGTCACGCTTTCGAGATCCACCCCCTCGCCGGGGCACACCGACACCGTCACCGCCAACGCCGGCGGTGTAGCGGCTTGAGGCGGGACCATCGCGGGCAACACAAAGCGATACGCCCCGTCGTGCAGTTCGAGTGTGTGGACATACGCCAGCTCGATCTGGAGCGGTTGAGCCGGCTGGAGGTTCGCAAGCCGGTGGGTCAGGGTGTTGTCGCTATCAAGCACGATCAGTGATGCGCGGTGCCCCGCCTCACGCGCCGACTCAAACAAGGCCGACGCCTGACCCGGCGAACGGAACACGCCACGGATCCGACGCTCTCCCAGCTTCATCACAAACGCTTCGAGCGTGGCGTCGGCTGGCATCGGCATGCGGTACTCCGCGTCCACCGGCCGGCTGCTGTTGTTCACAAACTGCTGGCTCACCGCGACCGTGCTGCGATCACCGCGCAGCTCAGCCGTCACCGTCGTGGAGGTAAGCGGCAGCGAGCCGACGGGTTTGCCCGCTGCATCAAGTTGCGTCAACCCAGCGCGACCAAGCGGTACCCAGGTCTCATCTCCCGTGCCATTGGCGTCATCTGCGCGGACGATCACCCAGAGTTCTTCCCCCGGCTGCACACCCGCGTGCGCAGCATCGGTGGTGCGCGGAGAGGTTCCGGGGTTACTTCCGGGGGCGGTTCCGGGGGTGGGTGCAGTTCCGGGGGCGGGGGTGAGGTGTGTGGGGAGTTGGGCGTCGCGCACGCTGGAGCAGCCAGCCAACCACACAGCCGCCGCCAGCGTCAGCATGGCCAGGCAGAGACACACGGCTTTCTGTGCGATGCATTTCATTGAAGCTCCAACGTGGCTGGGATAGGTCGGGCATTCGCATCGCCCGCAGCGATCAGGGTGAGCTCGAAGTCGGGCCTGGACTCGCCGACGATCTGCATATGAATCGTCGCCACGCGGGTGCGCGTCGTGGGCAACTGGTCGGGCGGCAGCAGGGAGTAGCTCGCAGCAATGACGCGGTCGGCCCGGCCGGCGCCGATGGCTGCGCGGTCGTAGAGTGGCGGGTTGCCAAAGGCCGCGTGCTCGCCGTTCTCCAGCCCGACGACCAGCATCCGCCCCCCCGCTTCGCGCAGCTCGAATTGGTACGCAGCCAGGGGCTTGCCCAGCGGGTCCACGTAGATGTCCACCGCCAAGAATCGCGCCGCCCCCGCAGGTGTCGCGTCACGCCCAGCCTGGCCTAGCGCCAAAGGCGTCGCCACCGCGATCGCCAAGGCGTAACCCACCGCGATGAGCCGCAGCCGTCGCTTCATCACAACGCCCTCCGGCCTGCGGGCCAACCATCAAACGCTCCGCCCTGCGCCCCGGCGTGCTGCTCACCCAACCACGCCAGCACCACAGCCGTCTCGCTGATGTGGATCGGCAGGCCCGACGCCACGCGGTCCAGCGACACGATGCGATCAGAAAGGTCCGCGAGGATGTCCGGCGTCACGCCACGGTCGCCCCGCGCCTGCCGTTGCGCAAGGATCAGCACATCGAGCACATCCAGCCGACCCGATTGATCCACATCCCACGCCAGTTCCATCGGCGAGCCGGGCTGCAACGCCAACGGTTGCTTCGCCGCGTCCGTGAGGTCGGCGAGCATCTCCTGCGTCCGCTGGTTGAACACATCGATCACGATGAAAACCAGCACCCCTACGACGACTGCGGCCGCGAGGGCCGCGCCCCAGCCCCACGGGCCGACACCCATCCACCGGGCGGAGCCGGCCGAAACGTGCGGGGCTGCGAAAGGTTTGTCGGCCATCTCGACAGCAGCCACGGCACGACTGGCGAACTGGGCCGTGGCCTGGTCCAGGATCGCGCGGTCGATCTGTGGCGGGATCGGCTGGCGCGACGCCTCGTCCACCGCACGCAGCTTACGCACCAGCGGCTCGGGCAGGGTATCGAACTGGGGGTCGTGGTCGGTCATCCGGTTCATTCCATACAGGGCGCAGGGCGGGTGGGCGGTTCACGGCTCGAAAAATTCGCGGACACGCGGGTCGTCGCGTAACTGCTTGATCGCCAGATGGATCCGGCTCTTGACCGTGCCCACGGGGATCGACATCGCCTCGGCGATCTCCGCAAGGCTCAGGCCATCGACAAACCGCAGCGTCAACACCTCCCGCCGGTCATCCGACAGTCCCGCGAAGACGGCCGCGATGTCATCGGGCTGATGATCCGCTTGGTGCTCCGGGTCTGCTTGTGGCTCGGGCATGTGCTCGGGGGGCGGGGCGAAGCGTTTGGCCTTGCGCTTGGCCGCCATCGCGTTGTGCTTGACGACGGGGAAGAGGAACGTGGTGAGCTTGGCCGTGAGCGTCAGGCCGGGGCCCGGCGGCGGAAACTTGCGGAGCAGATACCCGAACGTCTCCTGCAGCACATCCAGCGACAGGTCGTGGTCGCCATGCGTGTACCGCATCGCCAGCCGGTGGACGTAATCCTTGTGGCGGTGGTACAGCGTGGCGAACGCGGCCTCCGCGTCGGCAGCACAGCCGTGGTTGCACAGCTCAACCAACCGCTCATCATCTGCCTCAGCGAGGGAACCCACCAATCGCATCAAGGGATTGTGACCCAGCCCAACCCCGCACGCAATCAGCACACCACCCGACGCCCGGCCCGGTCGGCTAAGATCATGCGAATCCCTAACCCCAGGAGACCCGCCATGCGCCTCACCTCAGCCTCCGCATCGTTCGCTTGTGCCGCCCTGTTCGCGCTGCTTTGCACGCTCGCCCCGGCCGCGATGGCTGCGGAGGAAAAGGCGGAGCCCTCGCTCGTGGTCAACGGCGTGGGCGAGGTGCGCGTCAAGGCGGACCAGGCCATCGTCACCTTCGGCGTCGTCGCACAATCCGAGGAGGCGGCTGCGGCCCAGAAGCAGGTCAACGACACCATGGCCGACGTGCTCAAGGCGCTCAAACGGCTGAACATCGGCGACCAGAACTTCCAGACCACCAACCTCTCGCTCCAGCCGATCTTCGAGCCGAGCAAGTCATCGGGCGGCCGCGAGGAATTGCCACGGATCCGGGCCTACCGCGCCAGCTACACGCTGCAGGTGACGGTGAACAACATGGAGAAAGCGGGCAGCGTGATCGACGAGGGCCTCAAGGCCGGGGTCAATCAGTTCCAGGGCATCGCGTTCACCCTGCGTGACGACAGCGCCGCCCGGCAGGAAGCGCTCAAGGCCGCAGCCACTGACGCGAGCACCAAGGCCAAGACCATCGCCGACGCCATGGGCGTAAAGCTGGCCGGCGTGGCGGAGATCCACGAGAGCGCCAGCGGGTGGCACCCCCAGCCCATGCCCCACACGATGCGCGGCGCCATGATGGCCGCAGACGCGGGCGGCGCCTCAGTCCAGCCGGGCGAGCTCACCGTCCGAGCAGAGTTGACCGTGCGGTATGACATTACGAATTGATGTGGTGGGCAGTGATGGTTATCAAGACGATCGGTTGCTGACAGCCGAGTCTGGGCCAACCCGTTCCGCCACAGACCGCGATGAGCACGCTCAAACGCCGCAACCTCGGCGACACCCCCCGCGTGCGCAGCGAACACGCCCGCGAGATGGAACTGCTGCTGAAGGTACTAACCCTCAACAGAGCCGGAGCGTCCCCGTTTTGATACCTCCTGCGTGCAACAGAGCGGCGGCCCGGTCGTCTGCCCGAACGTAACCGCGCCTTGACTCCCACAAAGGCATCAATACCCGCCATGACATCGACACCATCACCAAACGCAACCGCCACGACACCCAAGCGCGTGATCTGGATCACCAGCGATCACATGCGATATGACCACATCGCTGCCAACGGCAACCCCGCGATGGTCACGCCCGCGCTCGATGCGCTGGTCGGGCAGGGGGTCAGCTTCAGCCAATGCCACGTGCAGAACCCCCTGTGCATGCCAAGCCGATGCAGCTTCATGACGGGGCTGTACCCGCAGCAGACGGGTGTGACACACAATGGCCACTGCCTCCCGCCGGACTTCGAGCCGACCGTCGCCACCGTGATGAAGGCCGCGGGATACCAGACAGCGCAGATCGGCAAGCTCCACTTCCAACCGCACGAGGACCTGGACTTCGACCCGCGCCCACGCCACACCTACGGCTTCGACGTGTTCTGGCCCAGCGAAGAGCGCGGCAACTACTCCGACCCGTACTACCACTGGCTCGAGGGCAAGTACCCGCAGTATGCCGCGGCCTTCCGCGTGCCACGCTCGTCCGACCCGGACCGGCTCTACACGGAGAAGTCGCCCGAACCGATCGATGCGCCCTGGCAGGCCAGTCAGGCCGGCTGGATCGTGGACACCGCCTGTCGTTACCTAAGCTCCCGGCCGGACAGCGCGCAATTCCTCCACCTCGGCTTCTACAACCCGCACCCGCCGCTGCGCCCGGTGCGCGAGGCGTGGCAGCAATACGAAGGCCGCGACTTCCCCGAGCGGATTCATCAGCCCGAGGAGTGGCACGACAAGCCCGAGCCGCTGGCGTCGATGCTGCACCACCGCGACGGCTGGAGCGATGATGACTTCCGCCAGTACCGCCTCGGCCTCGCGGCGATGGTCACGGAGATGGACATCGCGATCGGCGCACTCGTGAAGTGGCTGGGCGAGCGCGACATGCTGGACGACACGCTGATCATCTTCAGCTCGGATCATGGCGACTTCGCGGGCGACCACAGCATCACGCACAAGGGCCCGGCGTACTACGACCAGGTCACACGCGTGCCGCTGATCCTGCGCTGGCCGGCGGGGCTCGGCGATCAGCCGCGCACCTGCTCGGGGCTGATGGAGATGGTCGATCTGCTGCCGACACTCGTCGGGCTTTGTGGTGGACGCGTACCGAAGGTGATGGCCGGCCACGACCTCTCGGCCGACCTGCTCGCCGGGCGTGAACCCAAGGGCCGGGACGATGTCTTGGCTTATCACGACGCCGGCATGGCGATGCTCCGCACCCAAGATGCGAAGTACCTGCGCTACGAGCCGCACGGCAGCGAGGTGCTCTACGACCTGACCGAGTCTGACGGGGGCGAGTTCGTCAATCGTGCCAACGATCCGAGGTACCGCGAACTCCTGTCCACCCTGCGCGACCGCCTGCTGAGCCGATGCCTCGAAGCCAGCCGTTCCCGTTTGCCTCGGCTGCACCCGTATTGAATCACGGATTGCGTTGCCATGCAGCCACCGATCATCTTCATCCTCTGCGACCAGATGC
>JBGTLW010000262.1:0-13343 GCA_041743835.1 Phycisphaeraceae bacterium | reverse complement strand
GAACATGACGCTGCTGTTCCTGCCGCCGTATTCACCGGAGCTGATGCCGATGGAGCGGGTGTGGGCGTGGATGCGTCAGCACGACCTGAGCAACCGGGTGTTCATCGACGCAGCGGAGATCGACCGGGCCTGCGTCACGAGTTGGAACAAACTCACGCCCGAACGGCTGATGTCCATCACCGCCACCACGTGGCTGACGCATGAGAATTAAATGGGATGCGTATCACATGCGTTCTAAGCCGCGGGTTTTTTCTCGCGCGTGGTGAAGCGGTATCACAAAACAAAAAAAATGGGCCGCCAGAATAACTGGCGGCCCGAACAAGAACGGATTCCCTCCACACTCCAGCAAACTCCTCGCCGCCCCTGGTGCGGGTCTGGCAGGTACAGTCGCAAGCGTTCCAAATCGAAGCGCCGACTGCCCCGCCGCTGCGGCTCACTCACGCATGGCGACCCGATTATACACAACTCCCCCGCAATACCACGGAAAATCCGCGATCCCTGCAAACTTGGGACAAGCCCCCCAATCCAGCCTCAGCCGTCCACATACCCACGCAGCGCGTCCCACGCATTGCCTATCTTATCAGGGGGGATATCGTCGTGGATCCGGACCTGCCCCAAACCGTCGGGCAGGATCAGGCGGACCGCCCCGCCGCTGACCTTCTTGTCCAGCGTCATGGCATTCATGAGCTTGGCGGTGGCGGGCAGCTTTTTCTCGAAGACCGGCAGGCCGATGCGTTCCAACAGGCCCACGACCCGCCGCAGCAGGCCGCGATCGCACAGGCCCAGGTCGGTCGCCAGCCCGGTTGCCGCGACCATCCCCAACGCCACCGCTTCGCCGTGGTGGATGCGCCCGTAGGCGGTCGTGGCCTCGATGGCGTGGCCGAAGGTATGCCCGAAGTTGAGGTGGGCGCGGACGCCTGACTCACGCTCGTCAGCCATGACCACATCAGCCTTGATCTGCACGTTGCGTTCGACCAGTTCAATCAGCGTCGGCCGATCCATCGCCAGAATCGCCTCGACATGCCGGTCGATCCAGTCGAACAGTGCCGGGTCGCGGATGATGGCATGTTTCACGCACTCAGCCAACCCGCACCGCAGCTCGCGCACGGGCAGCGTCGCCAGCACATCCACATCGATCACCACAAGCCGGGGCTGGTGGAACGCGCCGATGAGGTTCTTGCCCTGGATCGTGTTGACGCCGACCTTCCCGCCGACTGATGCGTCCACCATCGCCAGCAACGTGGTGGGCACCTGAACGAAAGGCACGCCGCGCAGGTAGGTGGCTGCGACAAACCCCCCGGTGTCCCCGGTGATGCCCCCGCCGATGGTGATGACCGGGCTGCTGCGTTCGAGTTTCGCGTCGAGCATGACATCGTAAAGCGACCGCATCGTCCCCAGGCTCTTACGCTTCTCGCTGGGCGACATCACCGCCACGGTCGCGTCGAAGCCCGCAGCCACGAGGGAGCGGACCGCCAGCTTGCCGTGGGTCTGCTCGATGCCTTCATCGAGAATGACGCCAGCCTTGGCGTGCGGCGCGACGTGGCGCACCATGTCCCCGATCTTGGCCAGCAGCCCCGCATCGATCCGCACGTCGTAAGTCAGCGCGGGCTGAGGAAGTTGAAGGGTCACGGTGGGCATGGGTGGGCAGGATAGAGGATTTTGCAGGGCTTGCGCACGGGGGATTGCGGCCACGCTCTCCTACGCGCTGGGGCGGGGTTCATCCTGCTGCGGTGGATGTTCCGAAGGATGTTCCGGGGAGTGTTCCGGGGGGTGTTCCGGGGTGGTGTGGTGAGTCTGTTCCAGTTCCGCGAGTGCATCGATGGGGTTCTTCTTGGGCTGGGCCTGTGCCAGCCGGGCCTGTTCCTCGCGCTCGCGTTGGAGCACAAGCATGGCCTCCGCGGGGTCCTCCGGAAGGTCGTCGCGGAACTCGGCTGACTCTTCCTCCGCTTCGTCGTCCCCCCTTTCCGCGCGGCCGTGGTGTACGCGCTGGGGCACGGGCAGCCGCATGGTTTTGAGAACCCGCCGCATCATGAACCACGCGGCACCCAGCGCGATGAGGATGACCAGGACCAGCGGCCAACTGCTCTGGACCATGACACCGCCCCCGGTCGAGTTGCGTGGCCGAGAGGCCGGGGGCGGCCCCGCCAAGGCCGCCTGCAAGTCCCCCGCACGTGCGACGAAAGTCACAAAGTCCGTCGGCTCCTTGAGCGTCCTCTCCTGGTCGCGCCAGACCTTGAAGAACGCTGCGGGCACACGCATGGGCTGCTTGAACTCGGGATGGCCGGGCTTGCCGTCGGGGTCCACCAGCAGGACGACCGCGATTTTGTCGCCATCGGTCCCCTCCACATCGCCGTACTTGATGACCCAGAACGAAAGCGCTTGCCCCCACGGCCCCGGCCGCGCCAACGACACCTCACCCTCACCCACAAACGCCCCCTCAATCAAAAACCACGCGCCCCGCGCAGACACAGGATCGGACCGCAGCGCATCGTAATCCGGCACACGCGCCCCCGTCGCGTCGAACGGCTTCCAATCCACCGCCGCAGCAAGCAACGCATACAAAGCCCCCTCGTCCAGGGCCGCGCGATCTCTCGCGCTGTCAAGCTGCATCCGCTGCCCCTCGGTGAGCACGGGCTGGCCATAGCTCGCCACAGCGCAGCTCAGCACAACCAACAACCACAAACATGGGAGTGTGCGATGAATCATCCGCTTATCTTAACCCGATCGCGCGGTATGATCGCGGCATGCCCCCCCACCGCGGCCAACTCATCATCGCCCTGCCCGATCTGGTGGACCCCAACTTCCATCAGACCGCGACGGTACTGGTCGAACACAACGAATCGGGCACGCTGGGGCTGACGCTCAACCGACCCGCCGCAACCACGATGAAAGAGGCCTGGGAGCAGCTCGACGGGGTGACCTCGCCCTGTCATCACACCGGCCTGCTGCATATCGGTGGCCCCTGCCCCGGCCCGCTGATGGTCCTCCACACCCGCCCCGAACGCGCCCAGATCGTGGTGCATGACGGCCTGTGCTTCTCATCGGAGCCCGAGGACATCGCCTGGCTTCTGGAGCACAACGACGAGCCGATGAAGTGCTTTGCCAACTATTCGAGTTGGGGTCCGGGGCAACTGGAAACCGAGATCGAGCGCGAGTCATGGATCATCCGCGAGGCGACAGCCGCCCACGTGTTCGGCACCAGCCCCCGCCTGTGGTACGACCTGCTGCGGCAGATCAACCCCAGCCAGGCCGCGATCGTGAACAACCCGAGCCTGCTGGACTCAGACCCTTCGTTGAATTAAGCCCACGCGCTCACGCACAGGCGCTTGCACGGGCAGGGCATCAGCCCGCTGCGCGTGCGGCTGCGATCGCGGCGTCGTAGTTCGGCTCTTGAGCGATCTCGGGGACGATCTCCTGATAGGTGATCTTGCCAGACTTGTCGATCACCATGACGCTGCGTGCGATGAGGGTCGCCAACGGGCCATCCGCGATGGTCAGGCCGTACTTCTCACCCACCTCGCGGCGCTTGAAGTCAGAGACGCACACCACGGCCGCCGAATCGGTCGCGCCACACCAACGCTTCTGCGCAAAGGGCAGGTCGGCAGAGACCGTCAGCACCACGAAGTCGCCAGCCGCGGCCTCTTTGTTGAACCTCTTGGTCTGCAGATCACAGATGCCGGTGTCCAGCGAAGGAACGGTGGAGAGGAAGACCACCTTGCCCTTGTAGCACGACAGCGCCACGTCGGCGAGGACGAGCCCGGTGCCGGTGAAGACGGGGGCCGCGTCACCCACAGCGACGGGTTTGCCCGAGAGGGTGAGCGGGTTGCCTTTGAGTGTGACGAGTCCGGTGCGATTGGCCATGCGTGTGTTGCTCCGTGTTGGCGGTGTGGTGATGAATATGTGCGGGCCGCATTGTAGGCAGGCCTGGCGAATGGGCAAGGCGTCCGCGTGTGACTTTGATGACCTGACAGCCGAAAGTTCACGCCATCTTCGCCGGTTTCTCCGGCATCACCCCGTCCCATCCCGCAGCCAGGGCGGCATCGTGAAAAAACTGCATGGCGTTGGTCACGCGCGGCGTATCGCGGAGGTTGAGGTAATACGCGGCCGCGGCGGGAGTAAGCTGTTCGATGAACGCGTCCGAGGTGATCCACTCGAAATGCCCCTCATGCCCCCAGGTGGACACGCCGGTGAATGCGGCACGGGCCGAGTAGTGCAGCGTAAGGCGATCGCTATCGACCTTGTTGCACCCGCGGTGCAGGGCATGGGCATCCATAAACACGACATCGCCCGGCCCGAGCTCGGCAACAACCTGGCCGGGCAGGTCTGCGGTCTTGTCGTGGCGCACGGCGTGCCATTCCGTCTCGGTCAGGGGCCTGCGGTGCGAGCCCGGCACGACGATGAAGCTGCGGTCTTCATTGAGCGCCGCGTTGTATTGAACGTGGTCGTTCCCCGCGGGCTTGACGTGGGCGTAGTCGTACAGCACCGGCGGCATCTGGTCGCGGTGCCAATGCAGGTTGTAATCGACGGTCTGCGGCGACCAGAGCATCTTGATCCCCCATGCGGTCGGCTTGTCGCCCAGCAATGCGCGGGTGACCGCGTCCAGCACCGGGTGGCCCAGCACATTCACCAGCTCCGGCTCGAAGAGCTCCTTGCGAGGCAGTTCATTGATCCCCCACGTCGCGGCGGCCCGCTGTGCATGGGACATCTGATCGGGTGGAAGTTCCCGCCCCTTGCCGAACCAGTACCGCGTGCCGGGGGGCAACGTCTTATTCACCTTCGCCTGCACCGTCCGGGCAAGCTCACGCAGCCGCACCAGCTCAGCCCCCACAAATGCTTGACGCACAATGAGATAGCCTTGTTCAGCAAAATGAGCGGTGTCGATGTCATGGAGGGTTTGCATGGTGATGGGGTCCAGTCGGGAATGTTTTTCTACATGTTGCAGCCGGGGCGTCATGGGTTAACATAACCCACCTCCCCAGCCACTCTATTGACATGATACCCTCACAGGAGACGCCTGAAATGCCCACCCTTCGCAACACGACGTACCGCAACATCATCGAGACCGTGTTCGACACCCCGCTGGTCAAGCTAAGCCGGGTGACCGATGCGGACATCCGCGTGAAGTGCGAGTTTTTTAACCCGATGGCCAGCGTCAAAGACCGCATCGGCAAGGCGATGATCGAAGCGGGCGAGGCGGACGGCTCGCTCAAGCCAGACACGCACATCATCGAGCCGACCTCTGGCAACACGGGTATCGCGCTGGCGTTTGTGTGTGCCGCGAAGGGATACAAGCTGACGCTGACGATGCCCGAATCCATGAGCCTGGAGAGGCGGGCGCTGCTCAAAGCTCTGGGCGCGAACCTCGTACTCACGCCCGCTGCGGAAGGCATGAAGGGCGCGATCAACAAGGCCGCGGAACTGGTCGCCACCGAAGACAACGCCTGGATGCCCCAGCAGTTCGAGAACCCCGCCAACCCCCGGATTCACTACCAAACCACGGGCCCCGAGATCTGGAACGACACCAATGGCGAAGTAGACATCCTTGTCTCCGGCGTGGGCACCGGCGGCACCATCAGCGGGGCGGGCAAGTATCTCAAAGAGAAGAAGCCCTCGGTCCAGTGCATCGCGGTGGAACCCGTCGAGTCGCCGGTCATCACCCAGACGCGCAACGGCGACGCCGTGAAGCCCGGCCCGCACAAGATCCAGGGCATCGGCGCGGGCTTTGTCCCGCGCAACTGTGACCTGTCGATTGTGGATGATGTCGAGCGGATCACCAGCGACGAGGCCTTTGCCATGGCCCGGCAGGTCAGCATGAAGGAAGCGATCCTCGGCGGCATCAGCACCGGGGCCAACGTCCAGGCCGCCATCAACATCGCCCGGAAGAACCCCGGCAAGTGCATCGTGACCATCGGCTGCTCCTTCGGCGAGCGGTACCTGTCCACCCCCCTGTTCGCGGGCCTGACCAGCTAGCAACCTCCACAAACCATCCCCACTTCGGCTGCTGGCCAGCGAGTGCGGCTTAGGGCTGTGCGTTTCCCCATCACGGCCGCCCTCGGGCATGAGGCCGACAGCCCGTTTCCCGATCGCCGGGGGCAATTTAGCCATCATCTTTGAGGTGTGCTATGTTATAGTGTCATAGTTGACCCTATCCCTGTCGGAGTGATCGATTGTCCCTTCAAGACCAATTGCGTGAGTTGTTCGGATTAGAGAGCCGCGTGCGTGGGATGCGTTCCCGTCTGGATGCGGCCATCCGACGGCGTGACGCCCAGCAACGCAAGCTGGACCAACTCAAGCAGCAGTCCGCAGAGCTCGCGACCGAGCACAAGCGTCTTAAAGCACACGCCGCGACGCTTGAGTCCGAGGCCCAGGCAGCCGACCAGCGTGTCACAGAGCTGCGCGAACGCATGAATGCGGTGACCAACAACAAAGAGTATGCCGCACTCCTCGTCGAGGTGAACACGCTCAAGCTCGCCAAGTCAAAGGCTGAGGACGAGGCGCTGGAGCAACTGACCAAAAGCGATGAGATGCAGGCCCAGGCAAACGAACTGGCGATGAAGGTCGAGCAACAGGAAAAAGTGGTCGCCGCCTCCGCAGACGAAGTGCAGTCGGCCCGCGCGGAGATCGGCGACCAGCTGGACACCGCTACCGCGGAGCGGGATCAATCCGCGGGGTCGATTCCAGAAGATGTGCTTGCCGTATTCAACAAGCTGGCCGAGGAACATGATGGCGAGGCGGTCGCCACGATCGAAGAGCAGAACCGCAAGCGCAAAGAGTACATCTGCGGCGGGTGTTACATCCAGCTACCCGTCGAGGCTGTCAGTTCGCTGATGTCCCGGCCCGACGCGATGACGATCTGCCCGAACTGCCGGCGGATTCTGCTGATCGACGGGGAGCTGAAAACAGCGCTGGCCTCCAAGTAACCAACCACGCGGTGACCGCTCGCCTCCGGGGTGCCGCGCCCAACTCTTGACCCTGTTTACGTTCCGGTGCCGGCCTGCCTGCACGCTGGCCATCGCCCACCCATCCGACACACCACACGATCGGGGCTGCTATGCATCTAGTCATCCACACCGACGGGGGCGCGAGGGGCAACCCCGGCCCGGCCGCAGCGGGCGTCTCCCTCACCGATGCCAAGACAGGCGATGCCGTACACGAGGCGGGCTATTTCCTCGGCGAAACCACCAACAACGTCGCGGAGTACACCGGGCTGATTCGTGGCCTGGAAGAGGCGGCCCGCCTGGGCGCGACGCGGGTGTCCGTCCGATCCGATTCAGAACTCATGGTGCGACAGATCAACGGGCAATACCGCGTCAAAGCGCCCGGCCTCAAGCCCCTGCACCAGGACGTGATGGCGCTGCTGGGCAGGTTTGGCGCGTGGGATGTCGGGCACGTGCGGCGCGAGGGCAACCAGCGGGCCGACCAACTCGCCAACGCCGCGATGGACGCCCGCACGGATGTGGATTACACCCCGTAACACACGTGGCTAAACCCGACATAGCCCGCATCAAGGGTCAAGTGACGGATCGCGCACATAGACCGTCCGGCGATACCACCCAAGCCAGCGCCAGTTCCAGAACTGGTGCTGGTTGAACCGCTGCACCGCCTCCACCCGCCACGGGTTGCCAAGGGCGTCCAGATAGGGATCGTTTCCACCCAGTGCATCGCGCGGCGTGTCCGGCCCGAAGTGCTCCCACACAATGAGTCGATGGACCGCGGGGTGTGGGGCGAGGGCTTCGCGCAGCGCTTCTGGCGAAAGATTGTAAACCGCCTTGTATGTCTGCTGGATGTCTCTGGCTTGCAGGCCACGCGCCCCGGGCCTGTAGCGCGTGTACACGGCTATGTAGTAGTCGGTGGTCCAATTGATGTGCCACGCGCGGGTCGTGCCGCCATTGCCCGGGACGTTGAAAACCGTGCGCGTGGTTGGGTCGGCATGGTCTGCGATGATGTCGCGGGCGACGCGGTCGTGCGGCGGCTCGGTGTCGATCAAAACGCGTGCCCACCCCTGGGTCAGGTTGAGGGCCAAGACCAGCCCGATAGCCCCCCACCGCAACGGCCGTGTGGGCAGCCTCATCAGCAGCCCCGCCATCGCCAGCAACACCGCGGGGCAGATGATGCCCAGATACCGCGGCATCCAGATCGATTGCCAGGCCCTGCCTCTGGGGTCTTTGGCCATGGCCTTGGCGTGCAGGTGGTCCATGACAAGATACACTAGGCACAGGCACGCCAGCATCACCGCGACCGCAAGCGATAGACGCCACAGAGCAGACCACGCCTCGGGCCGCCGCGTCACCAGCGTCCACCCGACGGTACACGCCACAATGACCCCCACACCCAGCACCACCCACCACAACGCCAGCCAGTCCCACGGCGCATCAAACGCCATATACGACCGCGCATAAAACGCATAGACCGGCCCACACATCCAGACCCCAAGCAGCGCCACACAACGCCAGGCCGATCGGCGGATGACATCTTGGCTATCCACATCATCGATGAGGGCGTTGGGCGGTGTCCCGCCGCGCCACCGCCGCGGCCAAGGCAGCACGCCAAGCGCCAGCAAAACCAGCACCGCGCTCATGCTCACAGCCGCCAGTGTCTTGAACCAGGGGCTGGGCTGCACGCGATGGTTGCTGGGGTCTTGACTTCCCTCGCGCGGCCACTGGATGCCGATCATGATGCTTGCGGCCGTGTTGAGCGTGAGTTGAAGCGGGGCCTGGTCCTTGTTGTGCTGGGCGATCCACGTCAGGCCGCTGCTGCCCCAGTTGGGCGGCCTGCTTCCCTCGGCCAGTTCATCCACCGCGATGATGCCGGTGCGGTCAATGAACGTGTTGTACCGCGTGTAGTACCACCACGGCTGCGCCAGCACCAGCAGCATCCCCAGGATCAGCAGGTCCTTCTGATACCAGTGGTGCCGGGGCAGCCGCACGAGCAGGAACAACGGGTAGATCGCGACAACCGCGATGGCGGTGGCGTGCAGCCAGACCGAAATCGACGCGCAGACCACCCAGCCCGGCCAAAAGAGCAGCGAACGCCACCCGGTCTGGCGGAGCCAGATCATGAGCAGCGCCACCCCCAGAGCCACAAACAGCCACGTATCCATGTACATCTTGGCATCACGGGCGTGGACCGAGACCCACGCGGAAGTGGCGGCCAGGGCAGCAGCCACCAGCGCGGTGCGTTGCGAGAAGAACTGCCGTGCGAGCAGATACATCACCGGGACAAACAGCACCCCGCACACGGCGGGGATCGCTCGCAACCAGAACGGCGTCATGATGACACGCTGCGCCAACCACCAGTCCGCGATGTAATGCAGGGGCACGAAGCCGTCACGCTTGAGCCGGTTCATCAGGTGATCGAAATCGCCCGACGTGCGGTAGTACGTCGAAACCTCGTCACCCCACAGCGTCGGCCGATCGAGCATGAAGAAACAAGAGAACGCGGCGTAAGCGGTCAGGCCCAGCAGGATCAGCCAAGGGCGGAGGCGTGACATGCGTGATGCCGGCGATACAGATGGCTCGTCATCATGCAACATGGGGTAAGAAGGAAGTCTGGTCCGCAGGGCTACGCGGCTGCGGGCTGGACGCGCTGGAGCTGCGCGCGGGGCCTGTCGGCCTTGGGCTCGGGCACGAAGGTCTCCATGTGCTCGCCCTCACGGATGAGACGCGCGGAATTGAAGACCACGATGATCGAGCTGACGCCGTGACCGATCGCGAAGATGATCGGCTCGTTGATCCCAAGCGCAAGCATGCCCAGCATGACCAAGATATAAACCAGCACCCCGATGAGGTTCTGGCGGATCACCGTGACGGTCCGGCGGGAGAGCCGGATGAGGAACGGGATGCGATCGAGTTGGCTGTTCATCAGCGCGATGCTGGCCGAGTGGATCGCCACGTCCGAGCCCGCGGCCCCCATCGCGACCGACACGTCACCCGCCGCGAGCGCCGGGCCGTCGTTCACGCCGTCACCCACGACCATCACGGTATGCCCCTTTTCCTTCAGCGTCTCGACCAGGCGGAGCTTGTCGCCGGGCAGGGCCTCGGCCTCGAAGTCGGTCATGTCGATCGCCCGCGCGACACGCTCGGCGGGCGACTGACGGTCGCCGGTGATCATCACCCTGCGCTGCACACCCAACTCATCAAGCGCATCCATCGCGGCCTTGGCGTTTGAGCGAATGGTGTCTTCAAGCCCGACCCAACCGATCACCCGGCCATCACAGGCCACGAACAGCAGCGAAAGGCCCTCGGACCCGTCACGATTCAGGTGGCCCAGCGATACGCCCTGCTCCGCCAGCCAGTTCTCACGGCCCACGAGCACGCGCTGCCCGCCGATCGTGGCGATCACACCGCGTCCTGCAACCTCTTCAAACGACGCGGGCTTGGGCAGGCTCAGCTTGGCCTTCAACGCGACCGCGTGGACCGCACGCGCGACCGGGTGCTTCGAATCGGCCTCCGCAGCGGCACACAAGCGCAGCAACTCCGCGGGGTCCTGGCCCTCGACCGGCTGGATGCGCGTCACCGCGAGCTTGCCCTCGGTGAGTGTGCCTGTCTTGTCGAGGATGATGGCGGTGATGCGGCGGGCGACTTCAAGGTCGGTCACGTTCTTGATGTAAACACCGAGCCGGGCCGCGGCGGAAAGCGACGCCACCGTCGCCGTCGGCCCGGCCAGGATGATCGCGCAGGGGCACGCGATTAGCAGCAGGCTGATGGAGGTCGAGAGGTCTCGCGTGAACACAAAGATGACCGCCGCGATCATCAGCACCGTCGGCGTGTAATACGCCGCGTACTGCTCGAGCATACGCACGACGACGGGCTTGCTGGCCGCGGCCTGGATGATGAGCTTCTGCACCTGCCCCAGCGTGGAGTCTTCGCCGGCTCGCGTGATCTGGATTTCGAGACGGCCCGACTCGTTGATCGTGCCGTTGAACACCTCGTCGCCGGTGGTCTTCTCCACGGGCAGCGACTCGCCGGTGATGTTGGCTTCGTTGAGCGTGGACTGGCCGGCGCGGATGGTGCCGTCGCCCGGCACGGAGTCACCGGGGCGCACCACAACGACATCGCCGGGCTTGAGGTCGCGGGCCTCAACTTCCGCCTCGGTGCCGTCCTCTGCAAGGAGCTTGGCCTTGGTTGGCGTGATCCGGATGAGCGACTCGATCGTGTGCAGCGCGCCAACGGCGGTGCGGTGCTCGATGAAGTTAGCGATGAGCATGAAGAAAGCCACCGCGCCCGATTCCAGGTACTGCCCGCTGGCAAACGACGCGATGATCGCCAGCGCGATCAGCTCCTCCATGTGGTTGGCGTGGTCGTGGCCGTGGCTGCTGGGAAGCAGGTGTCGCACCGCATCAAACACGATCGGGCCACCGAGCAGGACCGAGGCCGCCATGGCAAACAGGTCGCTCTGCTCGGGCGTGTCGAACACAAACTTCGCAATCACGGCTGCGATCAACAGCATGCCGCCCGCGAGGGCAGCGACAATCTTCGCGTCAATCCTGCCCTCGGATTCATCACCCGTGCTGCCATGCGTATGCAGACCCATCGCCTCGGCAAGCTCATGCTTGTTCGCGGGGATCGCGCCGGCGTGGGCGTGGCCGTGGTGATGGTGCCCGTGGTGGTCGTGATCGTGGTCGTGATGGTCGTGGTTGTGGGCCATGCTTGGCGATCGGTTCGGGTTCGGGCGGGGTCCTACAAACGTTAGTCGGCGGCGGGCGGAAATCCAACCGCCACCCATGTGTTACCGGGAGGATGGCTGGTTCCTGGCCGCTTCGGTCTCGGCTTCTAGCAACTGCTTCTCGCGTTCTCGCTGGATGCGTGGGTCGCCGGTGATGTCCAGCCGGAGTTTTTCGGTCGGGACACGCAGGGTCTCCACACCCTGGGCTGTCATGACACGCTCGCGCATGTCCTGCCACAGGCTGTTGGTGAGGATGTAGAGCGATTCGCGCTGCTGCGCTGGGGTCGGGCGCTCCGCCGCGGGGGCGTTGGGGTCGCCATACACGCGGGCGTAAAGCGATTCAAAGACCTGCGCCTCGGCACTGAGCCGCTCGCTGAGGCTGTCGCGGTAGGCCTTGGCGCGGTTGATCCGCTGCGCTACCGATCCGCCGATCGGCATGACGCCACCCTCCACGGTGACGGCTTCGGCCGCCAACGCGTCGTCGATCTGCCGCTTGAGTGCTTCGGCGGCCGTGACTTCACCGGAGTCAATAGCGATCTCGTAAGCCTCGATCAGATCGATCAGGGCGTCGGTCGCTGAGCCAGCGGCCCCACCGAGTATCTTGGCGGCATCCTGCCGCGCCCGATTGATCTGCTGGGCCTTGTCGCTTTCGGCATTGAACACGGCCTGGAAGGCGTCATAAGCCGATCGCGGCGCGCTGTGGTTGGGTGAGCCGATCGCCTCGATCAGGATGCCGGTGCCCAGTTGATCGAGCATCTCCTGCGCCAGCACTGTGGCGGTGCCCATGTTGGTCGTGCCGTTGATAAACGACTCGGCCTCGATCCGCGCGACGGCGTGGACGATGCCGCGCTCGGCGGCATTGCGGAGCAGCGTCTCCGCCCGGGCGAGCGGATTGAGGGATTCGTCGGACTCGGCTAAGCCCACGTTCACCACGAAGTCCGCGGGGTTGTCCACCTTCCACCGCACCGTGAACCGCCCCATGACCAGATTCGCGTCGCCGGTGAGAAGCGAGCCATCGCGTTCCGGATTCAGCGGGCGTGCGGGCAGCTCGGAGATGTCTTTGCCGATGTCGGCCTGCTGCACCTGCACCCAGAACGCCTGGCTGATGTCGAGTGTCTGCGATGTGACGGGCACCTCGATGTTCTGCCCGATCGGGTACGGGAAGTTGAAATACAGGCCCGATTCAAAGATCACGGGTCTGCCGTCGCCATCGGTCGCCACCTTGCCGAAGACCAGCTTCACCGCACGGTTCTGCTCCTCGACCTGGAAGACACCGGAACCGAGGTACACGATCAGCAGCACGACCATGACGACCTTGAGGAAGGCAAAACTGACATTCAGGGCATCGGCCAGCGACTTGTTCGCGGCGTCTGTCTGCTCCCGGTCACCGACCATCGGCTCGTGGGCGCGTGTTTTGATCGGATCATCCATCGGTTAACGGCCCTCCACGCCGGGCTTCGCCGGGTCGCCCGCGGGCACAACGATAGGACGGCCGCTCTGCGGGTCAGTCGTCACAGCCGGGCCATGCTTGAACATACGCAGCAGGTCCAACTCGTCGGCCTTGAAGACAAACGTCGTGTTGTAACCAAGCATCCGCTCCAGCGCCTGCATCTGCCGCAGGAAGATGGCGAACTCCGGGTCCTTCTCGAACACGTCGTATGCCTCGACCGCGTCGATCG
>JBGTLW010000261.1:0-11608 GCA_041743835.1 Phycisphaeraceae bacterium | reverse complement strand
CACGCTTGAACTGCTCGTCGTAGGTCGGCCGAGGCTTGCGGGTCTTCTTCGATTCGGTCATGGTCGGGCTCCGTGGGTTGCGGTGAAAGAGCACCATCTTCCACCACTTCCCCGCGCCCGTCACTTGGGGGGAAGCTCAATATCTGCATGCAGGCTATGAGTCTGCAGTCCGTAGTGTTAGATGTCCAGCGTCTGTCTCTACTTATGCAAAGGGTGTATTGACGTGGTTGACAGGTGATGGTCGCGGTGAGTGGCCTGATGTATTGGAGGTAGTATCTGAAAGCGACTTGTACTTGTCCAGCGGTGCCTATGAGAGTTTGAAGAAGTCCTGCGGACACTCCTTCAAGGCGGATAAAGTTGTCGTGAGACGCGGCGGGCCAACATCACATGACGAGGAGCGCGCGTCTGAATCGGCTGAGTATTTTTGCATAGTTCCTCTTGGCGAACTGAATTTGGATATCGAGGCCAGCCATTTACCCAATCTTCGTTTTAACACTCACAATGGAACTGTGAGTGGTGGCAACCTGCTCGGATCGCGTCTGGTATATGACGAGGCAAGCTGGAATGGCATGCCGCTGTGCTCCTGTCGGATACCTAACTTATCAAACCGCTTACTATGTACGTTTGAGGTGCTCCAGGTTGCCCGCACTCATCGTTGGACGAATGCTCGATTTTCCCCAGTGGGTTTACCCGACAGCTTAGTACGTGGATGGAGCGGTATAGACTATTTGGGGAATTCGTGGCCTCCTGCGTTTTATCCAATTGTTGATGACGACTCACAATACGATGCGTCATTGATCCTCGCCACATTCCGACAGTACCTGGCATTGCTTGCACAGTCAGGCTCACATGTTAGCTCTACAGTTGCTGAGCCTCTGTGGCGTGCTCTTATTCAGGGCCAGGAGACAACAGTGAGCGTGGTAGAGTCTATTTATTTAGAGCTCGATGAGTACGAGCGGGAATTCGCGTGTAAATTGGTCGGACATCTTGCCAAAGATGGTGTTAAGATTCCCGATGCGTTGTGGGCAAGTATGTACAACGATATGCCTCATGTCATGGTGAAGTACCGAATATTCAAGCGCATGCCTTCGTAAGAATATAGCAACGGAAACTAAGCTATGGGAGTAACGTTACAGAAGCAGGCCACATGCCTTTGTTAATTGCATACAACTTATGTGTAATACTCTGGTTTTTACTTGGCTATCAGTATGTAGTGGATTATACAAGCACTTTAAAATTGATAGGATGGTTGCTGGCTTCTACTATATGCTCATTGCTGCAATATTGGTTGTACACAAGGGTATCGAAACGAGGCGAGTAACGTGATGGGGGGACGCTCCGGCTCTGTTGCAACCCTCACTATACGCAACGTCTGATGATCATCACATCATGGGTCAGGACTTTCAAGAGCAGTTCCATCTCGCGGGCGTGGTCGCTGCGGGCGCGGAGGCTGTCGCCGAGGTTGCGTTTGAGCATGCTCATCACCGTCTCAGCCTGTGCCCGCTGGCCATAGGGTTTGCCGGCCTGGCTGCCCCTGAGTTGTCGCTGCATCTGTCGTCGGTAGCGGCCGGCCGCGGGCTTGGTCCCGGGGCGGCCAGCGGTGGCCTTGATCCGTGATCGCACACCCAACGCGTCGCGCGCCAGCTCGTGGTTGTGTTCCGAATCATAGCCGGGGTCGGCCAACACCTCACGCAGTGGGCTGCGCCTGACCGCTGCGCGCAGCAGCGGCTCGAAGTCGGGCGCGTCGGACCCCATGCCCGTCTTGCTCTTGCCCGCGGTGATCAGGTGCGAGCGCGTATCGGCACCGATCGCGAGCTTGGGCGTGCGTTTGGCCTTGCGTGATCGCCTTGCATTTGCGGTGCTTTTGTCATCAGACGCCTGCTTCAGACATCGCCGCTCGTAGTGCCGGCTGTGGTGGTGCGTGTCGTAGAGTGTCGAGTCGATCGCGAGGGTTTGGCCCAGCTTCCCCGCCAGGCGCATCACGCGGGCGAACAGGCTGAGCATGTCGCCCACACGTTGGCGGTTGAGGATGTGGGCGAACGCGCGGCAGAGCGTGGCGTGGTCGGGCACCTTGGTCATGCCCAACTGCTGGCACCAGTCGGTGTCGCGGAGCAGGGCCTCGGTGCGTCGGTAGCTCTTGCCCATCATCTCACGCACGACCAGGCAGGCGAAGAGCTCGGCGAGGGTGAAATCATGACGCGAGAACTTGTGGCGGTAGCCGGGCAGCACGAGCCGGGCCGCATCGTGCGCCACCCGCATCACCGTCCGTGGCGATTGACAGGTTTCCATGCGGTAACATGTAGCGGATCAACCCCAAGGGCGCAAGCGCCTAACATGCGCCGAACAGCGGAGCGTTGCAACAGAGCCGAAGCGTCCCCGTTTCGATGCCCCCGGCCGAGATAATTATGAGCGGAACTAATCAATCTCGCAATGTCGAGTCACAGGATTTTTCCTGTCAAGTATCTTTGGATGAGCCATGCAGCTTTTGTGCGAACTGTAGGTATCCGGTTTTCGAAGCTACCGTTCAATGTCCTGAATGTGGCATCTCGCTCCACCAGCCAAAGGCAATCGCTGTTCGTGATGGATTTCTGGTTTCGTATCGGAATCGTCTGTATATTTCTATTGTCATCCTAGTAGCTTCAATCGTCTCATCGAGCTTGCTTTTGTTCGCCGCACTTTTTGAGGACTTATACTCAATGTTCATGTCCGATCTGCTAATTCCGATGACATTAGTTTTATGCGCATTCCTGACAGCTGCTGGAATATTATTACTTTTATATACCTATATGCTTATCCAATTTCATAAAGTTGCCACTATGGTCATGCTTGCTACGATAATTAATAGTGTGGGTCCAATAGTGTTTACATGGCGATTGATAGCCACATTTGACGAATTTTAGATCACCTTGTGCGAAATCGCCGGGAGCTATGGATAACTCCCCGAATCTGCGCAGGCGTGCATATGCGGTCCTCCGAGCGGATGGTGTTGTTGTCAAGACTAACCCCATTCACTGGAGAACCGCTTTGACAGACGGGGTGACAAGGCCCCGATGCTCCACCTGCCCGACCTGGACTATCTCGGCGTGGCGATCAGCGCCCACACCGAGAAGCCAGAGCTGACCGCGGAAGCGATCAAGCACGCTGGCCAGGCGCTGCGGCTGTTCGGTCATCCGCTGTCTCCCCATGAGCTGTCGTGACGCGCCGTCTTCCCGTTAGCCGGCGAGCTACGCTCGCCGGGCCTTCGCGCGTAGTTCGTTGCGTTGC
Source organism: Phycisphaeraceae bacterium (assembly GCA_041743835.1). Lineage (GTDB taxonomy): Bacteria > Planctomycetota > Phycisphaerae > Phycisphaerales > Phycisphaeraceae > JBGTLW01. The sequence continues at coordinate 8,344 of JBGTLW010000261.1, read as the reverse complement.
ATCATTCAGCCTTGCGTTGCACCGCCCGGCGAGCGTAGCTCGCCAGCTAGGGTCGAGAGGGGGAGGGGGGAGGGGAGCGTGGGGTATTTCCGGGGGGAGGTTTTCAACCCTTGCGGGGGGGCGGACCGATAAGCCTGACTGGAGAACCGCCACGCGGTCAACGTTTTGAGGTGCGCCTGCCATGGATATCGGCATCATCATCGGCTTTTTGGGGACCTGGGCGCTGATCCTCGGCGCGGTGCTGATGGGCGGCAAGCCGATCATCTACATCGATATCCCCTCCGTGGTGCTGATTTTCGGGGCCTCAGCCACGATTATTCTGTTCTGCTTCCCCATCCGCAACGTCAAAGGCCTGATCGGGGTCGCCAAAAAGGCGGTGTTCAACAAAAGCCCGTCGATCGACCAGTTGATCCAGGACATGGTCAGCTACGCGGAGATCGCCCGGCGGGACGGCATCCTCTCGCTGGAGAACACCGTCAAGGACATCGACGACCCGTTCATCGTGCAGGGCATCCAGATGGCGGTCGATGGCACGGACCCCGAGCTGATCGAGCAGATCATGACCACCGACCTGGACAACCTGGTCGAGCGTCACGAGATCGGCAAGGGGCTGTTCGACACGCTGGGCAAGTACGCCCCCGCCCTGGGCATGATCGGGACGCTGATCGGCCTGGTGGCCATGCTCGCCGACCTCTCGGACCCCGCTCAGATCGGGGCCGGCCTCGCGGTCGCTTTGCTGACGACGCTCTACGGCGCGCTGGTCGCCAATGCCGTGGCCATGCCCCTGTCCGACCGCCTCGCCAAGCGCTCCAGCGAAGAAGTCCTTTACAAGACCGTCATCATCAAGGGGGTCATGGCCATCCAGAGCGGTGACAACCCCCGTATTGTGGAACAGAAGCTGCGGACCTTCCTCCCACCGAGCCAGCGCCCGGTGGAAGACAAGGACGCGGCGTAGCGAACTCAGGCACTGCTCATGGCACGCAAATGCAAATGCCCGCCCGCCGGCGCTCCGGAGTGGATGACCACTTTCGCGGACATGATGACGCTGTTGCTCTGCTTCTTCGTGCTGATCGTGTCGTTCTCGGAGATCAAGCAGGACGAGAAGTTCCAGGCGGTGGTGGAGGAGATTAAGGAAGCGTTCGGGATGCAGGGCGGCGGGGGGAAGCTGCCCACCAATGACGACCCGGCCCTGTCGCTGCTGCAGATCCTGGAAACCACACGGATGCGGCACGAAAAGATTATCAGCCGTTCCCAGTCCCAGGACCCCGGTATAGACGGCAAAACCCGCCAAGTCACCACGGTCCGGGACGAAGATGTGTATGTCATCGGCGGACGAATAACCTTCGAGCCCGGATCGGCCGATCTAAGTCCTGAGGCCAGGCGGCAGATCATGGGCTTTGTCCCCGAGATCAAGGGGCTCCAGAACCTGCTCAAGATCAAGGGCCACGCCGCCTCACGCGAGGTGTCGCCCGACGGCACGCCGATCGACGACCTGTACGGGTTGTCGTACCAGCGTGCCAGGGCGGTGGGCGACTTCCTGACCAGCGAGACGGTCGGGATCGACCCCGCGCGGGTCCGGCTTGTGGCGGTGGGCCCCGCCGAGCCGCTGAACAACCGCCCCTTCACCGCCGCCGGGCAACAGCCCAATCGGCGGGTCGAGGTGATGCAGAGCAACGCGTTGGTGAAAGACTTCACCACTGATTTAGAGTGAACCCCCCAAAGCCGCGATGACGCGGGATAGACCCAATCATGGCAGACAAGAAGGACACAACCGAGGCCCCGAAGAAGAAGCTGCCGATCAAGACGATCCTCGTCGTGCTCGCGGCCCTGCTGATCGAGGGGGCCGCGATCGTCGGGGTGTTCATGATGGTCGGTGGCCCCAGCCCCGTGCAGGCCGACGGCCTCGCGGGTCAGACCGTTGCCGCCAGCGAGCAGCCCCGCGAGGTGCTGATCGTCTCGGGCAAGTTCCAGAACACACGCTCAGGCCGCCCATTCCTCTACGACACGCGCATCTGGATCGTCGTGAAGCAGAAGCACGTCGATGAGATCGAGGCCCGCAAGGCGCAGATGGAAGGCGCATTGCACGCGGATGTGACCACCATTTTCCGCCGGGCCGAGCCGTCCCACCTCAACGAACACGAGCTGTCCACGCTGACGCGGCAGATCCGCGCGGCGCTGGAGGAGCGTTTCGGTTACGATCCCGATGGGCAGTCCTACATCAAGGATTGCTTCCTCGCAGAGTTCAAGGAGTTCCCCGCGAGCTGACCGCTCGCAACGCCCAGCCTCACGACGAGGCGGGGCCAGACAACGCCGCTTCACGGCCAGGGACGGACCCCCGGCCGCGGCCACCCACGACACGCCCCGCGGATTCGCAATCATGGCGGACCACGAATCGCAGGCCCCAACTAACGCCCCCAAGACCCCGGCCGACCCGGTCGGTGCGGCGCTGTCCGGCGCTAAAGCCACCGTCGATGAGCTGCAAGCCCAGCTCACCGGCAGCGGCTCGCGCATGAAGCTGCCCGAGTTCGCCGACGGCCGGATCGAGATGCTCGGCGACGTCGATCTGGATGTCACCATCGAGCTTGGCCGCACTGAAATGGTCGTCGAAGATGTCCTCCGGCTGGATAGCGGGGCGGTCGTGGAGCTGGACAAGCTCGCCGGCGACCCCGTCGATGTCCACGTCAATGGCCGACTCGTCGCGCGGGGTGAAGTGCTCGTGCTCAACGACAACTTCTGCATCCGCATCAGCGAGATCGTCGCCAACCTCGAAGAAGAAGCCCGGGAGATCGAGGCCCAGGCCGCCGCACAAAGCAACGAGTAAACAACCCGCCGTGGCCACAGACCACGGGCAATAAGTAAGTATTGATTGAGCAAACTTGCGGGGGCAAAGTTCCGGGGTGAGATGAACGGCGGAGCCGTTCTTGACAACCTGCTGGCCATGGAGGGCCACGACCGTGCGGCAAATCTTGCCTTTGGTTTTGATGTGTTGGGTCTCAGCGCTTTGGGCGTGGGCGCCTGTGGTTTGCGCCCAATCAGCCCCCGCCAACACCGAGATGTCGATCGACGCGGGTGAAGCCAACGCCTCACCACGCGCGCAACCATCCAATCCACCACTGGGTGCATCGCCGGCAGATGCATCCGAGCGGGTCCGGCGGCTGGCAGCTATGTCACCCGATGACCAGCCCGCATTGCCTGCCGGCTCCCCCGAAGCGCGGCCGCTAACCACATCTGAGTCCGCAGCCGTGCCCGCGAGTGAAAACCGTGCGCTGGGTGCGCGTCCGGATGAGCCGGTGGGCACCGCAGCGGGGACTTTGGACACCGGGCAGGGCTGGGTGCTCAACACGTTGACCGCGTTGGGTGTGGTGATTGGTCTGGTGCTGGTGCTTCGTGTGGTGGTGACCAAGTTGGGTGGCCGGGCTGCGACCGCGCCGAGCCGGGCGGTGGAGGTGTTGTCGCGCACGTCGGTCGCGCCGAAGAACCACGTGCTGCTGCTGCGTGTGGGGGGGCGGGTGCTGGTGGTAGGCGATTCGTCAGCCGGCTTACGCACCTTGTCCGAGATCGACGACCCGGAAGAGGTCGCGTCACTGCTGCAATCTGTTGAGGTTGGCCGCGACGCGAGCATGACCAATGGCTTCAACAAGCTGCTCGCGCGGTACACCGGCAGCTACTCGCAGCGTGAGATGTACGACGAGGAGGGCATGGACGATGGCGAGGTCCGCGTGGACCGCGCCCGTGATTCGGTGTCCAGCCTGCTTGGCCGCGTGCGATCCATCGCCGGTGGGGGGGGTGGCAAATGACACGGCCCTGCCTGGTTCCTTGCTTCGCCTTTCTCGCCGTGCTGGTTTTCGCATCGGCGACCGCACCCGCGCTGGCACAAAGCGCCGCGCCGGTCGATCTGACTAACCCGCTATCGGTGCTGGAAAACGCGGGCAACGCGATCCCGGGCATCGGGAACACCGGCAACAATGCAGGGACAACATCCGGGGATTCGGGGGGCATTTCCGGGGGCGGGGCTTCCGGGGGTGGTGGGTTGTCTGCTTCGTTGTCGATCCTTTTGTTGTTGACGGTGTTGTCGCTGGCCCCCGCGGTGCTGGTGATGTGTACGAGTTTCACGCGCATCGTGGTGGTGTTTGCGTTGCTCAAGCAGGCGATCGGGACCCAGTCGCTCCCGCCGTCGCAGGTGATCGTGGGCCTGGCGTTGTTCCTGACGCTGATGGTGATGGCCCCGACGTTTGCCAAGATCAACGAGCAGGCGCTCCAGCCGTTGCAGGCCGGGGAGATCGATCAGATCGAGGCCTGGCACCGCGCGAAGCAGCCGCTGCGTGATTTCATGTTCGACCAGATCGAGTACGCCGACAACTGGGACTCGGTGTACATGATGCTCGAGTACCGCGGGGTGGACACGAGCGACCCCGCGTCGCTCAAGCGCTCGGATGTGGACATGATCAGCCTGGTGCCCGCGTTCATGCTCAGCGAGCTGAAGATCGCGTTCCTCATGGGATTTCGGCTGTACCTGCCGTTCCTCGTGATCGACATGGTGATCGCGTCCGTGCTGATCTCGATGGGCATGATGATGCTCCCGCCCGTGCTGATCTCGCTGCCGTTCAAGCTGCTGCTGTTCGTGCTGGTGGACGGGTGGACGCTGGTGACCGGGAGCCTGCTCCGCAGCTTCGCGATCCCCGGCGTCACCACATAGCTCCCGCGACACCCGCATGGCCTTGAGAAACAAGGCAAGACAAGCCCGACCCCGCCCCCGGAACCGCCCCGGAACCGCCCCCGGAACCGCCCCCGGCAAGGCCGATGAGAGACCGCAGATAGAACCACACGCAGGAAAGCCCCACGATGAACCTCGACTCCGCCATCGACATGACCCGCGAGACGCTGACGCTGATGCTCATGCTCTCAGCCCCGATCCTCGGCGCAGCGCTGATCGTCGGCCTGACGGTCAGCATCCTGCAAGCGGTCACGCAGGTGCAGGAGCAGACCCTGTCGTTTGTGCCCAAGATCCTGGGCATGGGCGCGGCCGCGATCGTCGTCATGCCCTGGCTGGTCATGAAAATCATGGACTTCGCCACACGCATGTTTAGCGGGATCTAGCGACCACATTCGACGACGCAACAACACCAACACCCCAGCTTGCCCCGCCTTGACCACGCACCATGATCGACCTGTCGCCCATCCTCGCACACACGCCCGCCTGGCTGATGGTGTTGTTCCGCTTGACGGGCATCTTCATCATGGCGCCGGTGTTCGGGTCCAGTGCGCTGCCGCGCCACGTCAAGGCGTTCTTCGCGATCGGGCTTTCGTTTTTGGTGTATCCCATGCTGCTGTCGCGGGGCGAGACCGCGCCGATGGTCGGGCGGTTCCTGGCCGAGAGCCTGGTGCTTTGGGAGCTCATCGGCCGGGTCGCGGTGGAACTGCTCATCGGGTTTGCCATCGGGTACGCCGCATCGCTGCCGCTGATCGGCATGCAGATGGGCGGCATGATGATCGACCAGCAGATGGGCCTGACGCTGGGCGGCGTCATCAACCCGGACTTCGACGACGAGGCGGGCCTCATCGGGCAGTTGCTCTTCCTCTCGTCGCTGGCGATCTTCGTGATGCTCGGCGGCCACCGGCTCCTGCTCGCGATCCTCATCGGCAGCTTCGACGCGGTGCCGCTGGGCTCGTTCAACGGCTTCGCGGGGCTGGTCACACTCATCGTCGGGCTGCTGCAGGTCGTGTTCGAGCTCGCGCTGCGCGTCGCGGCCCCGGTGATGTGCGTCATGTTCCTGCTCCAGGCCGCGATGGGCTTCGTCGCACGCACCGTGCCACAGCTCAACATCCTCAGCGTCGGGTTTGTCATCCGCATCATCGTCGGCGCGCTGTTCATGATGCTGGGCGTGGCGGTCGCGCTGACTTTGTTTAGTAGCACGGCGTGGCAGGTGCTCGATGAGGTCCACCACTTCTTCACGATCACGGGGGGCCGCTGAGCCATGGCTGAAACCGGACAGGAAAAAACAGAAGCCCCTACACCGCGTCGCCTCAGCGAAGCGCGGAACGATGGCAACGTGGCGCGCAGCGCGGACCTCTCCGCCGCCGTCATCCTGCTCGGAGCGATCCTGCTGCTGTATTTCCTGGGCATGCGCGTGATGACGGGGATGCGGATGTCCGTCGAAGTGTTCATGTCCGGGTCACACGCAAGCAACCTCACCCGAGCCGACGACCTGACGGGGGTCCTGGGCTGGGTGGTGTACGACCTGGTCGCGTCGCTCGCGCCGCTGCTGCTTGCGGTGTTTGCGATCGCGCTGGTCACGGCGGTGTCGCAGGTCGGGTTCCTGCTCACCGGCAAGCCGCTGATCCCCAAGTTCTCCCGGCTGGACCCGATCAAGGGCACGGCCAACCTGTTCTCCAAGCGCGCTTTCATGCGGCTGGTCATGAGCCTGACGAAGGTGATCCTGATCGCGGGCCTGTCGTTCTGGATCATCTACGAGGACACCAACCCGCTGCTCGCGCTGGGCGAGTTGCAGGTGGCGCAGGCGTTCATCATCGGGGCGAGGCTGGTGTTCATGATGGCGCTCAAGCTCGCGGTGCTGCTGATCATCATCGCGCTGCTGGACCTTGTGTACCAGCGGTGGCAGCACACCGAAGACCTCAAGATGACCAAGCAGCAGGTCAAGGAGGAGATGAAGTCGATGGACGGCGACCCGCTGATGAAGCAGCGGCGCGCCCGCGTGGCCCGGCAGCTTGCCATGCAGCGGATGAGCCAGGCCGTGCCCAACGCCGACGTCATCGTCACCAACCCGACCCACTTCGCCGTGGCGATCAAGTACGACAGCAAGACCATGCGTGCCCCGAAGGTCGTCGCGAAGGGCGCGGATTTCATGGCCATGCGCATCCGCCAGCTCGGCGCACTGCACGAGATACCCATCATCGAACGAAAGCCTCTGGCCCGTGCGCTGTACGCGTCGGTGGACATCGGGCAGGAAGTGCCCGCCGAGCACTACGCCGCGATCGCGGAAATCCTGGCGTACGTGTACCGGCTTGGCGATCGGAAGGCGGGTTAAACCAAGCTCATGCCCACACCCACACCACAACTCGCGATGCCTGTCTGGCTTGAACGGGTGATGCGCTTCCGGCACCTGGTCGTGCCGATCGCGCTGATCGTGCTGCTGTCGATCGTCATCGTGCCCGTCCCGCCGATGGTGATGGACATGCTGCTGTCGCTGAACATCGCGATCGCGGCGATGGTGCTGCTCACCACGATCTTCGTGACCAAGCCGCTGGAGTTCTCCGTCTTCCCGTCGCTGCTGTTGGCGATGACGCTGTTCCGGCTGGTGCTCAACATCGCGACGACGCGCCTGATCCTCAGCGCCGACGCCGCAACCCCCGAGGAGGCGAGCTTTGTCGCCGGGCGGGTCGTGCAGACCTTCGCCCACATCGTCACGTCCGGGTCGCTGGCAGTCGGGTTGATCCTGTTTCTGATCCTCATCATCGTGCAGTTTGTGGTTATCACCAAGGGTGCGACGCGCATCTCCGAGGTCGCGGCCCGGTTCACGTTGGACGGGATGCCCGGCAAGCAGATGGCGATCGACGCCGACCTTAACGCCGGCATCATCGATGAGAACACCGCCCGCACCCGCCGCGAAGAGATCAGCCACGAGGCCGACTTCTACGGTGCGATGGACGGTGCGGCCAAGTTCGTGCGTGGCGATGCGGTGGCGGGCATCATCATCACCGTGGTGAACATCCTCGGGGGCATCGGCGTGGGCATGCTCGTCAAGGGCTGGGGCTTCGCCGACACGCTGGAGGTCTTCACCCGCCTGACCATCGGCGACGGGCTTGTGTCGCAGATCCCCGCGTTCATCGTCTCGGTGGCTGCGGCCCTGATCGTCACGCGCTCCAGCAGCCGCAACGACCTTGGCCAGGAGCTCACCGACCAGCTCACCAGCAAGCTCGCCGTGCTGTGGATCACCGCGGGGTTCCTGCTGCTCATGGGGCTGGTGGGCCTGCCTTTTGTCCCGATGGTGGTGCTGGCGGCCTGCGTGGGCGGGATCGCGCTGGTGATGGGTCGCCACCAGAAGCGCCTGGCGACCAACGCGCAATCGCGAAAGGACGATGCGGCCCGCAAGCCCGAGCCGCAGCAGGTCGAGGCGGCCATGCACGTGGACACGCTCGAGCTGGAGGTCGGTTACGCGCTGGTGCGAATGGTGGATACGACGCAGGGCGGGGACCTGCTCGACCGCATCACGATGATCCGCCGCCAGCTTGCCGCGGAGCTCGGTGTGGTGATGCCCCCGGTGCGCATCCGCGACAACATGCAGCTCCAGCCCAACGATTACCACATCAAGATCCGCGGCAACGC
>JBGTLW010000260.1:0-6841 GCA_041743835.1 Phycisphaeraceae bacterium | reverse complement strand
GGTGTTGACGCCTGCGCCGCGTGGCGTGGTGCATCTTCCGGCGGATTCGCAGCAGGTGCACATCGCGCTGGCGTGCGACGCGGTGCCCGAGCCGGACGAGCGCAGCGTGTTGCAGGCCGCAGCCGTGGCGGTGCTGTCGGGCGGGATGTCGGGTCGTCTGTTCACCGAGGTGCGTGAGAAGCGCGGGCTGTGCTACTCGGTGTATGCGAGCTACAACGGCCAGCGCGACCGCGGCACGGTCAGCGCGTATGCCGGCACCACCACGCCGCGCGCGCAGGAAACACTGGACGTGTTGTTGGCGGAGCTGCGGCGTCTGCGTGAGGGTGTGGATTTTGGCGAGTTTGGCAGGGCCATCGTCGGCATGAAGAGCCGGCTGGTCATGCAGGGCGAATCCACCGGCGCACGCGCCGCGGCGATCGCCAGCGATTACTTCCTGCTGGGCCGGCCACGCACGCTCGACGAGCTGGCTGCGGAAGTCGATCGCGTCACCCTCCCCGCCCTCAACGCCTTCATCGCCGACCAACCGCTGGACGATTTCACCATCGTCACACTCGGAGCGGGGGAACTGAGTGTGTGATTTCGCTTTGAATTGCCGCCAAGACGCCGAGGACGCCAAGAAAGACATTCTTTGAAAACAAACACATTTGGGGGAACCCACGGACGGAGTCCGTGGGCTTCGGTTAGAGCAGCTCGGTGCCCAGCCAGATGACGCCGGCGGCCAGGGCCATGAAGACCAGCACCTGGGCTGTGAGCGCCAGGGCCTGCCGGGGCAGCCGACGCAGGTCGTCGGTCTTGATGGTTTTGTAAACCACGCAGATGCCAAACACCAGCGGGACCAGCAGCCACATCCAATAGTCATCGATGGGCAACGGCTCAAGGAACGGGGTGTAACCCAACGTCATGCGGCATCCCTCAGGCTTTGGGTGTGGCGGCCTTCCGCCGGGGCGGGGGCTGGCAGGACACGTGCAGGATCGCCAGCAGATTGAGCAGGCCCGCGAGCGAGGTGTAGAGCGTGCCCTGCTCGTGGGTTCGGCCGATCGCGGGGACGTAGGGGATGGTCGGGTCGTCGGGCAGGGGGAGTCGTCCAAACTCCGCGATGTGATCGGATCGGAGCTTGAGGTGGAGGTAATCCACCGGGAGGGTGGGCGCCAGGAGCATCTGCCCGAGGAACCACGGGCGGAGCTTGCCGTCCTGGTCGCGGTGCTCGATCACGGAGATGCCCCCGATGAGCAGGCCCAGGGTCCACAACCCGCCTATGGTGCCCATGAGAATGAACCCCCGGGCGCGTTGGCCGATGAGCAGGTGCCCCAGGCCCGGGAAGACCCAGGCGGCGACGGCGGCGGCGAAGCGCAGCGTGGTTTGGGGGGGTGAATCGGTCACGTCGAGCGGGGGGAGCGGTGTAGGATAAGGTCGGGAAGGCCGGGGAATGGATTTTTGTCGTTGACAAGCCCACGGATGCCGATAGTGTAACCGCCATTGGTGGGTCGGCAACGGCTGGCCCGGACACACGGTGGGCTTGTGACACAAGGAGATAACTGTCATGCCTGGGTACGAAAAGTCCGAGACACTCTGGTTCACGTCGGTCTGTAACGGTTGGGAGCTTTTTTCGACGCGGCCCGAGCAGATCGTGGCTGAAGAGGATGAAGAGTTTGAGGACGACGACTTTTTTGACGATGAAGACGAAGACGATGATGACGACTTCGACGACGACGACGACGACGACCTCGACGACGACGATGACGACGACGAAGAGGAAGAGTTCTTCGACGACGAAGAAGAGGACTAACCCCCGGAGCCGTGTGGGCCTGCCGCTCACTGTGCCCCGGCGAATTGCCGCGGAGGCAGGAGCGCACGATGACCGACGATTTTGAGGGTCTGGACCTTTCGGCCGAGGAAGAGCTGCTGACCGGTGACGCGCCGGGCGGCAAGCGTCAGGGGCCCGAGCGTCGGCACAACGTCATCGACACCCGCCCGCCGGGCACGGGGCTCGAGCGCCGCCGCGGGCCGGGCCGGCGTCGGTCCGACTTCATGAAAGCGGCCGAGGAAGGCGAGATGACCCCCGAGCAGTTCCTGTTCATCAAGGCCATCGACGCCTACAAACGCGTCAACAAACGCCCGTACCCCACGTGGACCGAGGTGCTCGAAGTCATCCGCAAGCTCGGCTACCGCAAGACCGCCGCGATGACCCTGGAGATCGACGGGGCCGAGGACTGGACCGAATCCTTCGACGCCCCCGCCTTCCCCAAGCCCCAACACAGCGACGCCGCGTGAGGGATTGGGGGATTTTCGATTGTGTGATTTTCGATTGAAGACAGCAGCCGCCGCGCCGGGTTGGTCTGCGCTGGGCGTTTTGCTTTCAAATCGAAAATCAAAAATCAAAAATCCCTAAACTGTCCCCGTGACCCCCGTCTTGCCCTACCGCATCGCTGTGCTGGCCTACCTGTTCGATGCCGAGGGTCGGCTGCTGCTGCTCCATCGGCGTAAGCCCCCTAACCTGGACCTCTACTCGCCCATCGGTGGGAAGCTCGAGCAGGCCACGGGCGAGAGCCCCACCGCCTGTGCCGTGCGCGAGATCGCCGAGGAAACCGGGCTGCACATCACAGCCGAGCAACTGCACCTCACCGGGATCGTGTCCGAGCGGGGCTACGAGGGCCAGGGCCATTGGCTGATGTTCCTCTACGAGGTGACAAGCCCGGTGACGCTCGCGGCCTGCGAGATGGACGAGGGCCGGCTGGAATGGCATCGCCCCGAGGAGATCGACGCCCTGCCGATCCCCGAGACCGACCGCGATATCATCTGGCCGGCGTTCTGGAAGCACCGGGGCGGGTTTTTCATGGCCCACATCGACTGCGACGGGCCTAAACTAGTCTGGGATATCGAGCAATCCACCCCCGCGCCCGGCCAAAACCACCCCGCGCCGACCGCCGCAAGCCCATAAACCCGCCACACGCTACAGGCACGCCAAACCCACCGCCGATGAAGAACTTACGACCCACCAAACGCTGCCGCTGGCCTAGACGCGGTGTTGGGCGTATCCTAAACCCGTTCGCGTAGCAATCTTCCGACCCACGACACGACACGCAGGAGCGCCTTCATGCTCGCCTCACGACCCACCTTCGCACTCATCGCAATCGCACTCACCCTCACCGTCGGCTGCTCACGCGACCGACACGAGGTCAACTCCACACCCCACCTCCCCGCCACGATGGTTGTCATCGATACGGTCGGCGGCGAAACGCTGTGGTCGATGGATGTCCCGGCCGGGCAACGACTGGTCTATGACTTCAACTACACCAACTCAAACCCCGAAGTGCTCCGCGCACCCAACACGCCGCCCACCACCATGAACTGGTGGCTCTACCCCAGCCACGCGCAGAGCAACTACCAGAACTACAGCAAGTCCAAGGCCCTGGATAGCGGCACCGTCGAGCTGCCCGGCACGCCCATCCGCACCGAGGTCTTCTTCCGCAAGTCCGAAACCGCCACCAGCCGCGCGCAGCCCCTGCTCGATGACCCCGCCGCCGCACCCATCCGCCTCGAACTCAATGTCAACGAGAACGGGGCCATCACCTTCGACGGCCAGCCCCACGCCAACGAAGAAATCGCCCGGCTGTTCAGGTCGCTCTACGGCCAGCGGGCCGTCATCGTCACCGGCACGCCCGGCACACCCCGCGCCAACATGATCGCACTCCGAGACATCGTCAAAGACAACCCCAACATCACCGTCATCGTCCCCCCCGCCCGGCCAAACGACCAGGCCGACGAAGCCGAAGCGCCCGCCGATGACGACGCCAACGACGCCATCGACGACGCGATGGAAGGCATGTAAACCGCCACCCGCGCGGTTCACACGCGACGCGTTCATCCCATATCATTAAGCGCTGTTGTTTAGCGCCTTCGTTTAGCGCGGGCCGTCTGGCCCCGCGTTCCCACGCCCGGCGCGCCCTACCCCACGCACGAACCACGCCAACGCCACGTTCCCGCACCCCCGCGCCAATCCCCAAGGACCCCCACCATGCCCGACCCCACCAGCTTCGATCTCATCATCATCGGCGGCGGGCCGGGCGGTTACGTCGGCGCGATCCGCGCCGCCCAACTCGGCATGTCCGTCGCCGTGATCGAGCGTGACAAGCTCGGCGGGGTGTGCCTCAACTGGGGATGCATCCCGACCAAGGCCCTCCTCGCCGGGGCAGAGCTCTACAGCAAGATCCAGCATGAGGGCGAGGACTTCGGCATCAAGACCCAGGGCCTGTCCTACGACTGGGGCAAGATCATCGGCCGAAGCCGCGACGTCGCCAGCCAGCTCAACAAAGGTGTCCACGCCCTCTTCAAGAAAAACAAGATCACCCACTTCGACGGGCACGCCTTCATCCCCGCGGCCGGGAAAGTCACCGTGTACGACCGCAAGGGCGTCGAGGGATCGCTCGACCCGCACCTGCCCGGCGTCGATCAGGACATGCCCGCCGCCGTCCGCTTCAAGTCCAAGCCGCAGCACGTTCTCACCGCGAAGCACATCATCATCGCCACTGGGGCTGCGCCCCGCGCGATGCCCGGCTCGCCGTTCGATGGCGAACGCGTCATCTCCTCCAAAGAAGCCATGACCCTGCCCGAGCGCCCCAAGAGCCTGCTCATCGTCGGCTCGGGCGCGATCGGCATGGAGTTCGCCTACTTCTACAACGCGTTTGGCACCAAGGTCACCGTCGTCGAGATGCTCGACCGCGTCCTCCCCATCGAGGACCACGACGTCAGCAAAGCGGCACAGAAAGCCTTCAAGAAGCAGGGCATCGACATCATCACCGGGCACGTCGTCAAGTCCATCGAGAAGACCGACGCCGGCATCAAGGCCCAGGTCGCCAAGGCCGACGGCAGCGCGACCGACGGCGAGGCCCGCACCATCGAGGCGGACAAGGTGCTCGTCGCCATCGGAGTGCGCGGACGGTTCGACGGGCTGTTCGAGGACCGGCTGGGCATCGCGATCATCAAGGGCCACATCAAGACCGACTACCGCACCCCCGGCAGCCGATACCAGACCTCGGTCCCCGGCATCTACGCCATCGGCGATGTCATCGGCCCGCCGTGGCTGGCGCACGTCGCCTCCGAAGAAGCCATCGTCTGCGTCGAACGGCTGGCCGGGCACAACGTGCAGGACATCGACTACGACGCGATCCCCGGCTGCACCTACTGCCACCCGCAGGTCGCGTCCATCGGCTACACCGAACAACGCTGCAAAGAGGAGGGCATCGCCTACAACGCCGGCAGCTTCCCATTCCTCGCCAGCGGCAAAGCGCAGGCGCTGGGCGATACCACCGGCTTCGTCAAGCTCATCACCGGCAAGAAGCACGGCGAGATCCTCGGCGCACACATGATCGGCGAAGGCGTCACCGAGATGATCGCGGAGATGGCACTGGCGCTGCGACTCGAAGCCACAGCCGAGGAAGTCATCGCCACCATCCACGCCCACCCCACCATGAGCGAAGCCGTCCACGAAGCCGCCCTAGGCAGCGACGGCCGGATGATCCACTTCTAAACTCTCTTGGGGGCGTGGTGCTATGGATGTTGAACGCATTCTCGTGACTGTCAGAACGTATCCAACTATCAGCACGAGGTATACCGAAACAGTATGCACCGCCGGCATCACTGATGCGGGCGAATGGCGTCGTCTGTATCCCGTGCCCTTGCGCTACTTGGAACCCCACCAGCAGTTTGGCACATTTAACATCATCACGCTGAAGCTGAAGCAGGGGCAAGATGGAAGGCCCGAAACTCGCCGCCCAGAAAATCAGACGGTACGCATCGAAGGGCATCTGACAGATCCCATTGCGCGGCACCATTGGATTGCTCCAACCATTGTTGAGTCCCTGCAAGAGTTAACCGATCGCGGGAGGAGTATCGGCCCAGTGGCGGTCTCAGAAGTGCTGGGATTTGACGCGGAACCCACGCACCCCGTGTGGTCAGCGGCGGAACAGGAGAAGCTCAGGCAATTCGATTTGTTCTCAGGAGAACGTAAACCGCTAGAAAAAGTGCCGTTCAACTTCAGATTGCGGTGGCGAGACCACAGCGGAGCCACGCACGACTCTATGTTTATTTCTTGGGAAGTTTTTGAGACGTGGAGGAGTTGGCGAGGCAGCTACGATAATGTCGTGGATAGGATGAGGGAGAAATGGTTGGGCGACCTCTTCGGTGCCAAAAGACAGGTTGCCTTTTTCATGGGAAATCAGGCGAAACGCCGACAGGTTTTCATGGTGTGTGGGACATACCAGCCGTTCAAAAAGGATATACCGAGTGAGCCGCTTTTCTGACACCATCGAACGCAGACGCCTGCAAAACGCCCCGTCACTTGCGGCGATAGGGCATTCGAGCGCCGCGACCTGCTTCAAACACGAAGCGGTGCTAGTGGGCGACGGGCCGACCGTATTTACAATTGGTTATGAAAAGCGAGATGGAGACCAACTCTTTGCCGCTCTTTTAGAAGCAGAAGTAGATGTGCTTGTCGATGTGAGGCAACGAGCCATGTCACGGAAAGCTGACTTTCGAGGCGGCTCGCTCGCGCGTCGGTGTCAAGATGCAGGCATCGAATATCATGCGATGTCCTCGCTGGGTTCGACTGATGAGTTGCGTGATCAGTTGCGCGAGACCGGCGATTTTAAACGATTCGCCAAGAGGTTTGAGTCCCTAGCACGGCGGAAAATGAACGTAGGCCTACAGGAATTGGCTGACCTTGCATCACAAAAGCGTATCGCGTTGCTGTGTTACGAGCGCTGTCACCATGAATGTCACCGAAGTGTGCTCGGTTCGCTTCTGCACGAATCCGAGGACATGAACATCATTGCCATCAACTGAC
>JBGTLW010000259.1:0-1598 GCA_041743835.1 Phycisphaeraceae bacterium | reverse complement strand
GACGACGCACGGGCCAACCTGCTCGATCGGCTGATGGTCTGCGCGCTGATCGAGCTGCGGTCGTGCGAGCGCTTCGCGGTGCTGGCCACTTGCCTCGATCAGACTGGGGGCGATGAGGAACTCCGCCGGCTGTACCACGGCCTGTGGGCGTCCGAGCACGGGCACTACCTCACGTTCCTGCAACTCGCAAAGGCCCTGCCGAATCTGCCCAGCGATGCGATCGATCGACGCTGGGCGCAGATGCTCGAAGCCGAGGCAGACATCCTCCAAAGCCAACCGATCTACACCGGCGTGCACAGCGGCAGCGGTTAGACGCCTGCGGCCAACGCGGCCCGGTGATGCAGCTCGCTGCGAACCGGCGCAGGACTTTCGCACGTCGCGTACCCCCACCGGGCCATCATCGAGCCCATCGCTTCGACCACCGCGGCCCGCTCCGCGTCCGGCAGCGTGCGGTGCTGGTTCTTGCGGTAGTCCGCAAGACCCGCGAGGTACTCACGCACCGCCGCGTCAAACGCGTGCGTGTATTCCAAGCCCAGCGTGTCGTAAATCCGCCGCACCTGGGTCAACGCATCCGCCTCAAGCTGCTCGAAAGACAGCTCCACGACTTCATCATCACGCAAACCCGCTGTGTCGGCATAGAAGCGCTCCTCCGACGCGCGGTAGTGCGCGAGGAACCACTGCGAGAACTGCTCCCGGCTAAGCCCATCCTGCATCTCAAACAAGCAGTGCGCTTCAGCAGCCATGTG
Organism: Phycisphaeraceae bacterium; assembly: GCA_041743835.1. Taxonomy (GTDB): domain Bacteria; phylum Planctomycetota; class Phycisphaerae; order Phycisphaerales; family Phycisphaeraceae; genus JBGTLW01. Next base: position 852 of record JBGTLW010000259.1, on the reverse strand, counting down.
CAGGTTCGAGCGGTACGTATCGAACGGGTGGCGGTGGATGTGGATGAATTTCGCGCCGGGGAAAGTCGCACGCAGCAGCGCGACCCGGCCGGTGTTGTATGGGTTTTTCAGCATCGGCCGACGATCGCTGCGCCCGACCAGCCGCTGCAAAAAGCCCCGATAGTGCCCCTGCCAAACTTGACGCTCGGCATCGGTGAACTTGGCTGGGTCCGTGAAGCGGTCGTAAGAAGACCACAGCCCGGGCAGGCGGATCGACCAGTGCGGGGAGACATCGCATAGGTTGGAGATCGCGTATTCCTCTTCGTTCGGGCTGGAGAGACCGAAGCGCACGCCATCCATCGGCCTTTTCCACGGCGTGCCCACGATCAGGATCGGCCAGAGCAGGTACCCCGTGAACCGGAAGCCCCACGGGTTCATCACCTGGTGCGCGCGGGGTGTGATGAGGTTGCGGTCCAGCGCGAGCAGGTTCTGCAGGTGCGTCGTCCCGCTGCGGTGGACGCCGAGCACAAACACCGGGGGCTTCACGGCCACATCGCGGTAAACCCGGGGCAGCAGCAGGCGCTCGGGCAGCGAGAGCAGCGTGTTGATCGTCGAGAGGATGAGCGTGGCGGCTAAGCGGGGCAGGTACACCAGCCCGATGCGGAAGCGCGCCCGGCGGAGCTGGGACAGCCACAGGTCCAGCGGCGCGAGCGCTCCCATCGTGCCCATGGGGTAGCTGCGCTTGAAGCTGCGAGACAGGTTGCCACGCTGCGCTGCTTGAGTTGGGGCAGGCGTCGGCCGACGCCAGAGCCACGCCGCCAAACCCATCGCCACAACTCCAAGTATCAGCCACCCCACCGGCGCGATGCGCGG
>JBGTLW010000258.1:0-18700 GCA_041743835.1 Phycisphaeraceae bacterium | reverse complement strand
CGCGGAAGCGGCTGCGGAGCCCGACACCGATGCCCCGATCGGAGCCGGGGCCGGGCCGAGGCCCGCGTACCCCGACGCCCCGCCCATCCGCCTCGCGCGTTCCATCGCCATCGCCAGCGGCAAAGGCGGCGTGGGCAAGACATCGGTCGCGGTGAACCTCGCCGCCAGGCTTGCGCAGATGGGCCGTCGGGTCATATTGCTCGACGCGGACCTCGGGTGCGCCAACGCGGATGTCATGTGCAACATCCTGCCCTCGGGCAGCCTGGCGCACGTGGTCGCCGGGCGCATGCCGATCGAGTCGGCGCTGCTTGATGCCCCCGGCGGTTTCAAGCTGGTCCCCGGCGCGTCTGGTTTGGCGCAGATGGCGAACCTCGGCTCGGTGGATCGTGCGGCCCTGCTGCGTCAGCTTCAGACATTGGAGCAGCGGGCCGACATCATGCTGATCGACACCGGCGCGGGCGTCGGGCCAAACGTGCTGGGCTTTCTTGGCGCTGTGGATCAGGTGCTGGTGGTCACGACATCGGAACCGACCGCGATTGCCGATGCTTACGCGCTCATCAAGACGCTGTCGCGCCAGTCTCCGGACGCTGACGTGCGGCTACTCGTGAACATGGTTCGAGATGACGCGGAGGGCCGCGCAGTTTTTGCGCGGATCGCCGCGGTGTGTCAGCGGTTCCTCAGCATGAAGCTCAGCTACGCGGGTCACATCGTGCAGGACCCGCGTGTGATGCAGGGTGTGCGGCGTCGCAAGCCTTATCTGCTGGAGTTCCCCGCGTGTGCCGCGGCTTCTTGCGTGGACCAGCTCGCGCACCGCATGGACCGTCACCCGGTGGAGCGGCGGGGCGGCGGCGGGGCGGGCCTGTTTCGTCGGGTTTCTTCGTGGCTCTCGCGGTGAGTGGGTCCGCTAATACGGTGGCGTGGTGTCTTGCAGCTAGGGTGTTTCGCGGGGTTCGGCGCCGATTCTGAACACGGCGCTTAAAAAAGACTAAAGTTTTTTTTTAATTGTTGACAATACCCCCTTCACAGCGCCGCGCGAAACGGTAGAATCCGTATCACGCTGATGGATCGGCGTGACGCTCAGGGACACTTGACAATTCATGCCCGGTCGTGGGCAACGCAAAGGACTGCACCATTCCTTCCCGTGTGATCGCAACCTGCTTCGCGCTCGTCGGCTTTGCCGGGAGCATTGTCGTGGGCATCGCCGCGGGCAACGACCTCACCGCCATCCTCCTCCGCGCCATGCTCGTCATGGTCGGCTGCTTTGCGATCGGCACGGTCATCGGCGCGGTGCTCCAGCACACCATCGACCAGCACATCGAGCAGCACAAACGCGACAACCCGATCCCCGGCCAGCCCGGGTCCGAAGCAAGCAACCCAAGCGACAGGCCTGCAACTTCTCGCGAAGGAGCGAACACCGCGGCATAAACGCCGCAAGCGGCGGCTGAGCCGACGCGCACTTCCACTCATGCTCAAGGCCCGGCACCAAGCCCCGGCCCGGGCCCGTCAAGGAGACGACGATCATGGCAAGAACCAGGCACGCCACAAGACCCAAGCCCCGCGTCAAACCCACCCAAGCGCAGGAAGACGAGATCCGCAAGGCGTGGATTCAATACAAGAAGAACCCGTCCGAGTTGGTCCGCAACCAGCTCATCGAGTATTACCTGCAACTGGTGCGCTACAACGCCGAGCGCATCCACACCAAGCTGCCCGACGAGGTGGACCTGGACGACCTCATGTCGGCCGGACTCTTTGGCCTGGTCGATGCGATCAACGGCTTTGACCTCGACCGTGGCGTGAAGTTTGAAACCTACTGCGCGACGCGCATCCGCGGGGCGATCCTCGACGAGCTGCGGTCGATGGACTGGGTGCCACGGCTCGTGCGGTCGCGCTCGAGCCAGGTGGAGAAGGCCCGCAAGTCACTCGCGATGACGATGGGCCGCAACCCCACCGACGACGAGATCCGCGAGCAGCTCGGTGTGGATGAGGAAGAGTTCTCCAAGATCCGCAAGGATGCCGGCGCAACCCAGACCGTGTCGCTGTCCCGCAAGTGGTTTGAGACCGACTCGAACAAGGATGTGCGCGAGATCGATGTGCTCAAGGATGTGCGTCAGGTCAACCCGCTCACGCAGGTGCAGAAGCGCGACCTCAAGGACCTGATCACCAAGGGCCTGTCCCGGGCCGAGCGCCTGATCATCATCCTCTACTACTATGAAGAGATGACGATGAAAGAGATCGGCACGACGCTGGACCTCTCCGAGTCCCGCGTCAGCCAGATGCACTCGTCGATCCTCGCCCGCCTCAAGGCCCAGATGGCCCACCGCAGCAAAGAGATGGCTGCGCAAGTCGAGTAATCGTAAGCATATATACAGCCGCTGACGCTTCGGTGTCGCGGTGGTTTTTCGGAGCCGAGGGATGGCAATCCCTCGGCTTTTTTTAGTGCCACTCCCGGCTCCGGACTATGATCCCGCAAGTCCGATCCACCCCAACTCACATCGAGGAATAACCATGAGCCACGCCACAGCCAATCAATCATCCGCCACGCTGCCTGTTGCCTCCGCCTGCTGCACACCCACACCCGGTGCCACATCAGGCTGCTGCACCCCCGGAACAACCCCCGCCCCCGGAACCACCCAGGGAACCGCCCCCGGAACTGTCCAAGCAAAAGACGCCCACTCGGTGCGTGAGCGTGTGGCGATGGGGTATGAAACCGTGGCCAACACCGGCTCGCTCGGGGCGGCGACCGGCGGGTGCTGCGGCGGGCATCGGCACGGCCCGGTCACCAACGACAACCTTGCCGAGCAACTCGGCTACACACCCGACGAGCTCGCCAGCCTGCCCGAGGGCGCGAACATGGGCCTGTCCTGTGGCAACCCCGGCGCGATCGCTGGCCTCAAGCCCGGGCAGACCGTCATCGACTTGGGGTCGGGTGGCGGGTTCGATTGCTTCCTCGCGGGGCCGAAGGTCGGGGACACCGGCCGGGTCATCGGCATCGACATGACCCCCGCGATGCTCACCAAGGCCCGAAACAACATCGCCCATTATCAGAAGACCACCGGGCTGAGCAACGTCGAGTTCCGCCTCGGCGAGATCGAGCACCTGCCGGTCGCCGACGCCACCGTCGATGTGGTTATCTCCAACTGTGTCATCAACCTCAGCCCCGAGAAGGCGCAGGTCTGGCGCGAGATCGCCCGTGTGCTTCGGCCGGGCGGCATCGCGGCGGTGTCGGACATCGTGCTGCTTCGGCCGTTGCCCGAGGGTGTGCTGGAGATGGTTGAGGCGCTGGTGGGTTGCGTGTCCGGCGCGGTGCTGGCTGATGACTACCGTGCGATGATTGCGGATGCTGGCCTGACGCTGGAGCACATGGCTGGCAAGCCGCAGTACATCGCTGCCCTTGAGAGCTTCGGCGATGAGTTGTATGCCAACATCAAGGCGGCGCTTCCCGCCGGCACGACCCCCGCGGATTACCTCGCCAGCATGGACATCCTCGTAAAACGCTGACGTGTTGTTGATGTGTCCCCGTGCGCAAAGCCGAGGGATTGCCATCCCTCGGCTCTTCTCTTCAAACTTCGATAAATCCAATCACTCCCCAACTTCCGCGAGTGAGGCAACCTCTTCAATCGCCGTAAACCCCAGCGATTCGCTGTTGAGGCAGTAGCGGAGGCCGGTGGGGCGTGGGCCGTCGTCGAAGACGTGGCCGAGGTGTCCGCCGCAGCGGGCGCATTCGATCTCGGTGCGGACCATGCCGTGCGACCGGTCCACGATCTCGGTGATGTTGGGGCCCGCGATCGGCGCGTAGAAGCTGGGCCAGCCCGTGCCGGACTGGAACTTGGTCTCGGATGTAAACAGTGGCAGTTTGCAGCCGGCACAGGTGTAAACGCCTTGCTTCTTATTATCGAGCAGCGTCCCGCAGAACGGCGCTTCGGTGCCATCCTTGCGGAGGATGCGGAACTGCTCGGGCGTGAGTTCTTGCTTCCACTGCTCGTCGGTCTTCACCACCGCGGGCACGTCGATCGGCCCGACCAATTCGCCAGCCTTGTTGAACACGGAGACCTGGACCATTGGGCCTGCTTTCTGTGGAGTAGCGGTGGGGTGGGTGTCGCTGACGCTTGGCGCGGGGCGCGGGGCGTCGGGTGGGGGAGTCGCGTGGCCCGGCGTGCCGACGTCGCAGGACGCCAGCATACTGGCCAGGCAGACGATGATCGCGGCGGCGGGGGGTTTGTGCATCATGGGCGGTTCTGTCCCGGTGGCGTTAACGGGCCGGGGGTTCATTGTATTCCACGTGCCGAGTCCGGGTCGATCCGTTAGCATGCTTTGCTCATGACCGAGTTACAGACACAGATCGAAGACGCGTTGCGCAAGGCTGTGGTCGCTGCGATGGGCGAGGCCTGCGCCGATGCCGACCCGCTGGTGACCCCGGCCACAAACCCGAAGTTCGGGCATTACCAGGCGAATCTGGCGATGGGGCTCGCCAAGCGCCTGGGGGCTAAGCCGCACGACCTGGCAAAGCAGATCGTCGCTGCGCTGGGGACGGCCGACGGCCTGCTTGCTGAACCCGCCGCGATCGCCGGGCCGGGCTTCATCAACCTCACGCTGACCGACAAGGTGCTCGGCGAACATGCGGCAAGCATGTTGGCAGACGACCGTCTGGGTGTGGACACCATCGGCAGCGGGCAGCGCGTGGTGGTCGATTACTCGGCCCCGAACGTCGCCAAGGAGATGCACGTCGGCCACCTGCGCTCGACGATCATCGGCGACGCGATCGCGCGGACGCTGGGGTTCCTGGGCTACGAGGTCATCCGGCAGAACCACGTCGGCGACTGGGGCACACAGTTTGGCATGCTCATCGAGCACCTGCTGGACACGGGGTATGACCCGCACAGCGGCGGGTCGCCGGGCGAGCTCACCGCGTTGTACAAGGCGGGGAAGCAGCGGTTCGACGCCGAGCCGGACTTTGCCGAGCGCGCGCGGCAGCGTGTGGTGATGCTCCAGAGCGGAGATGCGCAGACCCGCGCGGTCTGGGCTGCGCTGGTGGAGGATTCCAAGCACTACTTCCAGACGGTGTACGAGCGGATGAACGTGCTGCTGACACCCGACGATATCCGGGGCGAAAGTTTCTACAACGATCGGCTTGCGGGCATCGTGGATCGGCTGCGGCGGGAGGAGATATTGCAAGAAAGCCAGGGCGCTAACGTGGTGTTTCCGCCGGGCTTTGCGGGCAAGGATGGCGAGCCACTACCCATGATCGTGCAGAAGACCGACGGCGGCTACCTGTACGCCACGACCGATCTGGCTGCGGCGATGTACCGTGTCCATGAGCTTGGCGCGACGCGACTGATCTATGTCATCGGCCTGCCCCAGCGTCAGCACGTGGAGATGTTCTCCGCGGTGCTGCGTCAGGCGGGGTGGATCGACCCTTCGGTCCGGCTTGAGTTTGTGGGGTTTGGTTCGGTTTTAGGCCCGGACAAGAAGATGTTCAAGACCCGGTCGGGCGACACGGTGAGGCTGATCGACCTGATTGATGAGGCCGAGCAGCGTGCCGCCGCGGCGATCGAAGCAAAGAACCCCGACCTGGCGGAGGATGAGAAGCGTCAGGTCGCGCGGGTGGTCGGGCTTGGTGCGCTGAAGTACGCCGACCTGTCCAGCGACCGGGTGAAGGACTACATCTTCGACTGGGATCGGATGCTCGCGTTAGAGGGCAACACCGCGCCATACATGATTTATAGTTATGTGCGGGTGAAATCGATCTTTCGTAAGGCGGAAGAGAGCGGGTTTGGGGAAACCGAGGGACGGCAGTCCCTCGGCTTTGGGGGGGGTGGGGGCGCTGCGTCGTCCGGGGGGATTGTGTTGACGCACGATGCGGAGCGTCAGTTGGTGTTGCAACTGGTGCAGTTCCCGCAGGTGGTGCGCTCGGTGGCGGACAGCCTGGAGCCGCACCGGATGTGTTCGTATCTGTATGAACTGGCGACGCGTTATCACCGCTTCTTCGAGCATTGCCCCGTGCTGCGGGCCGAGGACGACGCCACACGTCAGACACGCCTGGCGCTTTGCATGTTGGTATCGCGTGTGCTGGAGCGTGGCCTTGGCTTGCTTGGCATCGGTGTGGTCGAGCGGATGTAAGGACGTGTACGAGATGGGCCGGGTGCCATGGTCAAGCGTAACGAGGCAGGCCATGCACGACGTGAGATGGGTGTCACGCATGGCCTGCCTCGCTGCGCTCGTTGACCATGGCACACCCATCTCAGATATGTGTTAACCCGATTCCGATTGTGTGGGCTGTGTGTGATGATTGATCTGGCGTTGAAAGAGTGGGCGATTGTGTGCGACCTGCTGGTGCAGGGGCGTTGCTGCTTGTTGCTGCGCAAGGGCGGGATCGCGGAGGAGGGCGGGCCGGGGCGGTTCAAGCTGGAGCACGACCGGTTCGCGTTTTTCCCAGCTTGGGAGCACGAGAATCTTGAGTGGATCAAGCCGGGGTTTCTCATCCGCGATACGCCGATTGTTGGTGCGCCCCCGGAGATCGCTTTGCAGGGCTATGGCGAGGTGGCGGGCATCTGGCGGGTTCCTTCGCGCGGGGCGTTCGATCAGCTTGACGACCTCCACCCGTGGACAGCCCCGCAGATCGACATGCGTTTTGACTACAAGCCCGAGCGGCCGCTGTATCTGCTGGCTTTGCGTGTGTTCAAACTATCGAGTCCCAAGGTCATCCCGAATCGTGCCGCCTTTGCGGGGTGTCGGAGTTGGGTGCCTCTGCCCGCGGAGGACCGGGTTGATGAGGCGGGGGCGGCTGCGGTGATGGGTGATGAGGCGTTTGCCGGTGTGTTGCGGCGTGTTACACAGGCCTTGGAAAAGCCTTGATAGTTGTGGGGATTTGAGCGCAACCGCTTGTGAGCGCGCATGCGGTCACGCGGTGGCGGGTTGGACGGCCGGGGTTGGGTTTGGGGCTGGCGTGGTCTGGCGTCTTGCTTCGCGCCAGGCCCGGTAGTGGAGCCAGAGCGATGACCCGCCGACGTAGAGGTATCCGCTGCCAAAGAGGACGAGGAAGGGCAGGCCGATGATGGTGTGCTCGTACTTGAGGGTGAGCCGGATGCACTCGGCCATGTAGAGCGCCATGGCGATTTCGAGGAAGCAGACGGACCTCCTCAGCGAGGGGATGGGGATGATGCTTTGGATTCTTGTTTTTTGGGTTTGGGTTTGGGGTTTGGTGTTGTCGCCATACTTTGGCGTGCGGATGAAGTCGGATTGGTGGCCGAGTAGGGCTTCGATGCAGGCGACGGCGTTGTTGAGCGCGATGCCGACACCGATGGCCATGAGCAGCGGGACCTGCGCGAGCGCGACGAGGCCGGAGCGCCCCTGTGCGCGTTGTGAGGTGATGTAGAAGAGGGTCGCGGAGATGGTCCCCATGCCGAACATGGTGAGCCCGATGATCAGTCCAAGCCAGGTTCCGCGGCCGACCGGCTGGATGTTGATGAAGATGGCGGGGTAGAACAGCAGGGCAAAGAGCGTGATGTAGAGGTACACCATCGGGCTGGTGAGGTGGAAGAAGGCCTCGATCTTGACTTTGCGTGGGACTGGCGCGGCCATGAGCCGGGGCAGCAGCTTGAAGGCGCACTGCAGCGAGCCCTTGGTCCAGCGGTGCTGCTGGCTCTTGAAGGCGTTGACCTCCGGCGGGAGCTCGGCGGGGCAGGTGACGCTGGGGAGGAAGAGGAACTTCCACCCGACCAGTTGGGCACGGTACGACAGATCGACATCTTCGGTGAGCGTGTCGTGGTGCCAGCCCCCGGCCTCGTCGATGGTTTGACGGCGCCAGAGCCCGGCCGTGCCGTTGAAGTTGATCCACGCGCCGCTGCGGTTGCGGGCGGTGTGCTCGATGACGAAGTGGCCATCGAGGAAGATCGCCTGCCCGCGGGTGAGCAGCGAGTCTTCGCGGTTGAGGTGCTCCCAGCGTGTCTGCACCATGCCGATGGCGGGGTCGGCGAAGTGGTGGATGGTGCGGTGGAGGAAGTCGGCGGGGGGGATGAAGTCGGCGTCGAAGATGGCGATGAACTGGCCCGTCGCGTGCGGGGTGGCGGCGGCTAGGGCCCCGGCCTTGAACCCGCCGCGGTCCGTGCGGTGGAGGTACGCGATGTCCAGCCCCTGCGCCCGCCAATGCGCGACCCGCTGCCGACAGATGTCCACCGACGCGTCGGTCGAGTCGTCCACCACCTGGATTTGCAGGAGGTCGCGGGGATAGTCCAGCGTGGCGGCGGCATCAATGATCCGCTGAGCCACCGCGCCCTCGTTGTACATGGGCAACTGCACCGTGATCCGTGGGAGTTGGGCGAACTGTTGCGCGGGGTCGCTGGGTTTGTGGCGGTGGCGGGTGAACAAGAACACCAGCCAGTACCGGTGCAGGCCATAGACCCCGATCAATGCCAGGAGAACCAGGTAAACCGTGGTGAGCGTGGGGCCAACCCAATCGAGCAGGATCGCGGACGAAAACAGCATGCGGGGGTCTTTCTACTTTCCGTCGGACTAAGGATTCATCCCCATCGGCCGCGGCTCGCGGCGCTTTTTGAACGGGCTGCCCTTCACAGGCAGGCAGGTCGGGTGGCTGGGCCGGGGGATGTGCTGGTGAAAGTATAGGCGATTTGCAGCACGGTTCAGTGTTGTGTGGTGGGTTTGCAGCGTGTGCAAGAGCGTATGTGGCAGGGTTGGGCGGTAAGCGGTTCAAGGGGGGGTGGCTGGCCGTCCGATAAAGGGGCGGGGGCGGGAGGTTCAAGCGGGCGGCTGGCGGTGCCCCGATAGGCATGAGGCAGCAGTGTTCGTTCTGATCCCCCGCATCCCAGAGGCCAGCCATGTCTGATGTCATCCGAGCTTGTGTCCTGAACCTGACGGCTGCGGCCACCGTCGTACTGCTTGCTGGCTGCAGCCAGTTCTACAACGGAGCGCTGGGCACAAGACCCAGCCAACCCTCCGCAGGAACCTACGCACAAATCCCCACCGAATGGGACCAACCCACCCCCCCCGGAACCCCCCCCGCCCCCGGAACAGCATCCGGAACAACCCCCGCCTCCGGAAATGCCACAGCGTCCACACCTGCCGCCGCCTCCGGGGCATCTACCGCCACCTCTCCGCGAACATTTCCCCAGGCCACTGGGGCTACTTCCAGGGCTACTTCCGGGGGTGATGATGAGATTGCGTTTGAGGACCCCGCGCGGGCGGCGCGGATGACTGACTCGGCCGTGCAGCAGGTTTACACCGCCAACGACCAGCGGTCGCCGATCAGCGCGTTGGGGTTGTATGGGCAGTTGCCTTTGGACCCGGACGCACCGAGCAGCCCGATGGATTCCACCGGCAACGTCCGCCGGGTCACCTTCACCACCGACGGGGCGGACTTCGATGTCGCGGTCCATCCCACCGAGCGGAAGCTGGTGTACGCCTCCACACGCCACCGCGACACCGCCGACATCTACATCAAGAAGGTCGATGGCACGGCCGTGACCCAGCTCACCACCGATCCCGCCAACGACGTGATGCCAGCCATCAGCCCCGACGGCACGAAGATCGCCTTCGCGTCCGACCGCACCGGCTCGTGGGACATCTACCTCATGGATATCGACGGCGGGCAGGCGGTGCAGGTCACCAACGACCGTTTCCAGAACCTCCACCCCAGCTTCTCGCCCGACGGCTCGCGGCTGATCTACTGCTCCTACGGCGGGCCCAGCGGGCAGTGGGAGCTGGTCCTCATCAACGTCAACAACCCAGCCATCAAGCAGCACATCGGCCACGGCATGTTCCCCGTCTGGTCGCCGGTCGGTGACACGATCGTGTTCCAGCGTGCCCGGCAGAAGGGCACCCGCTGGTTCAGCGTGTGGACCCTGGACCTGGTGAATGGCGAGCCGACACGCATGACCGAGGTCGCGGCCAGCGCCAACGCGGCGGTGATCACCCCGTCGTGGTCGCCGGACGGCGAGCACATTGTTTTCTGCACCGTACTCGATCCGGGGTCCGATGAGCAGATAAAGCCGCGTCAGGCGGATATCTGGATGGTTCGGGCTGATGGCAGCGGCCGGGCGAAGCTGACCGAGGGCTCGTTCGCCAACCTCCAGCCGACGTGGGCCGCGGATGGGTCGATCTACTTCGTGTCGAATCGTGCCGGGGACGGCGCGGAGAACGTGTGGACGGTCCGGCCGGATCAGGCGATCCAGGTGGTCAACCGTGGCCGCGAGGATGCGGCGACCAAGACCGCAGAGGTCCCGACCCCCTGACCCGATGACTCGATGACATGCCCCGGCCCGCGTGCCGCGGCCAGATGAAGCAACCAGCGTGTTCGGCGGAGGCCGAGCGCTACAACCACGGCAGGATGCCATGACAAGTAAACAGGCCATGTTGGCTGCGACTGTGCTCGTGGTCGTTGCGGTGCTACTTCCCGGCTGCAGCGACTACCGCGGCGCGTCGCAGCGCCACAAGATCACCCACGCCCCGTACAACCAGCGGCAGGTCTGGGCTGTCGCGCCGCTCCGCAACGAGTCCGGCAGCCGCTACGCCGATGGCTACGCGGTGGCCGACAAACTCACGCACCAGCTCACGATGATCCACGGGATCGATGTGCTGCCGGTGAACCGCGTGCTCGGGGCGATGCAGGCGCTGAACCTCGGGGCGATCACCTCCAAGGACCAGGCGTTGGCTCTGCGCGATGCGCTGGGTGTGGATGGGCTGGTCGTCGGGTCGCTCACCGCGTGGGACCCCTACGACCCGCCGAAGATCGGCATTGCGATTGAGTTGTATGTCGATCCCATCAGCCCGACGCGCACCTTCGACAGCCGCGAGCTGACCTGGGCCGCGACCGAAGACCGTGCCTTGCCCCAGCGGCCGTACCAGTCGGGTGACCAGCCGGTCAGCACCGTTGCCGCGTACTACGACGCCGCCGACCCCGACACCCGGGCAGAGCTTGAGCGCTACGGCAAGCACCGCGGGAAGGACGACGGCAAGGTCAAGCACCACGCCCGCCTCTACCTCATCAGCATGGACCTGTATACCGAATTTGTGAGCCAGAGGGTCTGCTCACGACTGCTCGCCGCCGAATCCGCCCGCCTCACGCGGACGCCAGACGACACGCAGTCCCAGACCCCGAGGCTCACCCAAGCCACGCCCTGAACCGACACCGCCTTTCGCCGTGTCCACTCAGGGCACGGAGAACGACGGATGCCCGGCCAAGCCGACCGCAACCCGAACCCCGACCCCACCCCGCGCGACGGGTCCACCCCCGACGCAAAGGCAAGCGCGGTCGCCGCGCCCAATGCCGACGGCGAGCTGGTCCTGGTCAAGCATGGCCACCGATACGTTTTCAAGTGTACGCCCGGCGCAGAAAAGCAGTTGCTCGACCAACTCGCCGCGCTCGCCGGTGACCCGAAGCACGAGTTGACCTGGTTCGATGCCGCGATCCTCTCCCACCAGATGGGACGCAAGTTTGGACAGACCCTTAACCAGATGAACAAAGCCTCCTGACCCGCAGACACACACACGCTCAACACCGCCGCAAACCGCGACGACTGTGACCTCAAGGAAGACCTACCATGGCTGACGCTACCATCCCCTCCACGTTCGTTGACGGCTTTGTGAACTACCTCACCTTCGAGCGGCACTTCAGCCCCTACACCGCGCGGTGCTACGGTGCAGACCTCCGCCAGTTCGTCGAGCACCTGCAAGGCAACGCCCCCGCGGCAGCCGCAGAGGACACCAGCCCCACGCAAGCCCCCGCCGCCCACACCAACGGCAGCGACACCACCGCCGAAGCGCCGCGCACCGCGATGGATGCCAAGCTGCTGAGCGCCGATGCCGTGGTCGTGCGTGGCTTCCTCGCACACCTCGACACCTTCGGGTACTCGCCCGCCACCACCGCCCGCAAGATCGCCACGCTCCGCTCGTTCTACAAGTGGATGTTGCGTCGGGCCTTCATCACCAGCAACCCCATGCTCCTGATCCGCACCCCGAAGCAGACCAAGCGGCTGCCCAAGGCCATCGGCGTCGAGCAGATCGAAAAGCTCCTCGGTGCGCCGGACAACCGCGAGACCCTCGGCGCACGCGACCGCGCGATCCTCGAAACGCTCTATTCCACCGGCGTCCGCGTCAGCGAACTGGTGGACCTCAACCGCAACGACCTGGACCATGCCGCGCAAACCATGCACGTCCGCGGCAAGGGCAAGAAAGAGCGCATCGTGCCGCTGGGCTCGCACGCCATGGCCGCGATCCGTCACTACATCACGCTCCTCGAACCAGACCCCCGCTTCGTCAAGCTCCGCCACGAGTCCATGCTCAGCCCGTCCGTCGCGCTGTTCATCAACAAGAACGGTGGCCGACTCAGCTCACGCTCCGTCCGGCGCAAGCTCGACAAGTACCTCAAGGGCGCTGGCCTCGACCCCGCCATCAGCCCGCACACGCTCCGCCACAGCTTCGCCACCCACCTGCTGGATAACGGGGCCGACCTCCGCTCCGTGCAGGAGCTGCTGGGCCACCAGTCGCTGTCCACCACGCAGATCTACACGCACCTGTCCAGCATGCGTCTGCGCACCGCCTACGACCAGGCCCACCCCCGGGCCGTGTGAGCTTGAAGCGCAAGCCAGCGCGTGCATAGTCGCGCTGACCACAACCCGCACCCACCCCCCCAGGAAGCCCACGCTCGTCGAGCGTGGGCTTCTGTTGTGATGCCTCCCCCCAAAGCCGAGGGATTGCCATCCCTCGGCTCCCCACACACCGCGCCGCATCCCCTAGAATGTTCCCCGGACCAAACCACCATGCCTGACTACACACCCGCTGAAAACCGTTACGACCAGCCCGCGCCCTGGTTCCGTCGTTGTGGACGGACCGGCCTCATGCTCCCAGCCATCTCCCTGGGTTGTTGGCACAACTTCGGTGATGCCGGGACAGACCCCCGCCAACTCAACGAGCCCGACTTCCACGACAACGCCCAACGCATGCTCTTTGCCGCGTTCGATCACGGCATCACGCACTTCGATCTTGCCAACAACTATGGCCCGGCTCCCGGCAGCGCGGAGCTCCGCGTCGGGCGCATCCTCAAGGAAAACTTCGCGGGATACCGGGACGAACTAATCATCTCCAGCAAAGCGGGATACCGCATGTGGCCCGGGCCTTATGGCGACGCAGGGTCGCGGAAGTACCTCATCGCGTCGTGCGACCAGTCACTCAAGCGCCTGCAACTGGACTACGTGGACATCTTCTATCACCACCGCCCCGACACCCAGACGCCGGTGGAAGAATCGATGGCGGCCCTCGACCAGATCGTCCGCAGCGGCAAGGCGCTCTACGCCGGCGTGTCCAACTACTCGCCCGACCAGCTCCGCGCGGCCTGCGCAGCTTGCGATGCGAACGGCTGGGCCCGGCCCATCATCCATCAGCCCAACTACTCCATGCTCCAACGAAGCATCGAGGCGGGCCTCACCGAAGCGACCGGAGACCTGGGCGTCGGGATCATCGCGTTCGGCCCGCTGCGTCAGGGGCTGCTTTCTGACAAGTACCTCCACGGCGTGCCGGAAGACTCACGCGCCAAACAGAAGTCCGGCTTCCTCAAGGAGGGGGAAGTCAAACCCGAGGTGGTCGCCAAACTCAAGAAGCTGCAAGAGATCGCCCAGGCGCGCGGCCAGACGCTGGCGCAGATGGCCTTGGCGTGGGTGCTTCGGCCGCAGGGCGACGGCAGGGGGGATGTCACCTCCGCCCTGATCGGCGCCTCGCGCCCCGAGCAGGTCACCCAGAACGTCAGCGCCATGCAAGCCGCGGATTTCTGCGCAGACGAACTGGCCGCGATCGACGCCGTGCTGGCCGCAAAAGCTTGAAAACGCCAGGTCACCCTGTTGGTGGTTGACATGCCGGTGGTGTGGTCTTACGCTTCAGGGCTCGGCGGAGGGCGTAGTTGCCCCTTGCCTTGATGGTGAGCATAGCTCAGTTGGTTAGAGCACCAGGTTGTGATCCTGGGGGTCGCGGGTTCGAGTCCCGTTGCTCACCCTTTTTCATGTTAGCTTGCCGGGTGTTTCATGGCAGTTCCGGGGGTTGTCCGGGGGTTGTCCGGGGGTGCTCTGGGGGCTGTTCCGGGGGCGCGATGGATGTGGGACGGAGGCTGAACTGCCTGCGGTAATCGGTGGGTGTCATGCCCGCCTTCTTGCCGAAGAGGATGGCCAGGCGCTGCGCCGAGCCGATCCCCGTGGCGCTTGCGATCTGGGCCATGCTCATGTCGGTCTCGCGGAGCAGTCGGCTGGCCATATCGATGCGCACGCGCTGGACCTCCTGCAGGATGGTGCGGCCGATGTTCCTGCGGAAGCTGACTTCAAGCCACCGGCGGTTGATGGTTGTGTTGGCGACGACATCCGGCACGCCGATGGGCCTGTGCGCGTTCTCTCGGATGAAGCGCAGCGCGGCCGCGACATCCGGGTCATCCACTGCGGCCAAGGCGGTGGACTGCCGGGCGATGACACCCAGCGGGGGCAGCAGCAGGTCGGGCGGCGCGGGTTCGCCGTGGATCATGCGGTCCAGCATCCTGGCCGCCTCGTAGCCGACCTTCTCCGACGGCAGCGCGATGCTTGAGAGCGGCGGCCAGGTCATCCGGCACATCTCGTCATCATCGACCCCCAGCAGCGCAACGTCATCGGGCACGATCAGCCCCGCCTCGCGCGCCAGCTCGCTGGCACGCAGCGCCCAGCGATCGTCCGCGGCAAACACCCCGGTTGCGGTGGGCAGCGTCTGCAACCAGTCGCGGAGGGTCTTGTCGTCCGCGGGGTCCAGCGTGTGGCCACGGAAGGTCAGAGGGGCGTGGCCCTCGGCTGCGAGACGCTGGGTAAAGCCCGCGAGCCGGTGGTCGGCATACCTGTCGGTCGCCGAGCCGATGAACGCGAACCGGGTGAACCCGTTGTCGAGGTAGTGCTCAGCCGCGAGTCGCCCGATCGCCGGGTCATCGACGCCGACGCGGGGCAGGTCGGTGTCGCATCGGCCTCGGATGTTGATGGCCGGCTTGCCCAGCGCGTGGACGGCTGCAACGGTCTCCGCGTCACCCACGCCGACGATGTAGCCATCGACCCCCCATTGGATCAATAGCGCAATGCCTTGGGGGTCGGCCCGGACACCCCGCGTGACCCAGTCCTGCCCCGGCAGGCCATAGCGACACGCCCCGATGCGGACGGACCGGCTGAAGCTGTCCCGCCCATCTAGCGCCAACCCGATGCGTCGCGTGTTCGGCATACCGAGCATGATACCAGAAAAGTGCGCAAAACAACACAAGATACACGCAATTAAGCATTGCCCGGGTGCTATGCGTGGTATAGGTTAGAGGTCGTCCCGGAAGTCTCCGGGTGATTCCCACGTTTTCACCTCGATTTGGAGGAACCTGCTCATGCGAATGCATCAGACCCTGACGACGCTAACACTTGTGAGTGCCTTGATCCCCTGCGGCTACGCCCAAGCGGCAGTGCTCGTGGCCGAGCAGTTCAAAGTCGGCGGCACTGCGGCCAACGGCGAATACACGGCAGGCAGCAACCTCACTTCACAGAACCCAGTCAATCAGACAAACCCGACGACGCCTTTCGGCTGGTCCGGCGCGTGGTCGGCGAACACGGCTGGCGCGGCCTACTCGGTTCAAAACGACAGCCTCACCTACAGCACCGCGCTGAGCACGCTCAACACAGCCGGCGGTAAGGTGCAACTGCTGCGAACCTCAGGCACGAATAACGACCCCAAGAGTGCCACCCGCGATGCGATCCACGGGCTTGATGCGGCGAACAAGACCCAGGAAGACTGGTGGGGCAGCGCGTTGCTTCGGTTCGATACGTTGGCGCTCAACTCCGGCAACGTCATGAACGTGAGAATCGATTTGACCGGTGATGCGGGGTCAGGCAGCTTCAGCTTCGGCTTCGGCGACAATGGCCGCGCGGTAATCACCGCCACGGGAGGCACCACGCAAACCGGCTCAACAACGTTTGCGACCGGTCAGGCCCACTTGCTTGTCGTGCGTGCGCAGAGCGATGGCCAGCAGTCCGGCGGCGCAGACATCCTGACGCTGTATATCAACCCTACCGACCTGACTGATGTGGCGGGTACCGCAGCAGAGACGCTCACACTCTCAAACGGAAACTTCATCGGCAGCATGGCCGGCTCAAGGCTTGACGACGTCAACTTCCTCGGCAACGCGACCGGCAACAACCTCCCCATTTTCTTCGATGAGGTCCGCGTCGGCCTCGGTGACAAGACGCTGGGCTTCAACGATAACCTTGCCGCGTCCGGCGTGCTTGATTTCACTCAGATCCCCGAACCCGCGTCCCTCGCGTTGATGGGGTTGGGGGCCGCGTTGATGTTGGGCCGCAGCCGCCGGGCATGATCCGGGTTTACATGCTGCAAACCACCACCATGAACCACCACAACCGGCCCCTACACGGTTTTACGCTGATTGAGTTGCTTGTCGTCGTCAGCATCATCGCGATTTTGATCGCGATGCTGCTGCCGGCGCTTGGGGCGGCGAGGGACCAGACGATCCGCATCACCTGCCTCAGCCGACTGCACGCGATCACGCTCGCCACGGTCACGTATCAGTTGGACAACCGCCAGGAGATGCCGCATCGGCCGGGCAGCGGGCAGCTCAATCGCGTGCAGGATGGCGGGGCGGGTTACGACATCAACAAGACCTTCATCGAGCCATACCTCGACGCCCCCCGCGACCCGACGATGTTCTGCCCCGGCCCGGTGTATCAGGTGCGGAACCCCTCGGTGCATTCCGCCTACGTCGTCGAGTCGATCGGCTACCAGTTCTACTTCCGCCCGGCGGCGACGTGGGTGGTGCCCAAGCCAGACTACCGTGGGCCGAAGGCGGGGCAACTCCCGCTGTGGGCGTGCATCAGCTTCCAGAAGCCCAGCGATGGGAAGTACTTCGGCCACGATGCGGCCGAGCGCGTGGAAGAGCCTTCCGGTCTCAACAACTCCAGGCTCGATGGGTCGGCCGCGTGGCACGACTGGGCGGGGACGCAGATCGCGGTGACGCACCCTACTGCGCGGTTTTTTTGGGTTGTGCCTTGATGGGGGGGAGGGGAAGCCGAGGGATTGCTATCCCTCTGTGCCTCGGTGTCTCGGTGCCTCGGCGTGATCGCCCCGGCGCGGTAATCTGTGGGGATGAGCGAGAGTCGGCACAACCTCTGGGCGCCGTGGCGTATCGATTACATCCGTGGCCTGGACAAGACCGAGCGGCCGCCGGCACGGGCCAGCGGTTGCTTTTTGTGTGATGCGGCGGGTGTTGCGGGTGATTCTGGGGATGAGAAGAAACGCCGCGAGCAGTTGGTGCTGCTCAGTGATAGCCGCGGCGTGCTGATGATGAATCGGTATCCCTATACCAATGGCCATCTGCTCGCGGCCCCGAGCAATCACCTTGCGGACCTGTCGGACATGACCGCGCTGGAGCGTGCGGGTTTGATGGAGTTGGGGGAGTTGGGGAGCAGGCTGCTGCGTCGGGCGATGAACGCTCAGGGTGTGAATCTGGGGATGAACCTTGGGCGATGCGCGGGCGCGGGTCTGCCGGGGCACGCGCATCTGCACATCGTGCCGCGGTGGGAGGGTGATGTGAACTTTATGGAGGTGACGGGTCAGGTCCGCGTGATCCCGCAGGCGTTGACGGACAGCTACCTGGCGATGCTTGCCGCGTTGCAGGATGAGGACGCGTAGGCGCGGCGGGATGTGGTGGTTCACGCTTTAACGAGCCGCGACCGTCAGGGAGCGGGGTGCTATCGAAATGTGTGGCGGTACCCCGCTCCCTGAGGGTCGCGGCTCGTTGGGGGATGGGTCGTAGGTGAATTGTCAGGCGCAGGCGCTGACGGCCTGGTCGAGTGCGATGCCGATTTCGTAGCCGCGGTGGGCTGGCTTGCAGCGGACGACCTCGCCGAAGACATCGAACCCGCTCTCCGGGCCGTGGGGCGGGATGAGCAGGGCGACGCGGGTGCCGCGGGTGAGTGGGTGTTCGCAGAGGGCACCCATGCCGGTGTCCGAGACATCTCGGAGGTGTAGCGTGGTGATGCGTCGTCGGCGTTCGCCCTCGGGGTCGGTGGTGCAGACGGCGGTGACGGTTCCGCTGCTCGGCCGGCGCTGCGCGGTCCTGCGTTCGAGTTTGTAGACGTCTGGCGCGGGCTTGGTTCGGACGAGTTTGAATGCGGGCAGGCTTGACATGATGCTAAGCTCCCTTCATTGGCAGCGGGATGATGCCCGCTCTGGAAGCAGCATCGGCAGAATAAACCCCCCAGTTAACCCACCTTGACAGATCAGACGAAAAAATCGTTACAACCCCCGGCCGGTGGCCGGGTGACCCTCGTGGGCGCTGGGCCGGGGGATGAGGGGCTGATCACCGTGGCGGGCCTGGCGGCGCTGCGGCGGGCCGACGTGGTGGTGTACGACGCCCTGGCGAACCCGAGGCTGCTGGCGGTTGCCCCGGCCGGTTGCCGGCTGATCGATGCGGGTAAACGGGCCAAGGAACACCGCCTGACGCAGGACCAGACCAATGCCCTGATGGTAGAGCTCGCCCAGCAGGGGCTGCGGGTGGTCCGGCTGAAGGGCGGCGACCCGTACTTATTCGGACGCGGTGCGGAGGAAGTGGCCTACCTGGCCCGCCACGGCGTGGTATGCGAGGTGATCCCCGGCATCACGTCCGGCATTGCGGCGCCGATGTACGCGGGCATCCCCGTCACCC
>JBGTLW010000257.1:0-2785 GCA_041743835.1 Phycisphaeraceae bacterium | reverse complement strand
GAGTCGGCCCAGAAGAAGTGGCGACGGCTCAACGGCCACGAACTGATCGGCGACGTCATCGCCGGCATCACCTTCACCGACGGAGTCAAACAACACGCCGCCTGATCAAACTTCATCCACAGCTTTTGACAATATCTCGATTACCCTTGCCGACCGGCACTCCGAAAAAATCATTGATCGTCGTACGAGGCTTGCGTTGTAATGTGCGGGCTTCGTCTCGGGCGGTCCGCACAGCCTCTGCGAGAACAGCCCGACCATGGATATACACCGCATTGTGCAAGGCCTCCAAATCATCCCCCCGAAGACTTGACACGTCTTCAGGTATGAACGGACCGACGTACCTGCTCGCTCGTGCCGGCTGACCCTGCAGCAGCGCCAATTCACCCAACAAAGCTTCGACACGCGGATCGGGCACTTTGCCAGCCCGCCTCCGTGCCTCTATGAGTGTGGAATAGGCCTCACGCAGTTTATCTAAATCACTAGGGTGCTTGCGAATCAGTTGCTCAGCGTGGACCACCGCCTTATCCAACCGGGGATTCACGTGATATAACGCAACTCCTTGATAGTCACGATCGTCCTGGTCCTTGTTTGACGGAGATTTGGCCCCGGCTTTGGGCGCAGAAGCAGTTTCTCGATCCATACTCCGCACAGCCCGTTGCAAGAGCGGGTCCGCAGCCAGCGTCGGAACTGATATCACACCGACAGTAACGGTGATTGCCAATGCCTTCGTGAGCCCGGATATCATAGTCATTGTCCCTTTGGAGGATAGTAGTTGCACGCGAGCATGATTTCTTGTGTTTAAGACCGCATACTGTCAGTCTCGTCTGCCCGTTGTGCCATTATCACAGCACAAGTGTTTACAAAAAGTGCGCATTCATACCGCTTAGCCGCAACGACTACTGCCCAGTAATTACAAAATTACACTTTACATAAATCAGATAAAACACAACGATCCCGTCGCATTACAGGCCATGCCATTCAGATCGTCATGATTAATTTGGCATCCCCACGGGCAAGTCAGGACAAGATCCCCGTTAGTACCCATCGGAAGCCCCAGTCTACCCCTTTCAATTTAATCCTCTCTGCCTTCCACCCGGCGTGAAAGACACGGCACAAATTATAGCGAGTGTGGCGTCGGCGTCAACAGGATTCGCACTAAGTGTGCTAAAATTGTTAAGTAAGATCGCTGGCAAGCCCCGCGGTTGTAATAGCTCTACGTCAGTCGGGGTTACCCATGTCATCACCCTCCGTCCGGCCTTATGCATCGCCTGCTCGGCCAAGCGTTAGCCGACCAAGTCATTCTTGATGATCAGGTCCAGGTTGTGCGAAACGCCACGACCATGGACGATCAGGCGTTTGAGGATGTTGGCTCGCCCACGCAGGTGCGTGCGACGCGTCCCGCCGGTCTCGTAGAGGTGCGCGTTTGGAGCGCTCGAGTTTCTCGCCTCGCTGCCGTTGCAATCGCTTGCCCATGGCGGTCTTCAACCGGCCGATCGAGAAGGACCTGCGAAGCGAGGGACTTTCGCAACGGGTATTCTCACTACTGACCCATCGTTACTCGAATAATGACAACTGGTTGCGCGACACCCCGTTTTCGATTGTTTGGCGAGGGTCGGTAAACACTTGTAAAAGCGGGGTTTGCCAGGCTCGATCGGGGCCAGCACCACCTCGTGCTCCTCCGCCCAAGCCTTCAACGCGTGCGCGATAAACTCCGGCCCATTGTCCGAACGCAACTTCCGGGGGTAGCCGCGCTCCTCCGCAACCTGCTCCAGCACACGCACCACACGCTCGCTGGGAAGCGAGTGGTCCACCTCGATCGCCAGGCCTTCACGATTGAAGTCATCGATCACGTTCAGCGCCCGGTACGAACGCCCGTCCGTCAGGCTGTCGCTCATGAAGTCCAGCGACCAGCAATCGTTGGGCTCCAGCGCCTCATCCAACGGCACGGATTCCCTTGCAGGCAAACGCTTTTTAGGCTTGATCCGCAGATTCAACGCAAGCTCCTTGTACACGCGGTACACCCGCTTGTGGTTCCAGTCGTAGCCATGATGACGCGCCCAGTCGAACATCAGCCCGAACCCCCAACGCGGCTTGGACTCGGCCAGCCGGGTCAGCACATCCACGATCTCATCATCCGGCCGACGCCGGGATGCATACCGGTAGCACCCCGAGCTGATCGAACACAGGACACAGGCCCGACGCGCCGAGACGTGACGCTCAGCGGTCGCCCACTGAGCCACGTCACGACGGTCGCCGGGCCTTACCATTTTTTTGATAACGCCTCCTTCAGGATCGCCTGGTCCATCTGGGACTCGGCGTACATCTTCTTCAATCGCGTGTTCTCGGCCTCGAGCTCCTTCACACGCTTAAGCATCGACGCGTCCATCCCGCCGTACCTGCTACGCCACTTGTAAAACGTCGCGGCGCTGATCCCGTGCTCCCGGCAGATGTCCGCGACCTTGAGGCCCGCCTCCTGCTGCCGGAGGATCGATACGATCTGCGATTCACTGAACTTGCTCGTCTTCATCAAAAGGCTCCTTGGGTAAGGGGATTCTAACGGGAGCCTCTACTTTTGAATGAGTCAGATTTGAGGGGGGATTACAACCGCGCTGAACAAGACGCGCTGCTGACGCTGCTGCTGACGCCCGGCCTTGGGCCGACGCTTACCGCACGGTGCGTCGAGGCGATGGGCACCGCAGACCACACGTAACTGCGGATCAGTTGGTTGTTGCCGTTGGTCTCCGCGACCAGACGCCAGCCGTCGTAGATGAACTTGGTGACCGAC
>JBGTLW010000256.1:0-1714 GCA_041743835.1 Phycisphaeraceae bacterium | reverse complement strand
CGCCGTCCATTGCCAAGACCCACGACGGTTGGTCCGGGTCTCGACTCTGCGGCCTTCACTTAGCTCTGAGAAGCTCGGCTGCCGGTTGTCATTTTCGAGGCTCATCTTTGTGGTCTATTTGGATTGCGACCTGCCGGTTCGACTCCATGCCTGCTCCCCACCCCGCCTCGCGGCGACGCAGTTGGCACGGTCTTCGGTGCTGAACCGTCTAATTTGCACCGGCGGTACTCTCACCCGCGTTGACGCCCGCTTCACGGGCGCACCATAGGCCCCCATGCTCTGACATCTCCGCAACTGACCGCTACCGGCGCTCCAGCGGACGCTTGCCTCGCTACGACAAACTCGCCGCAACATTCTTCGGCTTTGTCTGCCTCGTCGCCACCATCATCTCCCTGCTTTGGTAGGTTTACAAACACGCCCTAGTATCTACTTGCATAAGTCCGAATACTTACCGGCAAGACTTTTCGCGCGAAAATTGACCTTGGTCCAGTCGAAGGGCGCGGCGTCCTCATTGTAGGCGGCGATGAACGCGTCGATCTGCGCGATCAGTTCTTTGACCGAGCGGAAGCTCGCCCCGCGCAGCGCCTTGGCCGAAAGAATGCTGAACCACACCTCGATCTGATTGAGCTAGGAGGCGTGTGTCGGCGTGAAGTGGAAATGCACCTGCGGGTGGGCCTTGCGCCACGGCTCCTGCTCCACGCGGTGGGTGCTCAGGTTGTCGAGAATGACATGCAGTTCCTTGCCCGGATGCAGCGCCACCAGGCGGTCCATGAACTCCAGAAACTCCACCCGCCGCTTGCGCTTAAAGTGGCCGCCGAGCACCTGCCCGGTGGCCACGTTGAGCGCGGCGAAAAGGGTGCTCGTGCCGTGGCGTTTGTATTCGTGGGCAAAACCGGTGAGGGCGCGACCGTCGGGCAGCTTCAACCAGCCCTGCGCCCGCTCCAAGGCTTGAATGCAGGGCTTCTCATCAAAACTTAAGACGACCGCATGCTCGGGTTGCGCCAGGTAGAGGCCGACCACATCGGCGGCCTTCTCAGCAAACTGCGGATCGGTGGAAACGCACCAACTCCGTCGCCGCTGGAGGCTGATGCCGAGGGTGCGCAACACCCGCCAGACCCGATCCGCACTGACCCCGAGCGCCCTGGCCAGCAGGCGTCCGTCCCAGCGCACATGCCCGGCTGGAGCAGGCTGGTCGAGTTGTGCCAGCAGGCGCGTGCGAAACTCGTCCTCATCGAGGGTCGGCGGGCGTCCCGCGCGATGGTCATCGTGCAAACCGCTCAGCCCCTCGCGTTCGAACCGCGTGCGCCACTTACTGACCACCCCCGGGCTGATCCGCAACTGGGCGGCGATCTCCTTGGAAGCCATCCCCTCGGCCGCCCGCAGGATGATCTGACCGCGCTGCACATAACGGGCCTGGGCTTTGGGTTGGCGCCGGATCGCGCCGAGTTGCTGGCGTTCGTCTTGGCTGAGGATGATCGGGGTCGCAGGCTTGGGTATCCCGCAACTTCGTTACGACACGGACTTATGCAAGTAGATACTAGCCAGGTATCGCTTCGCGCTACTTGCGGGACTCGGCACGCACACCTCGCGGATGCGAGGTTCCATCTCCGTGTTGGCGATGCGGCCTCGGCCTTACGGTTTCGGCGGCTCTTCGCGGACGACCGCGGATTGCTCTTCTGCCACCGGCGGCGCCACGACTTTCCAGCCCTCCGCT
>JBGTLW010000255.1:0-2513 GCA_041743835.1 Phycisphaeraceae bacterium | reverse complement strand
ACGCTTGAACTGCTCGTCGTAGGTCGGCCGAGGCTTGCGGGTCTTCTTCGATTCGGTCATGGTCGGGCTCCGTGGGTTGCGGTGAAAGAGCACCATCTTCCACCACTTCCCCGCGCCCGTCACTTGGGGGGAAGCTCACAGACCCTGTGCCCGCGCTGTGGGTATGACCTGCGATCGCATGATGTGCCCTCCTGTGTGGAATGCGGTTACGAGTTGTCTGCTGAGTTGCGTCGTGCATACTCGATGCTGAGAGAGGCCCGCAACCATCAGTCCAGTTGACCTGCGGAGTGCACACCTAGAAAATAAACGAACAGTAAAGAGCCGCCCCGTCCCCGAGGCGGGGCCGCCATAGGCGGCTCAGGGTTGCGGCTGCCACTTAAGCTTGAGGATTGACCCATGCCCTATGTCAACGTCAGGATTACCAAGGGGGCGACGGCCGAGCAGAAGGCTCGGATCGTGGCTGAGATCACGCAGACGCTGCGGGACACGCTCGGGAAGAAGCCCGAGCACACGCATGTTGTCATCGATGAGATTGATGATGAGAACTGGGGCTATGCCGGGATGCTCACCACCGAGTGGCGCAAGCGTCAGACGTAGCTGCGGCTCTGTATGCGTGTGATATGGTGGGACGGGCGCCCCGCCCGTCGTTTGGGCGCAGCCCAAAACAAGGGTTGCAAGTCGATGAAGCCCTGACGGGCGGGACGCCCGTCCCACCCCAAGGCACTCCTCGCACCGCGCACAGAGCAGCGCGCACTTGACCTGCTACTCCATGTGGGCGACAATGAATCACACAGTAGCCGGTTGGAAGCCCGTTTCCGTGGGCGGCTGGCGACTGAACCATTTCGAAAGGGCTGACATGCACACTTGTCTAAAACACTTCATCCTGCCGGTCATCTGCGTCACCTTCTCGCTTGCGGCTTTCGGCTGTGGCGATTCAGGGAAGAACGCGCAAGTGATAGAGCGGTCCGGCCAACCGGATTACACTCGCACTGAGGATAACGAGCAACTGGCCCGCGCTGTCGCCAAGGCAAAGGAGACGTACACGCAACTTATCGCAGCACTGAACAAGCCAAACGTTCAACATCATGGCCACTCCGTCAAGAAGCCGTTCGACGCACCAACGCATGGCAGAGAACATATCTGGATCATCGATGTGACGTGGGACGGCACAGCCTTCCATGGCACCATCAACAACGAACCGGTCGATACCCAACTTGTCAAATTCGGCGACCGTGTGGAGGTGAAGCCGGAAGAGTTGAGCGACTGGATGTATATCGATGGCAATCGCGTTGTCGGGGGTTACACACTTCGAGTGTTGCACTACCAGCAGTCGCCGGAAAAGCAGAAACAGTTCGTCGAGCAAACCGGACTTGTGGTGCCTCCTGTCGATTTTTAAGGCTCAAGCCACTACTGCGTGCCACCAATATCCGGAGTACCCCCATGCGATACGTGCAAAAAGTCTGTTACTACCTTTCGCTAATATGCGTCACGGTGGCTGTGCCGTTGTCGATCATCATGATCTGGTCCGGGGTACATCAGGGCGTGCTGTGGCGGTTGCTAATGAGCACCATCGTCACGTTCCTGGGTTGCCTCGCGCTCCTTGTCGTGATCCAGGCGATCGTCGGGCGAAGGGGCGATGAGGCGTGACAACGGCTGGCCGAGCGATACGCCGCGCGGGCGGGGAACAATTCCTGCGTGCTCGGGGTTGTACCTCTCGTAGGCCATGCCCGACCATCCCCCGCCAACCCGCCCCGCTACTTCGTTTCCCCAGCGCATCGCGCGCTGGCTGGTGGTGCTTTCTCTGATCCTGATCGGGGCGTACCTGTATGACACCTGGCGGGCCTCGGCGTCGCGCGACCTTGTGCCGTGGCGGGGCGATCTGGCGGCGGCGAAGGCCGAGGCACGCGAATCCGGCAAGCCCGTGCTGCTGTGGGTCACCGCGTCGTGGTGCGGGCCTTGCCAGGCGCTCAAGGGCGATGTGTTTGCCCGGGATGAGGACGCGGCTCAGATCGCGGCGGCTTTCGTGCCCGTGCGGATCGAGCAGGACTCGATGACCGAGGCACAGGCGATGACGCTTGGGTCACTGGGCATCGAGGGATACCCGACGCTGATTGTGATGGATGCCGACGGCCGAGAAATGATGCGGCGGACCGGGTACGCTTGGCGCGGGCGTTCCGCGGTGCTGGACTGGCTCGCTTTGGCGGAGTCCACAGCCCGAAATACCGTCAACGGGTACTAATTTTTACCGCTCGCACCCGTCTGACGCGATCCCCCCTATTCAACCGATACACTTAGTGACGGCCCGCCGCGCCTGTTGGCACCGTGCCAGCCAGCCCCCGCAAGCCCTGCCTTGAAAGGACCGACCGATGACATCTCCCCTCCGCTCGCTGATTGATTCCGGGACCCGGCTGTGGCTGGACTCGGTGGACCCGGACCTGATCGTGAAGAACAAGGCGCTGGGCGCGACGGGCGCGACCTCCAACCCCATCATCATCTCCGATCTCATCAAGACC
>JBGTLW010000254.1:0-5436 GCA_041743835.1 Phycisphaeraceae bacterium | reverse complement strand
CGCTCGACCCCCAAGGCCAGCACCAAGCTCAAAGCCAAACGCACCAGCCTCAAAACCCGACGCCTCCGCTGCGGCCTCGAAGACACCTACCTCATCCAAACACTCACCGGTGGAGATCGGGGGTAAATGTCTTCACCCTGTTTCGTAAATCACAAAATCAACCCCCCGCCCCCCCGAATCGCCTGAAACCGCTTGTAGAGAAGGGTTTGCGAGCGGGGGTGGGATGCCCGCCGACCGAGCGCAGCTCGCGGGCTAGGTTGATTGGAGTTGAAAATGGGCTTGGATTGCGGAGGGGGCAGCCCGGTGATGCTGGGTTAAACGCGGTCGCGGGGGGTGATCTCACGCTCGACTTTGAACGCCCGGTTGCCCTTGTACTGCCCCAGTTGGCCGATGAACTTGCGCTTGCCTTCCACCAGCAGCGACAGCGGGGCCGCCGCGGGTTTTTCCGTGATAATCAGGTCGCCCACCTGAAGATTGACCAGGTCCGACAGGCGCATGCTCGTGTCCGCCAGCCTCGCTGAGACATCGACCCGCGCCACTTCCAGGTGGCTGGTTAACCGGTTGCGAAGCTTCTTGTCCCGGTCCTGCCGGCGGTACGACGACCACGTCTGATTGTTCAGCTTTTCAACCACCGGCTCGATCACGTTGTATGGGATGCACAGGCTCATCGTGCCAGCCCGGCCACCCATCTTCAGCTCAAAACCAACCACCACCACCACCTCGTTCGGAGGCACGATCTGCACAAGCACCGGGTTGGATTCGCTGTCCTCAAACTTGAAATCAAGCTCGACAATGTTCTCCCACGCCTCACGCAGGGCACCCCGTGCGCGGTCCAGAATCTTGCTGACCAGACGCAGCTCGATCGCGGTTAGCGGCCGCTGCGGGATGAACAAGTCCGCGTTGGAACCGCCCAGCAGGCGGTCGATCACCGGGTAGATAATCAGCGGGCTGATCTCCAGGCATAGCGAACCTTCGAGCGGGGCGCAGGAGATCAGGTTGAAGCACGTGGGGTTGGGCAGCGAGTGCGTGAACTCACTGAAGGTCATCTGCTCGATGTTGGCGACCTTCACCTCCATGATCGTGCGGAGGAAGCCCGAAAGCCCCGCGCCGAAGCTGCGGGCAAAGCCCTCGTGGAGTGATTCGAGCGCCCGCATCTGGTCCTTGGACACGCGCTCCGGCCGCTTGAAGTCGTAATCGCGGACCTCGACATCGTCGGGCACGCCGCCGCGTCGTTTGCTGAAAATCCGTGCGGTGGCGTTCCGGCCGTCCGAGCCGTCGTTGTCGTCGCCCTCGACCGCCGAGAGCAAGGCATTGATGTCGTCCTGGTTGAGCACGTCGGGCATAGCATCGCTCCGGGCCGGTCGCGGCGGATAGCGTTGTTATCGGGCGACACCGGGCGCGTGCTTCAATCATCGGCTCCCGGCGCCCAACCCCACGGGAATCAAACGCACGCGTCCGGGGTTAAGCCCTCCCCTAGAATGCCCTTATGCACCTAGCTCGCCTTATTCCGCTCGTCTTTTCGTGCTTGTTCATGGCTTGGCAGCCCGCTGCGCTCGGTCAAGCGGACTCCGCCAGCGTGGTCCAGGCCCGTGCTGTGTGGGACCAGCCCCAAGCCCACCCGGGCGACCAGCGCATCCTCGCGGTCGTGCTCGACATCGCTGAGAACTTCCACATCAACGCGGATGCCGCACGCATCCCCGCGTCTGAATCGTTCCTCATCCCCACCGCAGTATCGCTGGTGCCCTCGGCCCCCGGCGTGCTGGCGATGTCGCCCACACGCTTCCCCGCCACGCACGACATCGAAGTGTCCTTCCTGTTTGCCGCAGACAAGCTGCCCGTGTTCGAGGGGCAGACCATCATCTACATCCCCGTGACGGTCTCGCCAGACGCAACGCCCGGCGAGCTGGCGGCGGTGGTGCGGGTCACGGTGCAGGCCTGCGACGCGCTAGCCTGCTTCGCACCGACCGAGATCGAGCTGCCCGCATCCCTCACCATCGTCGCGTCGCAGGCCGACATCCCGCCCCCCAGCGCCGAAGTCGCGGCACTCTTCGCGGGTTTTGACGACGCGACGGCCACAGCGTCCGCCATCAACTTCTACTTCTTTTCGCTCGATGCGACCGGGCCGATCGGTGTGGCGCTGTTGCTGCTTGTCGCGGCAGTGGGCGGGCTGCTGCTGAACTTCACGCCGTGCGTGCTGCCGGTGATCCCCATCAAGGTCATGAGCCTGAGCAAGACGGCGGGCTCGCGCGGGCGTACGCTGGTGCTGGGGCTGGCGATGACGGCTGGGATCGTGGGGTTCTGGCTGGCGATTGCGGTGGCGATCGCGACGCTTGCGGAGTTCCGCGCGGCAAACGACCTGTTTCAGCGGCCGCTGTTTACCGTGGCCGTCGGGCTGGTGATCGCGGTCTTCGCGGTGGGGATGTGTGGCGTGTTCTCGCTTCGCCTGCCCAATTGGGTTTACTCCGTCAGCCCCAAGCAGGAAAGCATCCTCGGCTCTGTCGGCTTCGGGGTGATGACTGCTGTGCTGTCCACACCCTGCACCGCGCCGTTCATGGGGGCCGCGGCCGGCTGGGCGACGCTCCAGGCTGCGCCAGTCACGCTGCTCACCTTCGGGGCGATCGGCGTGGGCATGGCTCTGCCTTACCTGCTGCTCGCAGCCTTCCCCGCGCTGGTCGCGCGTGTGCCGCGCACCGGGCCGGGCAGCGAATTGCTCAAGCAGGTCATGGGCCTGCTGATGCTCGCGGCCGCAGCATACTTTGTGGGTGTCGGGCTGAGCATATTCACCGCGAAGCCCCCCGCGCCGCCCACGCTGCTTTACTGGTGGCCGGTGATGGCGCTGATCGCGGCAGCGGGCGGGTGGATGGTCCACCGCGTCTGGCAGTTCTCCTCATGCCCATATCGCAGGGCCACATGGACGGTTGTGGGGCTGGTGACCATTGCGCTCGCTGCGCTGGGCGGGGTTGAACTAACGGACCGTGGCCCCGTGAACTGGGTGTACTACACGCCCGAGCAATTCGCCCAATCCCTTGCGGAGGGCAACGTCGTCGTCGTGGATTTCACCGCCGAGTGGTGCCTCAACTGCAAGGCTCTTGAGCACCGCGTGCTGTATTCGGAGGAGGTCTCGACGGCACTTAACAGCCGCGGGGTCGTGCCGATGAAAGTCGATATCAGCAGCAGCGACAACCTGGTGGGTCGTGCGATGCTTGAGAGCACCGGCCGGGTGACGATCCCGCTGCTCGTGGTGTACGCGCCGAATGGCGACGCGGTGTTGACCTCGGATTTCTACACCGCCGACCAGGTGCTCGCTGCGATCCGTGCCGCGCAGGGGGACGGGGCAGCCGCGATGCGGTGAAGCGCGCGAACAGATCCGAAGCCCAGGGATTGCAATCCCTGGGCTTCCCCCGCGTTTCGTGTGACACAACGGGATTTGTGCAACGCCCGCATTGCGGTTTGTGTCATCTGACGGCCGATGACTGTGTGTATGGAACGACTCGCGACACTTGTGGACCACATCAACCGCACGCGCACCTATACCCATCGGGTTTTGGAGCAGACCGACCGCGGCCGATGGTTTGAGATGCCCGGCGGCGGGACGCACATCGCGTGGCAGGTTGGGCATCTGGCGGTGTCCGAAGGCTCGCTGCTGTGGGAGCGGTTGCTGGGGCGGGAGCTGCCAGCCTTGCCGGGCCTGACCGCGGGGTTTGGGAAGCTGTTTGGCAAAGGCTCCATGCCCTTAGCGGATGCGACGCTGTATCCGTCGGCAGATGCGATCGTGGCGGCGCTGGATGCGGTGCATGTCGCGGTGATGGCGGAGGTCGCGGGGCTACGCCCGGCCACGCTCGACGACCCGCCGGGCCAGCCACACTGGGCGATGACCAACCGCGAGGATGCCATCTGGTGGTTCATCCGCCACGAGTCGCTGCACACCGGGCAGATCGGCCTGTGCCGCCGGCTCATGGGTGCGCCGCCTTGGCGGTGAGGCAACCCCGATCCTATGCGTCCGCTTCATGACTGCGGCGCGAGCCGGTACAATCGGATGATGCGTGCATCGCTCATCAAAACCATCGACTTTGAAGCAGCGCATTGGCTGCCCACCTTCCCCGACGGACACAAGTGTCGGCGGCTGCACGGCCACTCGTTCAAGGTCGAGGTCGTGGTCGAGGGCGAAGTCGATGAAGCGAAGGGGTATCTCATCGACTTCGGCCAACTCAAGGCCCTGACCGAGCCGATCGTCAAGGAGCTGGACCACTACTGCCTCAACGATATCCCCGGCCTGGAGAACCCGACCGCGGAGATGCTCGCACGCTGGGTGTATGAACGACTGCTGCCGGACCTGCCTATCCTCAAGCTCGTGCGTGTGCGTGAGACCTGCACCTCGGCCGCAGAGTACGCGGGGGATTGAGGCGTCACGGGTGACCGCCGCCGCTGTCGCGCCCCGCCTCTATTCCGCTAGCAAGTCCACACCCCGCAAACGCGCCTCGGCGAGCAGGTTGTCCAGCACGCGCTGGTCGTCATCGCGTCGGAGGGCGCGGCGTCTTTCGATTGAATCGGGCATGGCCGCGTACCGCCGCAGCAGGCGGTTGATGAGGTATCGCGAGAAATCCCGGCTGGTGAAGGGGTCGAATGCGTGGGCCGCGTCGATCAGCTCTTCGTGACCGGCGGCGAGCAGGTGGACGATCAGGTGCGGCGGGGTGTGTGGGTCGCGCAGCGTGTGACGCCGGGCAACCGACAGCACCACCGGCAGATTCGCACGCACGATGCGGCTGCGGAGCGCCTGGGATTGCTTGATGAAGTCCTCGGCAAGGTCGAGGTCGCCCACGCGCGGCGCGTGGTGGGGTGTGCGGGTCACCAACTCGCGTGCGGCAAAGCGCAGATAGTGGTATCGCCCGAGCAGGTGCTGCTGGTTCGCGGCTTCGAGCATCGGCTGTTGATACAGCGGCTTGATCGGCTCGGGGAGTTCACCAAGCGGGACACGCGGCAACACGGCGGCGGGGCGGTCGGCCTGCTGCGCCCGTTCGCTGGTGAGATAAACCTCTTGGGCATCGGGGCGGGTGAAGAGGGGCGAACTTGGGCCGGTGAGGTCGAGCGAGCGCAGGAGTTGTAGCCGATGACACGCCGCCGCCCTGCGGATCGAGCCGGGGCTTTTGCCGAAGCGCTCGGCAAGTTTCATCACGGGGACACCCCACCGCATCGCCCGCTCGATCAGCCGATGGTCGCGCTGGGATAGCTTGGTGGCGCGGCCGGGGAACAGCGGTGGGTCTTGCTGCGCGAGGAGCAGCCGGATGGTTTCGTGCGCGCGGTCCAGTTGCTTGCTGATGACAAGCGCCGCTTGATTGAGCGAGATGCCCGGCTCATTGCGAACAAGCTCATGCGCCAATGCCAGGGCCTGGTCGCGCTGCTCGTTACTTAGCCGGGCAAACTCGCCGGCCCGCCTGA
>JBGTLW010000253.1:0-4216 GCA_041743835.1 Phycisphaeraceae bacterium | reverse complement strand
GGGGCAAGGAGACGGCACGGCTGTGCAGCGCGAGGACCTGGCCGCGGCTGAACGCGCGGGATCGGGTGAAGGGCGCGAGCGGGCGATGAGTCGGAAGCAGCGACGCGCGGCGGAGTCGCGTGATCGGCGGTCCGACGGCGGCACCCAGCACAAGCAGCGCAAGCGTCGTAGTCGTTAACTGTCCCGTTTTCTCTCACACAAGGAGATCGCTTATGTACCGCAACAGTTCCATTTTCACGGTGGCCGCATGTGTGGTGTGTGTGGTGTGCGTGGGCTGCAAAGAGCAGTCGCCGCCCAACACCCCGCCTGTCCCGCCGACACCCCCGGTCGTCACGCCCGAAGCCTCAGCCGGCGAGGATGTCAAAGCGCCCGTATCCGGCGCTGATGTGAAGCGTGAGGTCGGCGAGGCAGTGGACACCACGCTGAGCTATGCCGCGCAAGAGAAGGACAAGTTCATCGCTGCGTCCGAGCTGAAGATGGCCAGTTGGAAAGAGAAGCTGGCCGGCTGGAAGTCTGACGCGGACGGCAAGACCGCGGAACTCACCGCAGACGCCAAGGTGCAGTACGAGCGCGCGGCCGAGAAACTCGGCGAATTAAAAGACGCCAGCGGCGACGCCTGGGTGGATGTGAAAGCCGGCTTCGTCGAAGCTTATGAAGCGCTCGAGTCCAGCGCGAAGAAGGCCGCAGACCACCTCGGCAGCGAGGGTGAAGCGGCGCCGCAGGAATAACCGGCGCCCGGCACACACGCGACCGACAAGCATCCGCTGACTTGGAGTGCCATGGTCAACGAGCGCAGCGAGGCGGGCTATGTGCGGCACCGCCTGCCGTCGCACATAGCCTGCGCTTCGCTTGACCATGGCACCCCCCATTCTTGTACACGCGCCAGCTCGCTGCACGTCAGAACAGCAGCCGCGAGAGGATGGAGTCCGCGACCAGCAGGCCTTTGCGCGTGAGCCGGGTACGGCTGCCGTGCGGCTCCATAAATCCCTGCGCGGTGAGCTCGCTGATGTCCCCGTCTCGCTCCGAGAAATTTTGCGTCAACCAGTCGCTGTCAACGCCCTCGCGCAGACGCAGCCCCATCATCAGTGCTTCACCTGCACGCCCCGGTTCGTCGAGGTGTTCATAGTCCACCACCGGGTGCTGCGGCGAGAGCGTGGTGTACTGCTCGAGGTGGGGCTTGTTCTTCCAGCGGTGGCCCGACAGGTGTGACGCCGCACCCGGGCCGACCCCGAGGTAGTGGTCGTTCCGCCAATAGTGCAGGTTGTGTCGGCACTGCTCGCCGGGCTTGGCCCACGCGCTGATCTCGTACTGCTCATAACCCGCTTCGGCCAGTCGATCCAGCGCCAGGTTGTACATGCCAGCCTCGGCCTCCTGATCGCACGGCTGGAAGCGCCCCTTGTGGAGGCGGGTCGTCATCTGGGTGTTCGGCTCATAGGTCAGGGCGTAGCAGGAGATGTGTTCCACGCCCAGCGCGATCGCGCTGTCCAGGTCGCTTGCGAAATCGTCCAGCGTCTGGCCGGGGATCGCGAAGATGAGGTCGAGGTTGATTCGGCCGACCCCCGCCCCGCGGAAGTGGTCCACAGCACGGGCGACATTGGCAGGGTCGTGCCAGCGTTCGAGCATCTTGAGGTGGGCCGGGTTGAAGGACTGAGCCCCGATGGACACACGGGTGACCCCGCCTTGTGCGAGCACCCCGGCCAACTCGGCGGTCACCGTCTCGGGGTTGGCTTCGACGGTGAACTCGGTGACACGCTCCAGCAGGCCCTGGCTGTGCAGGCAGGCGAGCAACTCCACCCACAGGCCCGGCCGCAGCAGTGTGGGGGTGCCCCCGCCCACGAAAATCGAGTCCGGCCGACACACCAGCCGGCCCGAGCGATCCACGATTTCCGCGATCAGAGCGGTGGTGAACGCCTGCTGGCGGTCCCGTGCGGGGTCGCCTGGGTCCACGACGCTGTAAAAATCGCAGTAATGGCAGCGGTGGAAGCAGAAGGGGATGTGGATGTACAGCCCCGCCACCGTGCCCCCGGCCAGCGGGGTCATGCTGGACCAGATTGGTCGGCCTTGAAGGGTGTGCTCTATGCGGATAAACTCGCGGGTTGTGAGCTGCATCAACCGCCCTTCGGTACCGTATTTATGATGAATGTCGTCCTGGTCATGTTCAAAGCCGATGGTTCCCGGCGTGATTTCCCGATCACCAAGCCGAAGGTCGTCGTCGGCCGCAAGAACGACTGTGACCTGCGCATCCCCCTGACCAGCGTCTCCCGGCAGCACTGCGAGATCGAGGTCACCGACCGCCAGATCAAGGTCCGCGATCTGGGTTCGAGCAACGGCACATACCACAATACCACGCGGGTCCAGGAAGCGGCAGTCTCCGCTGGGGACGAGATTGTCGTCGGGCCGGTGGTGTTCACCGTCGTGGTCGATGGCCAACCCACGGACATCAAACCCGTCCGCACCATCGTCAACCGCGAGGAAAGCCAGGGCAGCGGCTTGGGGGGCCTGGGCGACCTCGGGGCCTCAGACTCCGCCATGACGCTGGACGACGACGACATCGAAGTCCCCGCCGAGATCGAGCCGGAAGAATCCACCCCCACAGTCGATCTGGACGACCCCCTCGCCGCCCTTCAAGCCCTCTCGGGCGGCGGCGACCTTGAGCTGCTCGATGATGACGACGACCGTCCAGCCTTTCTGGACGACAGCGAAGAGCTCCAGATCATCGACGACGACGATCAGAAGCGGTGAGAAGCAGACCGCTCTGCGCTTCGTGAGAATTGGATTCACGTAAGGTTGGCCTCCCCGCCAAATGACTGCTACTGGCAGGGTGGGGTAGATAGAATGTGCATCCGCATCGCACGCGGCCCGCCGACTCCGCCCGGCCCCGGAACTGCCGGCCATGGGTAGCTGCGGAGCGTCGCCTTGTCGCCGTTGATCTCGGCGGAGACCATTGGACACTCCTCGGCAAATGCTACTATCTCGTACGCATTACCGATTCAATCATGCAACTTGTATCGCAACATACGTTGCTTTAGTTCGTCTATAAAATGCACTTCCACAACGTGTCCATCCCTGAACTCGGCCCATTGACTATAGCGTACGACTTCTAATGCTGGCGAACGAAACGTTCGTAGGCTACCTGGTAAACGATGAAACAAACGTTCTTCCTCATTCCACTTCGCTTGAAATATGTCTATATCTGAAATGTTTGACATAAACTTTGTGTTGTGTTGTGGCAACACAACTTTAGTATCCACAGCAACCTTCTCAAGCAAATGACCAGGTATACCTAAAAAATTGCTATGTTCACCTGCAAACTCTAACGAGTCTATAGCAGATTCCTCCAACACTGAATCAATCATGTCTTCCCTTATGACTATTTGGTCAATGCTGTCCTGCGTGAACTTGTGTGGCAGACTTACTGTCACTGGGTACAAACCCTTGACAAGCTTTCCCCTACCCACTGTCTGCTTGAAATAAGCTTTAGTTATGATACGCTTCTCTAGCAATTTTTCGATACGCAAATCGTACTCAGCCGATTTGCCAGGAGGCCACCTTCGAAGCTCGTCCCTCTCAGAAGGTGTTAGGGTCGTCCAGTCAAAGCTGCCGAGGATTTTAAGCTTTCCATCTACCTGTACTGCTTTTACCATAATCGTCAACTCATCCCTGGCATCGACTTGCAGTAACACCTCTAAAGTTACAACTTTTGCTTTACTAAAATCATGCACGTCAACATTTGACACACCTTTAATGCCAACATGCTTACACGCAATGTCATTCACGTTGATGTTTTGAGACAAAACTTGCTCTCGCAATGTGTGAAAACTGATCTCCATACTTTTATCGGTATCAATTTCCCACGTAGCACCTCCCCGGTCGTGCTCCACGGGCAAACTTCCAAATCGTGTCAGTTGAATCATGTCA
The DNA here is from genome assembly GCA_041743835.1 of Phycisphaeraceae bacterium. Taxonomy (GTDB): domain Bacteria; phylum Planctomycetota; class Phycisphaerae; order Phycisphaerales; family Phycisphaeraceae; genus JBGTLW01. The sequence continues at coordinate 298 of JBGTLW010000253.1, read as the reverse complement.
TGAGCATATTCGCGGCCAGGTAAATGCGCAGATAAAGGACACGCATTTCCTGTCTTGAGTGCTTCAGCTACATCCTTCCCCAACTGTGTGAGATCTGGCTGTACTGCATGTTCACGCGGCTCATCCTGATCTTGTAAGTTAGCCATAGCGACACAAGCTATGAGCTTCCCCCCAAGTGACGGGCGCGGGGAAGTGGTGGAAGATGGTGCTCTTTCACCGCAACCCACGGAGCCCGACCATGACCGAATCGAAGAAGACCCGCAAGCCTCGGCCGACCTACGACGAGCAGTTCAAGCGT
>JBGTLW010000252.1:0-2950 GCA_041743835.1 Phycisphaeraceae bacterium | reverse complement strand
TTCGACCTGGGGCCGACCACGCCGGTCGGTGCGCGTCACCGCGACCCGGCGACCGACGCGGCGTTGCTGGATTGGCTGCTGGGTCTGCCTCGGCCGGTGGCGGTGTTTGCGATCAACGACATCATCGCGTGGCGCGTCGCGGGCGTCTGCTTCGAGGCGGGCATCCACGTGCCCGAGCAGGTCGCGATCCTGGGCGTGGACAATCTGCCCGGCGTGTGCCAGATCGCGACGCCGCAACTGTCGAGCATCCACGTCGGGTGGGATCGGCAGGGCTATCTGTGCGCGCAACTGCTCGATCGCCTGATGCGTGGCGAGCGGCCGCCGGCGGAGGATCAACTGCTCCCGCCGCTGCACATCGTCGCACGCCAATCGACCGACATCCTCGCGATCGATGACCCGAAGCTGGCCACAGCGTTGCGCTTCATCCGGCAGATGGCGCACGAGGGCATCGATGTGGATGAGATTGCGCAGCACACCGGCCTGCCCCGACGGACGCTCGAATCACGCTTCCGCGCGGTGCTCGGCCGCAGCCCGCTGGATGAGGTGCAGCGGGTGCGTGTCGGGCTGGTCAAGGAACTGATGCACGACCCGCACCTGTCGCTGGAACAGATCGCCGAGCGTGCCGGGTTTAACAGTGTCCGCTGGCTAAGCGACGTATTCCGCAAGTGGGAGGGCCAGACCCCCGGCCGCTACCGGCGCACGCTCGACTCGGCGAATGTGGTGGGGTGAGTGGGGCGTATGGGGACGTAGCTAGGGATTGTCGGCACGGGGGAAACCGCGCTGCTCACCAGATCAGTCGGGTGACGCCTTCGACGGTGCCGGAGTGCCATTCGAGTTGATCGGGATCGTCCCACCGCCCGCTGCCGTCGAGCCAGGTGCTGTTGGAGCCAGCGATGTTGATGTCGGCAAAGTTCCCGCCGACGCCAGCCGCCTGCCATCCCCGGTAGGTGTGTGCGACCCGCGGGGTAAAGCCGACGGGGTCGGTGTTGCGGTCGGCGACCAGGTTCAGCGAGCTGTCGCCGCTGAGGCGTGTGGGTGAGGTCCAATCGACGGTGCCGGGCAGCGCCGGGAAGATGGCGGTGTCATTGATGCCGCCGAGGTACAGGCTGCCGAACATGTATCGGCGATTGGCGTCGGTTTTGTTGCCGTGGGCGTAGGTGGCCTTGTCGCCTTCGTTGTGGTAGTTGGGGCAGCTTGTGACCAGCGGGTCGCCGAAGGGGATCGCCTCGACGACCTCGACCATCATGTGCATGACGGTGGTGGTCATGCCGGTGGAGGCGGGTGGGTGATGGGTGGGCAGTTGCTCGCGGTTTTCCATGGCATAGACCGTCACGGCTATCGCCATCTGCCGCTGGTTGCTCAGGCAGACCGTTCGGCGGGCGACCTCGCGGGTCTGCGCCAGCGAGGGCAGCAGCAGTGCGATGAGCAGCGCGATGATGGCGATGACCACCAGGAGTTCGATGAGGGTGAATGCTCTGGATTTCATCATCTTCTAAAGCCCGATCGGTGGGGGATCAAAAACGGCGTGCCGGCAGAACGCCGACACGCCGAAGGAGGACTAAGTCGGGGTCGGCTGCGTGCCCCCCGTCCCGGTGCTCAGCGTCGCCGACGCCCGCCGAGCAGACAGAGCCCGCCGAGGCCGAGCAGCGCCAGCGAGCCGGGCTCTGGGATGGCGACGAGGCGGGCTTCATTGAAGTTGATCGCCGGGGAACTGAAGCTGCGTTGCCCTAGTCCAGCGGCTGAGCCGGTGAGTTGAATTCGGTAGGCTGCAAAGAGGTTGCCGGCTGTGATATCCAGTGCCTCAGCCTTGATGTCGGCGGTTACCTCGATGCGGATGATGTCGCCGATGCCCAGGGCATCGATGGCGGTGTCGCTGAGTTGGGTGCCCAAGATGTTGCCCGATGCATCGACAAAGTTGAGCGGACCGCTGGCGGAGGCTTGGTAGTCGCTGGCAGTGATGTCCCCATTTTCAGCGGTATTGTCAGTAATCGCCACTGCCTCAATGCCGCTGATTCCGGTGTTGGAAGCGAAGCCGGTGGGGTCATTGCTGACAACCAATTCAAGGATTACGCGCGGGGCGAGGTTAATGCTATTTCGAACCGTGCCGGGGTTGTCTAAAGCAAACTCGGCGACGGCCCGACGCTCTTCATTGGTACCACCGAAACCCACCTGTGCAAGTGCTCCGCCGCCCGCGGTACCGGTATGCCCGAATGACGTGTTTCCCAGGGCATCTCCATCGGCGCTGTCAAACACTGCACCCAAATCGCCTGGGGAGGGGGTATTGGTTGTGGTATTCGGGGTGCCGACGGCTTCGGTGATGAGTGACGCGTGGCTGGAGGCAGTGGCTAAACCGAGGCCGAGGGTCAGAGCGAGGGTGGTGCGGGTCAGGGTGCTGGTGAAGCGGGTCATCCTAAAATCTCCTTATTGAGAACGGGTGGCGGATACGGGCCGGGAGGGGTAGAAACGATCTGCGCCTCTCCGCGGCTGGGTTCATGAATTCTTACACCCTTAGTAAACACCACCGCCCCTCCAAAGTCTTGTCATAATATGACGATTTTTATACAATACGTGACATGAGTCGGAAACACGTGGTGATTCACTTCAACCCGGCCTGGCGACCCTATCTCAGGCGGGTTGCCCAAGGCCTGGCGCGGTACGTCCACCAGCACACCGACTGGCGGCTCACGCCCATGGTGCTGTTCGACCACAACCTTTACGGCGAGCGCTACCGCCCGCTCCGCCGACCGCCGATCGATGGGATGGTCACCGGCATCAGCCACGAGTTCGTCGAGCAGGTGCGCGCCAACCCGCTGCCCAAGGTGCTGGTCGGACCCGAGGCGATGGGGCTGGGCATGCCCTGGGTCGGGCCGGATTACCGGCTGGTGGGGCGGGTCGGGGCCGAGGACCTGATCGCCCGCGGCGCCCGCTCGCTGGTCCTCTTCCGCCACGG
>JBGTLW010000251.1:0-13818 GCA_041743835.1 Phycisphaeraceae bacterium | reverse complement strand
GCCGACCATGCGGGCGCACTCGGCGTGGTTCCGGGCCATGGGCTTCTCGACGTAGCACGGCTTGCCCGCTTGCGCGGCCGCGAGCGCGTGCTCGAGGTGTGAACCCACTGGCGAGGCGACGTACACCGCGTCCACATCATCCCCTTCGATGACGGCCGCGGCGTTGTCTGTCCAGCGTGGCACGCCGTGACGCCGGGCGAAGTCGCGGGCCGCGTCCCCGTCCCGCCGCATAACCACGCTCAGCGCCGACCCCTCCGCCCGCTGAAACCCGGGGCCGCTCTTGACCTCGCACACGTTCCCACACCCGATAATGCCCCAGCGGATCGTCTTGCTCATCGTGTCACTCCTATAAATGCCATCTGGCTCGGGTCTTAACAATTAGAGGCTAGCATACTTGGGCTGAGGCTTTCACATGGCTTACCGAATCAACCCCGATCGACCCCCGGTTGCCGAAGTCGTGCGGGCGATGCAGGACCAGCTTCAGGAAGCAGTCGAGTTGCTGGCTGCACCCGCGCCGATGTCGCAGGACATTCATGCGGTGCGGCGGCACTGCAAGAAAGCCCGTGGTGCGATGCGTCTGATCCGCCTCCACCCGCCCGCTAGCCTCAAGCCGCAGCACCGGGCGATCCGTGACGCTGCCCGGCTGCTTTCAGCCAACCGAGACGCCTATGTCATGCAGCAGACTCTGGCGTTGCATTGCGCGGATGTGCCGGGCTTCGACGCGGCCAGGTCTTCGCTTGACGATGCGCCCGAGCCGGGCGACCTGCCCGACCACGTCCGCCTGAATGCAGCCGCTCGCTTGGGAGCGGTGATGCAAGCGATGCTGGCCCAGCCGTATGACGACAGCGAGAAGTCGATCCGCCGGGGTTGGAAGCGGGTCACCCGCAAAGCGCGCCTGGCATATGAGCACGCGGAGGCGAATCCCACAGCCGAGGCCTTGCACGACCTGCGCAAGCGGATCAAGGATGTGTGGTACGCCGCCAAGCTGCTGCGCGATGTCGCGCCGCGGCCGATGCGAGAAACCATCCAGGCTGCCAAGGAAGCCTCGCAGATGTTGGGCGATCACCACGATCTCGCGGTGCTGGATGCCGCCCTGGCGCGGGCGGAGCAAGCGGATGCCTTGACGGAGGTCCGGCAGCGGCTGCAAAGCAAGCTGGCTCCGCTTGAGGCGAAGCTGCTGGTGAAGGTCAAACGGCTGCTGCGTCGAGCGGTCAAGCCCAGCGCCCTGTTTCCATGATTGGATCAATACGTCGGTGCTGACAGTGTCAGTACATTTAGGCTTGGCACGGCGCATCCGGGGCGTATCATGCGTACATGGCTGACCACAAACCCTATCCCAAAAAGCGCGAAGACGACGATCTGTATGAATTGAACCTTCCCGATGAGGATGAGGAACCTGCGCCAGCGTCCATGCTGCCGCTGGACCTCGGGTCGGACCTGGACACGGAGGAGGACGATGGACCAGCGCCCGTGGTGCCGGTGTCCAGTGCTCCGCCCGGCCAGGATCGTCCCAAGGTCAGCGAAGCGATTTACAAGCAGGAGGGCGAGCCGGAGTTTGTGGACCCCGAGGTGCAGCGGATGCGTCGGGAGGAGCAGCGCAGGCTGGCCGCGGAGCAGGCCGCGATCGAAGCCGCGATCAAGCAAAAGCGATTGTTCATCGTCATCGGATCGGTGCTGGTGATCGCGGTGGTGGCATTTGTCGTGGTGAAAGTTGTGCTTTGATCCCCCCCCGGAACATGTCCCTCGGAACACGCTTTGGCCGGATGTTTCTCATCAGTTGCCCCAGGGGGCGTACCACACCCCCACGACGCACGCCAGATGCAAGACGATGCACATGACGCGGACCAGCCGGTAGCGTGCTTTGATGGTTTTGTGGCGGAGCAGGGCAGAGGCCCCCAGTGAACCGGGCCAGCCGCCTAGAAGTTCGAGAATGTGCAGGGTTGATTCGGGAAGCCGGGTGGTGTGGCTGATTGCCGCGCGTTTGTCCCACGCCATCGCCGCGAAGGTCACGAGACTCAGCGCCGCCATCGAACCAATCACAACAGCGGCAAACTCAGCGGGCGTCATGCGTCTTTCCCCCGCTGGTCATTGCGTGTTCTTGAGGAGCCAGCCCGCAGCCTCGCGGCCGTGGCCGGTGTCCGAACTGGCGCGCGTGTCGTCCTCCCGCGTGCCATCGCCGAGCCATTGACCGCCCATGTCCCACCCGGCACACCCAGGCAAGATCAGCAACAGTGCCACAGCCAACACCGCAGCGACCGAAGCACGGCCCAACCGGTTCCGTATTGTCTGGCTAGTCCTTGACATCATCGGGGAACTTTGCACGGACTTTCTCAACCTTCGGTAGCGCGTTGTAGCGGACGTAGCCGTTGTCCGGGTTTTGCAGGGCATAATCCTGATGGTACGCCTCTGCGGGGTAAAACGTTTCCAGGGGCTCGAGCGTGGTGACGATCGGGCTGCTGTAAACCTTTGCCTCGGTGAGCTGCGCGATGTAAGCGGACGCTACAGCCTTTTCCTGCTCGTCCTGGTAGAAGATCGCGGAGCGGTACTGCCGGCCACGATCCGGGCCTTGGCGGTTGAGTTGTGTGGGGTCGTGCGCGACGGTGAAGAAGACCTTGAGCAGTTGGCCGTATGTGATGACAGCCGGGTCGTAGGTAACGCGGATGACCTCGGCATGATCGGTCGTGCCCGCGCTGACCTTTTCATAGACCGCGTCGTCTGACTTCCCGCCCGCGTAACCGCTGACCACGGCCGAGACACCAGCCAGTTGCTCAAACACCGCCTCGGTACACCAGAAGCACCCACCAGCGAACACGGCAAACGCCTCCTGCGATGCATCCGATTGTGCCTGGATGTCTTTGGCCGCGTCCGGAGCATTGGCTGCTTCGTTCCCGCCGCGATTGCTGCAAGCAAAACCGCTCATCCCGAAGATCAGCATGACGATCACTCCGAATTGGGTATTAGAACGCATACTGAATCATAGCCCGCGGCGTGGCGGTTGACACCCTGGCCGGCCCATTTTCGTGCAGCGAGCAGCGCGTGATTTCAACCCTCGCTGTCGCTCATGGATGAGATGAATGCGTCGGCCTCATCGATGCTGGCCTGCATGTCTGCGACAAGCCGGGCCACGTCGGACTCCAGCGTATCGACCACACCCTCGAGCGAGGCGATCGCACGGGCATTGAGATTGTGCTTGAGGTAGAGCACGTGGTCATTGAACGCCGCGAGCACGGGCGCCATCTTGCCCTCTGCCTTGCGCATGGCGGTCAACAGCTTGTCGAACTGATCCTGCGTATCACGCAATTTCTTCGCGCTGGCCCGCCGGAGGTCGTCGTTGGCGTACTCCTCCAACTCTCCCTCCCACTCCTTGAACAGCGCGTTGCCGACCGACTCGACCGACGCGATGCGGTCGCTGACGCGTTGGGCGTCTGCCTTGCAGCGGTCCAGTTCCTTCTGCAGCTTCTGATATTTGGTTTGCAGGTCCGAGGCCTCGACATCGACCACAGCCATGAACTGCTCGAGCGCGGTTTGGAATTGCTCCTTGGCCTGGTTCTGCCCCTCGCGTGCGGATTCCACGCGGTCCACCAGGATGTCGCGTTTATGGACGCCCAACGCCTCCATCGTGCCATAGTACGCGCTCTTGCACCCCGGCAGCACGAGCGCAAGCAGCAGGACTACAGCTACAGGGACGGCGAATGGGAGGGTGGTGTGGCGGGGGGTGTATCGTGGTGTCATGGCGTGGCTTCGCTTGGTTCAGGCTGCGGGGTGGCTGCGGGGTTCACACGTCCGATAGCTCGATTCGCGTGACGAGCGGGCGTGCAGAGCAGCTTTGACAGTGTAGCGTGGCGAATCCGGAGCTGTTAACCGCGATTCTGAGACAGAGAATCTTTAAAAATCGTTCAAGCGGGCTTGGCTGCGTGTCCGATAAGCAAATTGTCGGTCGCTCGTGATGGGATTTTGCATGACGGGCCGATCGCTTAGGGGTGGCCTCCTCTCTACCAGCCAAGTCCCGGCGGACTGGCTTTGTCTTCCGTAACCCGTCACGGAGTGTCGGCATGAGCAGTCTGGAACTAAAACCCGTCAAGCGTGTCCTCGAGAGTCTGGACAAAACAGATCGCTACATTGTGATGTTGTACTACGCTGACGGGCTGACGCTTCCTGAGATCGCGCTGGTGCTGGACCTCCCGACGCCGGTGGTCCAGTCGGTGATCAACCGCCTGCGTGGCCGCCTCATGGACGCGGTCGAGCGTGAAGGCAGGGCGGCCAGCGAACCGCCTTTCATGAGCCACGCCCCGCGTGCCGCCGTCGCGTGAGTATTCTTCGTCGCCGCGGGTGTCAGAGGCTCACGCTGTCAAGCGATGTGAGGCCCAATGGCTCGCGGGTGTAGAACGGCTCGGCATGGCGTGTGCCGATCCGGCTGCCCATGTATCCATTCATCTCACGCACAAACTCCACCACCCGCCGATTCTTCTCCGGTATGACGAACTGCGTCTGGTACGCTGTGATCGACTGCTCCTTGTCGTCCATCTGGCCGGTGATATCCATGCAGAACGACGGATTGGCCACCCAGCGCAGGTGGGTGCAGTAGTAGTAGATCATCCACTTGGCGTAGATCGGCTCGCCGGGCAGGTCGATCTTGGAGAGCTTCGCGTCGAACCGGGCGTCTTCCACGATGCGGGTCGTGGCGACGTGGTCGGGGTGGGCGTCCTCAAAGAATGGCAGGAAGATCATCTGGGCCTGGTGCTCGCGGATGACAGCCGCGACCTTATGGCGGGCCTCGATGGAGTGGACGACCTCACGGTTGGGCAGGCCCAGCAGCCTGCGCGTGATCCGCCCGCCGCTGCCCGATGCCTGTGCCTGCCGGTTAAGCACTTCGAGAGAAGCGGTCCATTCGATCTCGCGTTGTGCGGGTGAGCCGTGGGGCGTCGGTTCGCCGTTGGTCATGTCCAGCAGCAGGACGTGGTGGCCCTGGGACGCGAGGCGGATGATGGTGCCGCCCATGCCAAGCTCCTGGTCATCCGGGTGTGGGCCAACGACGAGGATGTTCATGGGTTCGCCCTGGGTTGTGGTGATTTACGGGGGTTTGTGTCTAGCTCGCGGGCGTTGAGGGTGAGTGGCCTGCCCCATCCGAACGGCTACGGAGGACGCGATCATAGACACCCAGCGTCGCGTCTGTCATCTGCCTCGGGCTGAAGCGGGAACGCGCCAGCGCCCGGCCCTGCTCGGCCAGGGTCGCCCGCTCGTCGGGGTGCTCGAACATCCACGCGATCGCGTCCGCCAAGGCCCCGGTATCGCCGACGGGCACGAGGCGGCCGGTCTTTCCATCAATACAGACACTGGGGATGCCGCCCGCGTGGTACGCCACGATGCCGCAGCCGCGCAAGAGCGATTGCAGCAGCGTGATGCTTTGGCCCTCCTGATACGAGGGCAGCACGCTCACATCCACCGCGTCCAGCAGGGCGGGCACAGCCTCACGCGAAACCCGGCCGGTGAACGTCACCCGCTCTTGCAGGTGTTGCGATGCCACCGCCGCCTCGATCCGCCCGCGGTCATAGCCATCCCCGATAAACACTGTGTGCAGCTTGGGGAAACGCCTGGCCAATGCGGGGAGGATCGCGACGACATCGAGGTGACCCTTGAGCGCATCAAGGCGGGCCAACAGCCCCAGCACCTGCGCATCACGCGGCAGGCCTGCGGCCGCTTTCGCCTCGGCACGATCGGCGAGCGGCCCGTCAAATCGGGACAAGTCCACCGCGCTTGGGATGACCGTCATCCGGTCGCGTGCCGCGATGTGGTGCTGCTCGAACGCGTCGGTCATCTGCGGCGACACCGCGATCAGGTGATGGCAACGCTTCGCGGCCCAGCGTTCGCTGCGGATGAAAAGATTGCGGATCAGCGGGTGCTGGCGGTCGTGGAAGCCAAGGCCGTGGATCGTATGGACGACACACCCGACGCCCGCGGACCACGCGGCCCCTCGGCCGAGGATGCCTGCCTTGCTGGAGTGAGTATGCACCACGTCCGGCCGCAAGTCCGTAAACAACCGTCGCAGCTTCCGCTGGCAACGCCAGTCAGTCAGCGGCGCAGCCTGCCGCACCAGCGTGGGGACTTCGATGAGCCGTGCCCCGACTGCCGCGGCCTCTTGCAGCAGCGAGCCTTCGGGCCCCGTCGTGGGGCCATGCACCAGCACCACGTCGTGGCCCGCCTCTGTCAATGCCCCGCACGTCATCAGGACCACTTCCTGCGCCCCGCCGACGATCATGCGCGTGATGCACTGGACGATCTTCATCGGCAGGCTTCGCTCCGCGTGATGGGAGGCAAGGGTGCGGCCGGGTCTGACACGACATCGTACACACGGCGGGGAGGGTTACTCATACTTGATCCACTCCAAGCACAGGCCCTCGGGGCCAAGCGTCGGGCCGGCCAACCGGCGGTCTTTGGTTTCCAGGATGCGGTCGATGCGGTCCGGCCCGAACTGGCCCCGGCCGACCTCATACAGCGTGCCCGCGATGATCCGCACCATGTTGTATAGGAACCCGCTGCCCTCGACGGTGATGGTGAGGATGCGTGGCTCGGCTGGCTCGCGCTCGACCTCGCAGCGGAAGATGGTGCGCGTGGTCGTCAGTCGGCCGTGGTTCACCGTGGTCAGGCCCAGGAAGTCGTGCGTGCCCACCAGCCTTTGGGCCGCGGCGTGCATCGGCACATGGTCAAGCGTGTCGCGGGCGTGGTAGAGCATGTGACGCTGGCCCAGCGGCTTGAGTTCATCGGTCCACATGCGGTACTTGTACTGCTTGGAAGTGACGTCGTTGATCGCGCGGAACGTGTCCGCAGCGTAAGCGATATCCACCACATCGACATCATCGGGCAGCCGGCCACGCAGCGCCCGCGCCAGACGCTCGATAGGGATCGGTGTCGCGGCATCAAACTCAGCGACCTGACCCTTGGCGTGGACACCCGCATCAGTCCGGCTCGCGCCCACCATGCGCACCGGCTGGCGCAGCAGGCGCTGCAGCGTGTCCTCCACCACCTGCTGGACGGTGCGCAGCGGCTCTTTCCCGGGGCGGTGCTGCTTCTGCCAGCCGTGAAACGCGCTGCCGTCGTATGCGAGCGTCACCTTGTAACGCCGCATCACTTGATCGCCGTGCGGCGTGCGCGGGTGTGTGGCTTCATTGGGGTGAGCAACGGAATCAGCCATAGCAGTGGAGTTTAGCGAGTCGAACAAAGGCAAAGACCTCCGACGGGTCAGGCACGCATCCCCTCGACATCCACCCCCATGTCCCTGCACCAATCGCGATAGACATCCGGCATGATCTCGCTGGGCTTGATCTCGCTGCGGCCGCCCCAGAAGACGTTGGTGTAGCTCACATCGATGCCGACCCCGCGGAGGTGCTGGTCGATCGCGGCCTTGTGGGCCATGACCTTGTCCTTCTCCAGGCCGTGACTCACACCCATGATGTTGACGTTCTGGAACTCCGGCCCGCCCTCGCGCCAGTACGCGTGCGTCATGCAGTGGAACCGACCCACCTCCAGCCCGGCGTCCATCTCCCGGCCCTCCGGCACGCGCCAATGGAACAGCGCGTTGTATCGCGTCACCGCCTGGTCATCGTTGGCCTTTACCCGCTTAACGTGCTCCAGGAACGTGGAGAACCGGCCGATCACGCCCTTGTCGCTGAGTCGCTTGCCCACCTTCAGGAACGAGTCATACGGCACACCGGACGCGGCCGCGCGGGGGCGCCAGGGGTCGGCGGCTATCTCATCGACGCTGAACTCGCGCTTGATGGCCCAGAGCACACGCCATTCCAAGTCATCCAACTCAACCAACCGCGTGTCAATGACACGGCCCGGCACGTCGCTCTTGTCGCCCGGCTGCAACTCGCGTCGGCGGATGTGCCCGACCCCCAGAGCGAACATCTTCTTCGCGGGCATAAGGCGAAACGCCTCCGCGCCGGTCTTCTCACAGAGCAGTTGGCAGTGCTTGTCGGTGGAGAAGCCCTGGGGCACCTTGAGCGTGGTCCACAGGCGGTACTGCGAGCCGGGGGTGGCGGCATCGGTGGTGCGGATGACGACGTGGCCGGTGAACGGGTCGTGGGCGCTCATCCAATCAAACGCATCGTTGAGCCTTTCCGCGGGCACACGCCACGCGACCAGCGCCCCGGGCGCAAGAGAGGTCGCCATGATCGTCTGGCGCACCCGGCGGATCACCCCGGCTTCCAGCATGGCCGCGATGCGTTGGAGGACGACCTCGAGCGCGAGGCCCGATTGCTGCGCGATATCGGCAAAAGGCGCGGGGGAAAAGCCCTGGATTCGATCCTCAGAGATCGAGAGGATCCTTGCGTTGACCGGATCGTCGGTGGTGACGGGGTGGAGGTTGGACGCGGTGGGGGCCATGCGACCCATTCTAAGCGGTCTGACCTGGCCTGGCGCATCTTGCTGAGGGCGTTACACGCCGGTCTGGCCGTGGGAACCGCTCGATGTGTTGGTTTCACCGGTGCGGACCATAGGCTTGACATCGTCGCGGTAGCCCGCGCCCTTGATGATGCCGACGAACAGGTCGTGGTCGCCCTCAAAGTCCATGTGGCAGGTCAACTCGCACTCCAGGTATGCGGCCGTGCCCGCGAGCAGCGGCAGCGGGTGGAGGTTGCCGTGGACAAGATCGTATCCCAGGAACGGGTCCTCCCCGATCTCCTGGGCCTTGGAAAACTTCCGCAGCGTCAGGCGATCTTCCTCGCTGAGTTGGCAGACGCCAAACCGGTGCGACTCGCTGATGAGCGGCATGATGGGTCGGCCCTTCTCGATCGACACCGAGATCATGGGCGGCTCGTAACACACCTGCTGGACCCAGCGTGCGATCATGCCCATGCGTCGGTCTTCGTGCTCAGCGGTCACCACGAACACGCCACAGGGTATCTGTCCCAACGCGTCACGGATCAGTGCTTGTTGCTGCGGTGTCGGTTTGGGGTCCGCGTTGCGACTACCCATGCTGCCTCCATTTAGCAGGAACAGGACGCCTTGAAGATACGGGGTGAAGCCCGGGGGTGCAAAGTGGCCGTGGCGTTAAACTCTGCCCATGAGCGTTGCACCCTCCCCGCATGGGCCAACCCGCGGCGTGATGTTCGACCTTGATGGCACGCTGGCCGACACGCTGCGTGACTTGGCGGATGCGGCAAACCACGCGATCGCATCGCTGGACCATGCGCCGCACCCGCAAGACAGCTACCGCCACTTCGTGGGCCAGGGCGTCGAGAACCTGTTTCGTGCCGCCCTGGACACGACCGATCCATCGCGCATCGGTCCCTGCGTGGAGCGATTCAAGGCCTACCTTGCGGAGCATCAGTACGACCACACCGCGCTCTACCCCGGCATCAGCGATCTGCTGGACGAGCTGTCCCTGCGTGGCTTCAAGCTGGCAGTGATGAGCAACAAGCCCGATGAGCGTTGCGTGGAGATGGTGGACTCGCTCCTGAGCCGTTGGCCGTGGGACGCGGTGCGTGGGCATCGGCCGGGCTATGGGGTGAAGCCCGACCCCCGCGCGGCTCTGGAGATCGCGTCGGAAGTGGGTCTTGCACCCGATGCGTGGCACTACGTCGGCGACACGCGCGTGGACATGCTCACGGGAGCCGCGGCTGGTTTCTACACGGTGGGAGTGACGTGGGGGTTCCGTGACGAGGCCGAGTTGCGTGACGCCGGGGCGCGGGCGATCATCCATCACCCGTCAGAATTGCTTGGGCTTCTGTAAGCCCAGCCCGCCACTCCATGTAGCGGTAGTCGAGCCCATGCGCGTCGTGGAGTTGGCGGAGTTCGGCGAGGAAATCCTCGTAGAGTTGGTGCTGCCAGTCCTGGGTGCCCTCCTGACAGAAGTAGATGCGGCAGCCAAGCGGGCGGATGGTGTGCGTCGAGCAAAGCCCTTCGATCTGATAGGGGCAAGCGTCGGGTTGCTGTGCGCGGGCGTGCGATGCGGGTGAGGCTGGGGCTGTGTGCGTGGTCAATATCGGGAGGCTGCTGGCCTTGTGCCCGTCCCCCGTCGTACCGGACACGCCAAGCCCGCTTCCGGGGGCGGGGCCGGGGGCGTGCCCGACGAACCATGCGATCTCCAGACCTGTGACGTAGAGCAGGTGGCCATAGGAATCGAACTTGCAGCACTTGCCGGATTGCCAGCAGGTGGGGCCACGGCTGGCGATGGCGGCGTCGATGCGTTGGTACAGATCGCGGATGGCCGAGTCGATGGATGGGTTGGCTGCGGCCTGCTGCCACGTTGCCCACAGCGCGATCGTGTCGTCGCGTTCCATGGCTTAAAGCCCACGCGGGTTGCTGGCCAACGTGATGCGGATCTGCTCGGTGGGCACGAAGTTCCCGCCGCCAGCCATGCCCGGGCAGCCCTTGGCCGAGTCATCCCACGCCTTCTTGCTCGTCAGGTTTGACTCCCAGAACGGCCAGGTCCGGCACTGCGTCGGGCGTACCGGATACACCCCGCACAAGGCGCGGCCTTTGTCGTCCCGGTCCAGGAACACGCAGTCGTAATCCCCGTTGGCCAGCCGGACCTCGTCCAATGTCCACCGCCCCAGCTTCTTCTTGCAGTATTTCGCGTAGAACTCCGCCTCGCTGATCCGCAGGAAGTTTGCGATGGCCTGCCCCTCCTGCGGCGTGAACCAGACGAAGCCCTTGGGCCCGGTGCAGCAGTTGCCGCACATCGTGCACTTGAAGCTCAGCCCATCGCCGTACCACGGTGTAGCGGGGTCGGCGGTGGCGGGTCCGGTCGTGGTAGGGGGCGGGTCGGCGGGCACGAGAAGGGGAGTATAGCCGTGATACGTCACGCCGACCCGAAGCGGTCCGGCATGTCGTCCAAACGAGCGGGCCTGGCCTTCACTTGGAACATGACACCCATCGCCATCACACCCACCGCAAAGACCAGCGCGACCAAGCGAAACGGCCCGGTCGCAATGCGGGTGAGGTGAGATTCGATCGGCCGAAGCGGCGCCACGTCCTGACCCACCACGGGCATCGGCACACGCAACCAGGCGTAGATCGAGCCCGGCAGCGTGGAGGCGACCGGGGATACCGCGTAACCGCCGGCCATGCCCGCGTATTGCTGGCCGGCCTGGCTGGGCATGAGGTCCGGAATGAACTGCGCGTTGGCAGCTAAGTGGATGTCTGGACCCGCCCCGTGGAGCTGCTGCCCGACACGCTTGTGGCGCAGCTCCGTGAACGCCAACCGCTCGACGATGACCGGGTCGTCCGCCTCGAGTGCGGCATGGAACTGCTCGTACCGGTTGTGCTGTTCGGCCAAGGTGGCGGCCTGAAGGCGCATCAGGTCGCGCTGCCAGGCGGTGTCCCGGCAGGCCAGCCACTGCGGCGTCCACGTGAACATCGCCAGCAGCACAGCCCCCCCCAGCAGGCATATCCAGCCGGGCAGTGCGTCTATCAGCTTGTGGATGTCGAATATCGGCACAGCCACCATCGTACCACCTAGATCGGCCCCAAGCGGCGTCGGCCAATAATCCTTTTGTGGCCCGGTGATGGCGGGGGGGCGTGTACGCGATTTTGCCGCCCCCGGTCGTGTCCGGCTGGGCATTGGACGAGGGTTTAAGTATCATGGCCGATTCGGCACCCAACCCCATGACCACACCATCCCCCACGATCCAAGACGATCCGCGCGATCAACCCGGGCAAGGGGCGGCGGTCTATCTCGAGACCTTCGGCTGCCAGATGAACGTGCTGGACACGCAACTGGTCACCAGCCAGCTCCGGGCGCTGGGCTACCGCTTTGTGACCGATTGGCAGCAGGCGGACGTGGTGCTCTACAACACCTGCTCGGTGCGCGAGCACGCCGAGGCCAAGGTCTGGTCCCGCGTCGGGCGTGTGGGCAAGCACAAGCGGGAGAACCCCGGGGTGATTCTCGGGGTCATCGGGTGCATGGCCGAGCGCGATGGCGAGGCGATGGTCAAGCGTTACCCGCAGATCGACCTGCTCTGCGGCCCCGGCGAGCTGGACAAGGTGCCCATGCTCATCGACAACGCACGCAAGACCCAGCTCGCCCCAAGCCGAGGCCACGCCAAAGCGCAGGTCGCCTTGCAGGGCAACACACACCGCCGATCCGCGACCCTGGCCGCGGCGGAGGACCAACTCGAACTCATCGACCTGTCGCGTTCCTTCGCACCGGATGATGCGATGGCTGGGGGACGCTCGGCCTACGTCCGCATCACGCGGGGCTGCAACAAGTTCTGTACCTATTGCGTCGTGCCACACACGCGCGGGGCCGAGGTCCACCGCCCGCCGGATCACCTCGTCGAAGAATGCAGGCGGCTGGTTGAGAACGGCGTGGTTGAGATCACCCTCCTGGGCCAGACCGTCAACCACTACCGTTACGACGAGTCGGCAGCCGTCACGATCAACGGCATCAAGCAGCCGCAGATCGGCGCGATCATCCGCAACAACGGCAACGCCGCGCAGGGCGACCCCGCCCCCCACGAACCAACCGTCACCACCTTCGCGCAACTCCTCGCCCGCATCCACGACGAGGTGCCCGACCTGCAACGGCTGCGGTTTGTCACCAGCTTCCCACGCGACTTTGGAGACGATGTCCTCAAGGTCATCCGCGATCGGCCGAGGCTTTGCCGATACATCCACCTGCCCGTGCAATCCGGTTCCGACCGGCTGCTCAAGGCGATGAATCGTGGCTACACCGTGGCCGAGTACATGGAACTGCTCGACCGCGTGCGGCAGTACCTCCCCGATGCCGAGATCGCCACGGACATCATCGTCGGCTTCCCCGGCGAGACCGAGGAAGACTTCGAGGCCACCGCCGATTTGCTCCGCCGCGGAAGGTTCAAGAACAGCTTCATCTTCAAGTACAGCCCGAGGCCGGGGACCGCGGCGTATGACCGGCTGCCCGACGACGTGACCGAGGCCGACAAGAAACGCCGCAACAACGCGCTGCTGGATATCCAGACGCAGGTCAGCCGGGAGATTCACGCGGCGTACGTCGGCAAGACCGTGGATGTGTTCGTCGAGGCGATCAGCAGCAAGGCCCGCAAAGCCGCGGGCAATGCCGCCGACCCGTCGGTGACGCTCGGCTGGGAGAAGCCCGTCGAAGTCACCCAACTCTCCGGCCGAACCGACGGCGACCTGATCGTATGCTTCGACGGGCCGCCTGAATTGATCGGCCAGATCGTGCGGGTCCGCATCACGTCCAATGGCCCGCTGATCCTGATGGGCGACCTCTGCGAGCAGCCC
This sequence comes from Phycisphaeraceae bacterium, assembly GCA_041743835.1. GTDB lineage: Bacteria > Planctomycetota > Phycisphaerae > Phycisphaerales > Phycisphaeraceae > JBGTLW01. Next base: position 594 of record JBGTLW010000251.1, on the reverse strand, counting down.
GTGTCGGTCTGATGTCTGATGACGAAACACCCTCGCCGCCGCGCAGCGCCATCTACGTTCACACCTCGCGCTACCTTCACCCTCTGCCTCACACTGGGCCTGCTGATCACGTTGGTGCTCATCGTCCTCTACGTCGGCTCCTACGCCGTCCTCCGACACACGCGATATGCCGACTGGCAACGCGGACGCCAGCATTGGGACATCCCTGCCATCACCTACTACCACGACGACATCCGCCTCCGCCTGCTCTACCGCCCGCTGATGTACCTCGACGAGCAACTCACTGACATCCGCTACATGTACATCCCACCCAGCGAAGAGAAGTAACCCGGTACCTCGCGTGGGGTGTTACACCTTGACCGGCGTGCTTGGTGTACAGCAGGCAACACGCCCTGCCCTGCGGGTCAATGTGTAGGACCCGTGGGTGCGCTTCTGATTTGCTGTGGTGGTAGTGCTTATACGCATCCCATTTAATTCTCATGCGTCAGCCACGTGGTTGCGGTGATGGACATCAGCCGTTCGGGCGTGAGTTTGTTCCAGCTCGTGACGCAGGCCCGGTCGATCTCCGCTGCGTCGATGAACACCCGGTTGCTC
>JBGTLW010000250.1:0-1986 GCA_041743835.1 Phycisphaeraceae bacterium | reverse complement strand
GCGCCCGGGCCGCGAGCCGGGCCGCGAGCGCCTCGGTCTCGCGCAAGTCCGCCACGTCGCGCCTGACGCTGCCGGGCAAGCTCAGCGACTGCTCAAACAGCGGGCGTCACGATTCCGAGCTGTTCATCGTCGAGGGCGATTCCGCGGGCGGCAGCGCGAAGCAGGGCCGCGACCGCACGCACCAGGCGATCCTCCCGCTGCGTGGCAAGGTGCTCAACACCGAGAACGTGGCGCTGGGCAAGGTGCTGGAGAACAAGGAGCTGGCCGACCTCATCACCGCGATGGGCTGCGGCATCGGCAAGACGTTCGACATCACGCGCCTGCGATACCAGCGCATCATCCTCCTCGCGGACGCGGACTCCGACGGCCACCACATCACCACCCTGCTGCTCACGTTCTTCTACCGCCACCTGCCGGACCTCATCCGCGATGGCCGGGTGTACCTGGCTGTGCCCCCGTTGTATCGGATTGATCTGGGGAAGGAGACGTACTGGGCCGCGGACGAGCCGGACCGCGACCGCATTATGCAGCAGCACGGCAAGGGGCGCAAGCCCGACATCACGCGGTTCAAGGGCCTCGGCGAGATGATGCCTAAGACGCTGTGGGAAACCACGCTCGACCCGAAGCAGCGTCGGCTGCTGCGCGTGGACATCGCCGACCAACTGAAAACCGACGCGGTCATGAGCGACCTGATGGGCAAAGACCCAAGCGCCCGCTTCCGCTTCATCATGGACCGCGCGGAAGAGGCAGAAGCGCTGGACGTGTGATCGCTCAACAGAGCCGCGCACGCAAGGAAGCGGTTTCCCCAAATTATGCCCCCGCATCATCAGAGCCGCGCACGTAAGTAAGCGGTTCCCCCCGCCATCAGCGCCGCCGCGGGGACGCGGCGGCTCTGTGAAGGCGCACTTCGGCACACCCGAGAAAGACAACCGCTTACTTACGTGCGCGGCTCTTTGAAGGCAACAAAGGCAACCGCTCCCTGACGCTCGCGGCTGTGATGAGGCGCGGGTGCCCCGGCCGGCGCGTTACTATGCCCCGATGCCCAAACGCACCGAGCCGGTCATCCACCAACCCATCCGTCAGGTCACCCCGGCCGGGGGCTGCCGGGCGATCTCGCTGCCGTTCCTGGTGGTCGTGCTGCTCATCGGTCTCGCGGCGATGGTGGCGGTGGTGATGATCACCCGCGACCCCCAGGCGTTCGTGGTCAGCGTCTGGGTCGAGCAGATCGGCAAGACGGCGATCCCCGACGAGCAGAAGCAGCATATGGTGGGCGTAATCTTCGACGTGCGCGATCGGCTTGCCGCGGGCGAGATCACCCAGCAGCAGGCCGAGGCCGTCGCCAAAGCGATGAACGACCCCGCCACGGGCGCCGCTGTGAACGCGGCGCTTTTCTATCACGTCGCCGACCGCGTGCAGCGTCGGCCGGAGTACCCCGACCGCGACCCCGAGCCCACCAGCCGGCAACTCCAACGCATGGTCCGTGGCGTCATCGAGGGCGCGATCCCCGGCAAGCACATCAACGAGCTGGCCCCGCTGGTCAGCCGCAACGGTCGGCCCAAGGACACCGTGACCGCAGATGAGCTGCTCACGCTGCACACACGGGCGCAGGCCTTGGCGGATGAAGCGGGGGTGCCGGACGAACCCTACGAGGTGGACACGGGCAAGCTGTTCGAGGCCGCGGTCAACAAGGCGCTGTCCGAAGCCTCAACAGAGCCGCGCCCGTAAGGAAGCGGGTTCCCCTGTTATGCCACCAATTCATCAGAGCCGCCTCGTCCCCGAGGCGGTCCGCCGCGGGGACCCGGCGGCTCTGTGAAAGCGCACTTCGCAAGCCCGAGAAAGACAACCGCTTATACGCATCCCATTTAATTCTCATGCGTCAGCCACGTGGTTGCGGTGATGGACATCAGCCGTTCGGGCGTGAGTTTGTTCCAGCTCGTGACGCAGGCCCGGTCGATCTCCGCTGCGTCGATGAACACCCGGTTGCTC
>JBGTLW010000249.1:0-11362 GCA_041743835.1 Phycisphaeraceae bacterium | reverse complement strand
GGCCGCGCCCGCGGGTTTCGGCTCTGGGCCCTCGCCCACCCATTCGCCCCGCCGCGCGGGGGCGTGGGGCGGTTGATCGGCCACACCGCGCGGGGCGACGCCAGCGGCGGCCTTGGCGACGAGTTTCGCAAGCCCCTGCGCGTCGCGCTGTGCCACGACGTGGGCCACCACCGTCGCGTCCACACCCAGCCGCATCAGCGCAACCTGGGCCTTGCCCCACAGCTTGGTCTTGGTGCTCTCATCCTCCGCCAGCCACAACTCGGTGACGATCTCGGAGAGCTTGTTGCTCTGGATCGTCTCCTGGTTGTCGTAGTACCGCTTGACGATCTTTTCCTGATGCTGGGAGAGGTTCTGCTTGGCCATGCCTGTATCGTAGATGAGGAGGCCCATCCCGCCAACACGACCGCCCGGGTGATTCACGCCTCGACCGAGTCGTAGATCAGCACCCTTGTCCAGTAGGTCTTGAAGGCTTCGATGAAGCGGGCGTGGGCGGGGTCTGGCTGCTGGTAGGCCTCGTGGGCCGCGGCATCGGGGAAGATGGCCAGCAGTTGCACCGTGTAGGAGTTGTCCACCACATCCCGCGGCGTCCCGGCCGGGACGCCGACGCGCACCGACGCCACGTGCTCGCTCTCCCCCAAAGCGCGGACGCCGGCGATAAACGCGGCCCGCTGCGCATCGGTGAGGTCATCACGCAGCCAGAAGTGGACGGTGTGGTGGAACATCGGTGGGCCCTCGTGTGTGAACGGATAAGGTGCAACGGGTAGCGTACCGAGATGCTTCGCCGCTGTCAGGAAACGGGGTGAGGAACGCGCCCAGATCAGTACAATGCGGGTCTTTAACCCGGTCCGCAATGCGTGGACCCATCCCGGAGCCTATGCACATGCCCACGCTTTCTCTTGTCGGCGGTACGCACATCCACACGCCCAACTTCGTGAAGAAGCTGGCTGAAGCCTCGGACATCACTGTCAAGCACGTCTTTGATGATGATGCGGACACCGCGGCCAGGCGGCAGGCGGTGTGTGGCGGGGTGGTGGTGGATTCGCTGGAGACGATCGTGAAGGATGCGTCGGTCGATGCCGTGGTGATCTGCTCGCAGACCGTGAAACATCAGGCGTATGTCGAGCGTTTCGCGGCGGCGGGCAAGCACCTGTTTGTCGAGAAGCCGTTGGGCATGGGCTCGGCGGACGCCGCGGCCATGGTGAAGGCGGTGGAGGCGGCGGGCGTGATTTTTCAGACCGGGTTCTTCATGCGCGGTCGCCCGGACGTGCGGTTCATCCGTGATGCGGTGCAAAGCGGGAAGCTCGGCAAGGTCACGCGCGTGCGTGCATCGAACTGCCACAGCGGCGCGATCGGCGGGTGGTTCGATACCGAGTGGCGGTGGATGGCGGATAAGGCGCAGGCGGGCTGCGGCGCGTTTGGTGACCTTGGCGCTCACGTGCTGGACCTCATGCTCTGGATCATGGATGGCGACACGGTGGAGCGGTGCACCGGCGTCATCGGTACCGCGATCGACAAGTACGGCTGCGATGAGTTTGGCGAGGGGCTGGTGAGGTTCGAATCCGGAGCAGCGGGTGTGCTGGCTGGGTCGTGGGTCGATCGTGCGAACCCGAACCTGCTGGAGGTCAGCGGCACCGAGGGCCACGCAAGCATCGGTGCGGATGGTTTGCGCGTCACGGCCACGGGCATCGCGGGGGCGGATGGCAAAGCGATCTACCCCGTGACCGATGAGCCTTGGCCACACGCGTTCGATCTTTTCCTCGACGCGCTGCGCGGCAAGAAGGTGTCGCTGATCAGCGCCCGCGAGGCGGCCACGCGCAGCTCCGTGATGGAGGCGATCTATCGCGGCGCGAATGACGCGGCGTGGGTCGCCCCGGCCGGGGTATGAGCCGGCGTTACGGCCGGGCGCGGAGCAGCGCGACGATCTCGCGGTGGTACCACGAGTTGCGTGCGATGTCCCGCAGCGCGAGCAGGGTGGTGCCCAGCACGGAGAGCATAATCGCGATGCCCACGCCATAGATCATGGTGCCAGCCGCGATGAGGGTGCCAGCCTGCGCGGCCGGCTCATCGCTCGCGCTTATGCCCGCGGCCAACCCCAGCCCGCCCACGATGAGGCTGCCCAGTAACGACAACCCCGCGAAGACGAACAACGCGATCGCTCCGATTTTCAATGCGGCGTAGGTCGGCGGTGTGGTGGCGCGGACGGTGGGGGTGGTGGCTGTGTGGTGATCTGCTGCGGGTGGGGGTGTAGGCTGAATCGCGGCGGGTGACGCTGACGCAGGCGGTGGCGTGGCGGAGCGCGAAGAGGGCTTGCGGCTGCGCTGCGGCGGCTCGGGTGCGACGGCGAAGGCGGGTGCAGACTCTCGGCGCTTCGTCTGCGGCTTCGGCTCGGGTTCCGGCTCCGGCTCGGGCTCAGGAACAAACCCACCCCCGGAACCACCCCCGGCATCACCTTCGAAATCGTAATCGCCCGAATCCTGGTTGCCGGGGACGTATCCGCCCCCGCCGCCGCCGGCCATCGCGGCCAGGGCGCTGAGCTCGTCCATCTCTTCCTCAGCAGGCGCGTCGTCGTATTCAGGTTCCGGGGCGGGCTCCGGTGTGGGTTCCGGGGCGGGTTCGGGATTGGGCACGGTGTTACCAGCCTTGCAGTGCGGGCAGCGCACGGTCCGGCCGATGTAGGTTTCGGGTACGCCCAGCTTGTGGCCACAATGCTCGCAGCGGAACTTGATCATGCCCGTAGTTTCACGCCAACCCCGCGTGTTGGCAACCCGATGCAGATCATGCGGCCCGGATGACACGGCGGGCGAGCGCGGGGAAGTGGCGGTGGGCGTGGTGGTCGGCGCTGCGGAGCATCAGCTCGTTGTTGTCGAACCGGGCGAGGTCTTCGAGCACTTGCAGCGTCAGGCTCTCGCCCCAGCCGCGGATCAGTTCATCGACGGCCAAGGTGTCGTGTGTGAGCTGGGCGAGGGTGACCGCGTGGATCAGGCGTGTGATACGCAGCAGGGCGAAGGCGGTGTCGCGTTGCATCATGCGGTCGATGCAGTGCTGGGCGGTACGGAGGTGGTGCTCGCCGATGAGCCGGCCATCGAGCAGGCGGTCGAGCAGGTGGGTCGCGGCGTTGTTGAGGCAGTAGCTGGCGACGCGTAGCGGCGCGGGGGTGGGCTGGGCCTCGGGCAGTTCCTTGATCCGGCGGAGCAGCTTGCGTGTCGCGGGGTCGTTGTGCAGGGCCTCGGCCTCGTCTGCCAAAGCGATCAGCCGACGGGTGTAGTCGTTGCTCTCCAGCAGGTAACGCCCCGCGACGAGCACGTTGAGCCGGGCGATCACACCCGGCAGCGAGCCTTGGCCGAGCATATCGCACACCACCCGGCTGCCATCAAGCACAAGCCTCATGTCGGACTCGGCCTCGCCATCGCAATCGCGGAGCGTGCGGAGCAGCCGATCGTAAGCGCGGTCGCGCGTGAGGGCGGCGGGGGCGCTGAAAGAGGCGTACCGCTGGGCGAGCCCCTGGCTGTCGATGGAGGCGGGGATGCCCTCGCCAAAGTCGTTGTCGATGAGTCGCCCGGCTGCGCTGCGGATGGCGGCGAGGAGGTCCAGCGCAAGCCCGGTGTGGTCGGCCTGCGCTTGTGTGTCCCGGCCATCGATCAGACGCTCCCGCAAGGCGAGGCTGGCGTCCAGCGTGCGGGGGGCTTTGGTGGTCACGGCTTTCTTGGCTTGGGCCTTGCGGATGTGTCGCACGGCCGTGCGGACGCGCTTGGCGGTAAGGTCCGTGCCCAGGGTTGCGTTGATGTGTTCGGTCAGCGCGTTGAAGTTCACGCCCTGTGCATCTGGGCCGGGGCGGAGGCAGGCGTCGAGCACCTCGTCGAGGTTGCTCTGCCCATCGTGGCTGATCGCATCGGCGAGCCAGGCGAGCACGGCCTCGGCGGCGTCCTTCACGTTTTTGCGCAGCGGCGCGAGTTCTTCATCCACGGTTGTCACCATGCGACGCGCGGGGGGCACGGCGGGTCGCTGCGCTTCGCGGTCGCAGAGCACCGGGCCGGCCTTGTCCCAATCCACGAACACCGTCCGGTAGCGCACAGCTTTTTCAGGCTGCTTGCTCCGGGTCGGCGTCGGGTTGGTGCGTGGGTGATGCATGGTGCTTCGCGGGCGCGGTTGCGGCTGCGGGCGTGTGGGTTCAGCGGCCGGCCACGGTGACGGGGCCACGGTTGCCGCGGTCGTGGCAGCCGGACTCGGCCCAGGTCGCCGAAGTGAAGGCTATGAGCCCCACCACTACGATCACGCTCAGCAGAAGTTTTTTCATCAGGGAGTGCTTGTTCATCGTTGGGTCCTTTCAGACACGGGTTCCTCCACTACAACGCACCAACGGCCCGGTTTACAGCGGTGCGAAATTTGCACCCGGCATCTCATGGGCGTAAACGCATGTCCTGACGTGGCTTAAGGCTTAAAAATTATATTGCGGGGTGTGTCTGCCCCTTGCGAATTTCAGGTGACGAAAACCGGGCGGGCGGATGATTTAAGTCGCTGATCTGTATGCGATTAAGGCGGTGCCAAAGTTATCCGGGCCGAGCAACCCGGCTCGTGTGGGCGTGCGATCGGATGCGGCGGTGTGTGCCGTCGCACGAACTCACGGGACCTCGCAAAGAAAGGAAACATCATGCGAAGCCTCCCCCTGTATCGTGCCCGTTCGACGCTCGTACCAGCCGCGTGCGCGGCCCTGGTGTTGGCGGGCCTGACCGCGTTGCCTGCCGAGGCACGCGACCGCTACGAATCGGGATACCACCGGTCCCAGCCGCACTACGAGACGCGGAGCCGATCGTCCTCATCGGTGGACTTCCGCATCTCCATCGGTAACACCAGCCGTCACTACGACACGCGGGTGGACTACCGGCATGTGGTGCATCGGCCCGCGCCGCGGCCCAGCGGGTACTACACGCAGGTCTGGGTGCCCCCGACCTACGGCTACCGGTACGACCACTGTGGTCGGCGGTACCGCGTGTGCCTCAGCGAAGGCTACTACAAGCGCGTGTGGGTCAGCACGCGCAGCAGCAGTTACTGCTACTGACCGACGGTGATTCTGTTTGACCCATCGCTGGGGCAGCCCGGCGAACCGTGTGGACGCCCGGGGACTGCGGTCCCCGGGTTTTACTGTGGTTGTGCCGGGGTGGAGGCATCGGCCAGCATCCGGCCCACCGCGGCGGCGACATCCTCACGCGGCAAGGCATAGGACGCGATGCGCCCGGCGCGGGCGATGTTGATGCCCACGAACTGGCCATCGAGGTCGAGCACCGGCCCGCCGACCTGATCCGGGCGCAGCACCGTGTCGTGCTGGATCACACGCTGGAAGCCGTGCGCACGCACACTCAATTCGCCACCCATGCGGTTCATGTGCGCCGCGCGGTCGTAGCGGCTCTCGGGCAGGGGCTCCACACCGACCGTCACGACCACGGGCTTGTCGCCACGGATGGCCTTGACCTGCACGGTATCGCCCTTGGACAGGTCCTTGAGTTGTTCGAGTACATCCTCGCGGGTGGCGGTGGACTTGCTGCCGACGTGGGTGATGATGTCGCCCTGCAAGAGGCCCGCCTTCGCGGCCCCCATCTCGGGGAGGAGGCGGTGGATGCGCGGGCCTTTGTCGCTGGGGCGTATCTCGACACCGAGCAGGACGCGCTGGGGCGGGATCGCCCGTGGCTGCACACTGACGATCCCCACGCCGACCGGTGCGGCGCCGGTCCCCGGCGAGATGAGGAACCGCCCGATCGCCGGGGCCGCGGCTGGCGCTTCTTGGTCGGCTGGCGTGTCCAGTGACAACGCGGGGCTTGCGGTGGTGTGGACGCGGAGCAGGGCGAGGTCGGTCGCGCGGTCCTGACCCAGGCGCTCGGCCTTGAGTGTCCGGCCGCGCTTGGTGACCAGGTCCACCGTGTCCAGATCGCCAAGCTCGCTGGCTTTGGTCACGGCCAGCCCCTGTGCGTCGATCATGGTTGCCAATGCGGCATCGCGGCCGTCGATCCGCACGGTGAAGACCGCCCCGCGTGCCGCTTGTGCCGTGGGCACAAACTCCGGGTACGCCAGTTGCTGCTCCGAGCGGTCCGGCTGCCGTCGTTCAGCCTGCCCAGCGATGGCGGGGAGCGCAAGGGTCACGCCAAGCCAGAGCGCCACGATGATGCGCGATTTACTGCGGTGCATCGTCACCCCCGCGTCTTTGGATCGTGGCGTCGATCTTCCTGGATCGGCCATCGCGGAGCAGGACGATGCGCACCTTCTGCCCAGCCTTGAGTGTTGCGATGGTTTCGATCAGTTGGTTGTAGTTCTCGATGGGTCGGCCGTCGATCGCGGTGATGACATCGTGGGCCTGCAACCCCGCGGCCGCGGCGGGGGAGCCATCCACGACCGACAGGACCTCCACGCCCCGGCGGTGGTCGCGCCCGGCCACGCCCAGGAACGGGGCGTCGGGGTCGGCATTGGGGATCATCCATTGATTCCACAACTCGCCCGCGGCAAACCGGGTCCAGCCCTCGCGGTACACCGAGGCGGGCACGTGGATGTTCTGCGTGGTGCTCAGCCCGATGCGGGAGTGGATCGCGACGACCCGGCCTTCGAGGTCAAACAGCGGGCCGCCCGAGTCTCCGCCCAGCAGCGTGCAGTCGGTGGTGATGCCCTGCCAGCCGAGGGACTGGACGCGTCCAAGGCGTGCGACGATGGGGCGGTCGGCCTCGAACCCGCCGGGGTGCCCGAGCGCCACGACCCAGTCCATCTTCGCCAGCGAGTCATCCTGGGCGAGCGGGATGTGTGGCCAGCCTCCGTCGGGTGCTTTGTCGGTGATGCGGACCATGCCGCCGTCTTCCCGGGCGTTTTGGCCGAGGGTCGTGCCTTTAGCGCGTTTCCCGTCGGGGAAGATGATGGTGACGGGTCGGCCGGGCTGCCCCGAGACGTGGCCAGCGGTGAGGATGGTGCCCTTGTCGTCCACGATGATGCCGGACCCGGTCGCCCCGCCGATGACGAGGCAGACGGTGACGGGCGCGGCCCGCTCGACGACCCGCTGCACCTTGTCTTCAATCTCGCGTAACTCGTCCAGAGCGGACTTGGATGGGCTTGCAGCGGGCGGGGCCTGGGTGGTGGATGGGTTGGCGATGGCCGGGCAGGCCAGGGACCACATCAACAGTCCTGCACACACACCTCGCAGCATAGACGACGGTCTCCGGTGAACCCCAGCCTCGGGTTGCCCCAATGATAGAGCGCCCTACAGCCCGCGGCGAGCGTTTTTTTCTGGAATCTGCGGGACTGGGACAAGCCGTGAGGCGGGGCGTTGCGGGCGTACGCCGGGTACGCCTGGTATGCCGGGGACGAAAAACGTCGTCTGAGCGGTGTGGCTCAGGGTTGCCGGCCGTTGTCGGTCCCCGGGTTGCAGAACAACTCGTTGGGCACGGTGTCGTCTGCGGGGAACGCGGCCTCGAAATACCGTAGCCACGACCACGCCTCGGCGTGGCCATCTAGGAAGCCGACGGTGCCGGCGTTGTTGTGACGGAGGGATGGGCCTTGGCTGTCGGGGTCGTTGTTGCCGTCGTTCCAGTGGCCGCTGGCCGTCCCCGGCTCCCCGGTGGCGAGGTTGCTGAAGGTTTCGTCGCCTTCCCACATGGCGACCGAACTTGCGGGGTTGGCGAAGCTCTCCCAGAGGTGTGCTGGCCGGCCGGGCAGCGTCTGGTTCCAGCCGTTGACCGCGCGATTCATGACGTAGCTGGAGAGGTTACGCGAGTCGTCGTAATCTTGTGTGACGGCATCGTCTAGGGTGCAGTGATACACCTCCGCTGTGCTGTTGAGATAGTCCCACATCGCCCCTTCCTCGCGGCGGTACTGGGAATAGTCCGGACCGCTGCCCTCGTTGATGGGGCCTTTGTACAGCCAGCCCGCGCCGACCCAACGGTTAGGGTTGGACAGCGCTTCGCCGCCCTCCGAGTTGGTGTAGGGCAACATGCCCTTGTTGTCGAAGGCGTAAGTCACCTCCACAAGCATGAACTGCTTCATGTTGGCTGCGCAACGCGAGGCGTGGGCGGTTTTTCTCGCGGCGGCGAGTGTGGGCAGCATCATGCCCATGAGCACCGCGATGATGGAAATCACCAGCAGCAACTCGATCAGCGTAAATCCCGGTTGTGTGTACTTCTTCATGACCTTGACCTTGTTCCCATCCTGGCGGCCCAGCGGCCGATCACCCAGTTTAACGTACCAAACGATCTCCCGACCGCCCCGCACTCACGGCCTCAATATGCCAGTCTATGCGTCACGATAGACGCCTGTCCCAGCCCAACGTTCCTCGTCACCGCATTATTGTCGGCTGTTTCGAGAAAGTTACGTCACAGGACCACACCGTTACATCCCCGCCACAGAAGGCTCTGCGCACTGATTTTGCTACCGAGCCGCCTCGTCCCCGAGGCGGGGCTGCCTTGTAGGGCCGAAATGCGAGCGTTGCCCGCCCCGTCGCGGGGACGCGACGGCTCAGTTGATGCGTTAAGACAACACGCGGGCATCAGGGCGATGGGGCGTCTGGCTCGCCCTTGAGCCTGGCCTCGAGCGCATCGAGCTGGTCTGCGAGTTGGGCGGGCAATTTTCGGCCAAAAGCGGCGTAGTGCTCGCGGAATTGGGGTATTTTTTCCAGCCAGTTGTCGCGATCAACCCGCAGCAACTGGGCCAGATCGGCTATGGACAGGTCCAAACCGGTTAAATCCAGCGCATCCGGGGTCGGCAGGTAACCAATGGGTGTATTGATTGCTGCGGCTGTGCCCTCGCACCGCTGGCATATCCACTTGAGTACCCGGCTGTTCTCGCCGTAGCCCGGCCAGAGGAAGTGGCCCTTGTTGTCCTTGCGGAACCAGTTGACGTAAAAAATCTTCGGCATCTTTTTTCCGCCACGCTCGCCCATGTCCAGCCAGTGCTGGAAGTAGTCCCCCATGTGGTAGCCGCAGAACGGGAGCATGGCCATGGGGTCGAATCGCAGTTCCCCGACCTTGCCCGCCGCGGCCGCGGTCTTCTCGCTGGCCATCGTCGAGCCCAGGAACGTGCCGTGGACCCAGTCGAAGGCCTCCAGGACCAGCGGCTGGCTGGTGGCGCGGCGGCCACCGAAAAGGATGGCGTCAATCTTCACGCCGCGCGGGTCTTCCCAGTTCTCCGCGATCACCGGGCACTGGCTGGCGGGCGCGGTGAACCGGGCGTTGGGGTGCGCAGCCTTGTGCTCGGCGTCGTAGTGAACCCACTCCTTGCCGTGCCAATCGATCAGCAGGTCCGGCGCGGGGCGGTCGATGTCCTCCCACCACACGTCGCCGTCGGGCGTCTTGCCCACGTTGGTGAAGATGGCGTTGCGCTTAAGCGACTCCATCGCGTTGGGGTTGGTCTTGTAGTTGGTACCCGGCGCTACGCCGAAGAACCCGGCCTCGGGGTTGATGGCGTAGAGGTGGCCAGCTTCTCCGGGTGCGTCGTGGAACTTCATCCAGGCGATGTCGTCGCCGACGCACTGCACCTTCCAGCCCGGCAGGGTGGGGGTCATCATCGCCAGGTTGGTTTTACCGCAGGCGCTGGGGAACGCCGCAGCGATGTACTTGGGTGTGCCCTCGCCCTTAGGCGGTGTGAGCTTGAGGATGAGCATGTGCTCAGCCATCCACCCCTGCTCGCGGGCCATGACCGATGCGATGCGGAGCGCGAAGCATTTTTTTCCCAGCAGCGCGTTGCCGCCGTAGCCGCTGCCGAAGGACCAGACTTCCTTGGTCTCGGGGAAGTGGCAGATGTATTTGTTGTTGGCGTTGCAGGGCCAGGGCACATCCCGCTGGCCGTCGCTAAGGGGTGCGCCGACGCTGTGGATGCACGGCACGAACTCGCCTTCTGCGCCCAGCGTTTCGAGCACCCGCCGCCCGACGCGGGTCATGATGTGCATGTTGGCCACGACGTAGGGCGAGTCCGTCAGCTCGACGCCGACGTGCGCGATCGGGGAACCGATCGGCCCCATGGAGAAGGGGATGACATACATCGTCCGCCCCTTCATGCACCCACGGAACAGCGGCCGCAGTTGCTCCTTCATGATCACAGGGTCACGCCAGTTGTTGGTCGGCCCGGCGTCATCGCGGTCGCGCGAGCAGATGAACGTGCGGTCCTCCACCCGCGCGACATCCGCGGGGTCCGAGCGGACCAGCACGCTGTTAGGCTTCTTCTCCGGCGACAGCCATTGCGCGGTGCCTGCCTCGACCATCAGGTCGAGCATCCGCTGGTACTCTTCGGTTGAGCCGTCACACCAGACGACGTCATCGGGCTGCGTGAGCACAGCCGTCTCCTCGACCCAGGCCCGGAGCTTGGCGTGTTCGATGGTGGTAGCGGGTTCCACTGAGGGGGCGAAGGGGGTCAAGGGATGCTCCTGCAAAAAAGGGTGGACGGCAAGCTCAAAGTGTAGGCGTCGCCATGGCACAAGGCCCAGAGAAACGCAGCGAACACTTTCCATCCTGCACGGATCGCCACCGATTGCAAGGGCAAATCAGGCGTGGGGAACAAAAAAAATCAAAAAGTCATACCGCATGAGAAATGTACGAAATCGCTTGCAAATCAAGGGGAATCCGCACCGTTTGCGTCTTGTTTGAGTTCGTCTTCCTCTAACGGCGCTTCGAGACCTTCGAGCAGCCGATCGATCACCTGCGACGTGCGGCCCACACGCGCAATGTGCCCGCGCTCATCCAGCACGACAAGCCACGGCACACCACGCACGCCCAGCGTCGCCAGCGGGCCGGCCTTGGTCAGCTCCGCCACCGCGAGAGGCCACGCCTGATCCTCCACACCCCGCGTGGTTGGCCCGGCACTGATCGACAGCACCGCGACGCCCCGCGCTTTTAGCCGGGCATAACGCGAAGCAATCGCATCCGCGATGGCGGTGCTTGGCTCTGCCCAGTCGGCGTACACGTGGATCAGCACAGGCTTGCCCGCGTGGTCTGCGGTGGCCCAGGGTTCTTCGGCCAGCGTCCGCAGCTTGAGGTCCGCAGCCTTACCCAGCAGCTCACAGGTCGCAGCCACATCCGCCAGCGCGAGCAAGCGCGGGTCGTCAGCCTTCAGCCGGTCACGCAGGCCGATGAGCAAATCGCAGGCCCGCTGGTTCTCGCCCGCCTGGTCGTACAGCCGGAGCAACGCGACACGCGCCTGCACGTCGATGGCCTCGGGCGTGTCCTGGGCCTGGTGCTCACGCAGGTAACCTTCGAGATTTGCTGTGGCCTGTGGTTGGCGGGTGTTGATGGGCCCGCCGATGCGGTTTAAGTCCGTCAGGTCAGCGACAAGCAACCAGAAGTCCGCGGTGGACTTGGCGAAGGGCGTATCCGTCTTGCGAGCCTCGGCCGCGGCACTGCGGAGC
>JBGTLW010000248.1:0-4628 GCA_041743835.1 Phycisphaeraceae bacterium | reverse complement strand
TGCCGATCGACCGCGCGGTGCTTTCGGTGCATTGTTGGGGGAAGGCCAACGTTGAGCCGGCGACGCGCATCATGCGCCGCTTGCAGCGGCGTGGCAGCGAGACGACGCCGTTTGCGGCCGCGGCGCTGGGCGATGCCGAACGGCTGCGCGAAGTGGCAGACACCGCCCGCGCTCAACTGACGCTCGGCGGCGATGTGTTCGGCAACCGGGGGTCGGTGCTGACCCGCGCGGTGATCTTCGGGCAGATCGAAGCGGTGCGCACGCTGCTGGACCTCGGGCTAAACCCCGATGAGCCGATCCCGCTGAGCCGGCAGTCTGATGATGAGGAGGCGTGGTCGTGGGGCAGCCCGCTGTGGAATGCCGCAGCGTTTGGCCGTCACGAGATCGCCGAGCTGCTGCTGGACCGCGGCGCTGATCCCAACGCCAACGTGTACGCCTCGGGTTGGCCGCTGGACCGGGCGTATGAGCGTGGCGATCAGGCGATGGTGGACCTGCTCTACGCGCGCGGGGCCAAGCCGTCGCCTTACACGGTGTGCGGCGCGCACGACCTGGCAAGGGCCCGGCAAATACTTGAGTCATCGGACGACCCGGTGCTCTATCGCGAGATGGTGTGGGCGGCGGGCTGTAGCCTCAGCAGGCCGATCATGGCTCTCGCGCTGCCCCGGCTGATGGCGGTGCGCGACCGGCTGCCGCCCGACGAAGGCGCGATGGGTTCGTGGCACGACCTGCTCTGCCAGCCGATGCGCATGGGCGACCCGAACGATCACACCCGCCCCGCCGACTACCACCCCGACGATCGGTTTGCCATCCTGCGGATGATGCTCGACGCGGGGATCGATCCCAACGCCCGAGGGCGCTTCGGCCTGACGGTGTTGCACTGGGTCGCGGCCCGCGAGGGCAACTGGGGTGGGCCGGCGATGACCGCAGACGCACGCAACCGTTTCGCCACGCTGCTGCTGGACGCCGGGGCTGATCCCTCCTTGCGTGATGAGCTGCTGTGCAGCAGCGCGTTGGGCTGGGCGTGTCGTTACGGCCGGGCCGAGCTGGTGGGCCTGCTGATCGAGCGGGGCGCGGCGGTGGCTGAGCCCGACACACCGGCTTGGTCCCAGCCGTTGGCGTGGGCGCAGCGGATGGGCCACGACGCGATCGCCCAGCGCTTGCTTGGATAGATGACCTCGCAACGACTATGGCCATGCAGCTTCACGGCGGGTGTCGCTTAGGTGTACACCCGTTTGTGTAGCGTGACGATATCGGGCAGGTTGCGGTAGTAGCCGTCGTAGTCGAGGCCGTAGCCCACGATGAAGTCGTCGGGGATGTCGAAGGCGACGTAGTCCACGGGGGTGTTCATCGCTTCTGGCCGTTGCTTGCGGAGCAGGACGCAGGTGTGGATGGTGTCGGGGTTTCGTTTGGCCAGCTCCTGTCGGACGAGCGTGAGCGTTTGGCCGGAGTCCAGGATGTCGTCGATGAGCAGGACGTTTCGCCCAGCCAGGGAATCGGGGATGCGTGTGAGGGCTTGCTCGACCTTGGCGGGTTGGCTGGTGGTGGCGGTTCCGGGGTAGGAGCTGACGGAGATGAGGTGGATCTGCATGCGCAGCGGCAGCCGCCGGATGAGGTCCGCGACGAAGATGATGCTGCCGGTGAGCACGGGGACGAGGGTAATCTCGAGCGGGTCGCTGGTGGCGATCGCTTCGAGGTCTGCGGTGATGTCCCGTGCCAGTTCATCCAGACGCCGGCCGATGGCCCCGCGGTCGATCAATACCTTCTCGATATCACCAAGCATGTGCGGTAGTGTACCGCTCCCGCCCCCGGCCACCGCCTCCGCCCCGGCTACACTCGTCCGCAGTGAGTGTATGTTCCCAAAGCGTTTGTTGTATTTTGCTGCTTACCCGCCGGGTGCCACACTTCGGCGTAGCCGACGTGTGCTTCGATACGGCACACATCAGCCTGCGGCTGAGGTGTGGCACCCGATCCAATCCAGAGGTCTTTCTTGGCGTGCTCCGTGCCTTGGCGGTTATTCCGAGATTTCAGGTGATAACCGTCGCCCAGTCGAAAATACATAAATCCTTGACGTTTCGCGTCCTAACGGGGACAATGGCTAGCCCGCCCGGGACGACACGCACCACTAGACAAGGTTCCCTGCTTATGCCCAATGGTCCCGTGATGAACCGCGCCACGCTGCGCATCGGTGCGCTGATGCTGTTGTCGGGTCTGCTGCTGATGCCCGCGGGCTGCGGCAACAAGCAACTCGACACGCCGCCCCCCGCCTCGGCTGGGCCAAGCTACACCGGGCCTACCTACCTGCGCGGCACCGTGGGCTCGCTCGCCACCCTGCGGAACAACCAGCCCATGCCCGTCTCGGGCTATGGCATCGTCGTCGGGCTGGACAACACCGGCCACCGCGGCGCGCCGATCTTCCTGCGGCAGCGCCTGCTCAACGAGATGCGAAAGCAAGGCGTCGGGCAGGTCAGCACCCGCGACATCCTCCCGCTCACACCCGCGCAGCTCCTGGACAGCATGACGACGGCCGTGGTCACCGTCGAGGGCCTGATCCCGCCTGGCGCAACCAAGGGCACACCGTTTGACCTGCTGGTCACCGCGGTCGCTGGCACGCAGACCACCTCGCTGGCGGGCGGGACGCTCTACACCGTGGACCTCTCGATGGGGGGAACCAACGTGGAGAACCAGTACACCAAGCCCGTCGCGCAGGGCCACGGCCCGATCTACCTCAACCCCTTCGGCTCGGGCGTGCAGGCCGAGGAACTCCAAGGCTTCCGCCGGCAGGCGATCGTGGTGGGTGGCGGCACGGTGACCGAAGACCGGATGATCGAGATCGTGCTCAACCAGCCGAGCTGGCAGCGTGCGCGCGCGATCGAGGACCGCATCAACGAGCGGTTCCCCATGGCCGCGGACGACCGTGCGCACAAGACCGCCAACGCGGTGAGCAACCTCATGATCCGCATCGAGGTGCCCAAGCGTTACACCCAGTCGCCGTCGGACCTGCTGGACCTGATCGCGCACTTCTACATCAACAACGCTCCGGGCTTCGAGGAAACGCAGGCGAGGCGGCTGTACGAGACGCTGGAGCGCGACCCGACGCAGGCCGGCTCCGTGGGGCTGGCGTGGAAGGCGCTGGGTCGGACAGCGATCCCGGTGCTGCGCGAGCACTACAAGAACCCGCGGATGGAAATCCGCCTCACGGCCCTGGAGGCCGGGGCCTATCTGCAAGATGAACGCGCCAGCCAGGACCTGCTGGAGCTGGCGGGCCACCCCGATGAGGCGGTCCGCGCTTCGGCGGCCCAGTCGCTGGTGTACCTGCCCAGGAGCGTCCGCGGGGCGCGGGCGCTGCGCCAGTTGCTGGATGATGAATCGATTGCGGTACGGCTCAGAGCCTACGAGTCCCTCGCGAGCATCGGCGACCCGATCGTCGAACGCATGCCCATCCGCAACGAGGCCGGGCTCAAGTTCCTGATCGACCGAGTGCCGTCCAATCGCCCGCTGGTTTACATCACCTACCTCGGCACGCCGCGCATCGTCATCTTCGACGAACAACTGGGCTTCGAGGAAGGCGCGGTGGCACGGCTGTGGAGCAACCGGCTGATGCTCCGCAAGCCCGAGACGCTGGCGCAGGGCCTCTTCGGGCTGCAAGCCGGCGGGACGCTGTTCGTGCCCATCGTCGGCCGGAGCGAAACGGTGGAGATCGGCTCGCCGCGCTGGCAGACCACCATCACCGACACGGTGGGCGATACCGCGTCGCTCATCATCGAGTCCAAAGACCTCCACGACCGCTTCAACGCAAAGGTGGCCCATGCCACGGCCGAGGAAGCCCAGGCGATGATCGTCGCCCAGCTGATCGAGCGCGACATCGACGAAGTCACGCTGAGGCCCACCACGCGGATCAGGCTGCTCGACGTCCGCGAAGCCGACGCCGACCGCCCGATTACCGTGTACTACCAGGCACCCAACCAGACCAACGGCAAGACCTACAAGATCATGCCCACCGTGGCGACGTTCGCGTACCTGCTCGCGGCTCAGAACACCATCGAGAACCCCGTCGATGGCCTGGACTTCACCTATAGCCAGGTGGTCGATGTGCTGTACCACCTCTGTCAGGCAGGCCACATCGCTGCGCCCATCCGTGTCGATACCAGCCCGATGGCGGCACTGATCGACAGCCGCGACCGCCTGTCCGCGCCGGGCACCCGGCCAGAGACCAGCGCCACGCCGCTCGCCCCGCTCATCCCCACCGCACCCGATGCCCCGGGAGCCATCGAATCCCCGGAAGCGGCCTCCACTGGGTCAGATGAAGGCGCCAGCGAAGACCAGGCGATGGACGCGATGATCGAGTCGGCGTTCCCCGTGCAGCCCAAGGCCGCATCCCGCTGAAGCTGGCGTGTGTGGGAGTCGCTGTGGAGCAGGGGCTTGTGGCGTGGTCTTCTCGCCGCTTATTCAGGAACTGTGTACCATGTTCAGATAATTGACCGATAAGGTCCAGCGTAGCCCGGCGGAGCCGGGCACCCCGCGAACGGGGCATTCAACCACGAGGCGAGGAAGCGACACGGAGGTCGTCACGGCATGCGTCTAGCCAAGCTCACATTGACCGGGTTCAAGTCGTTTGCCGACAAGACCGA
>JBGTLW010000247.1:0-19049 GCA_041743835.1 Phycisphaeraceae bacterium | reverse complement strand
GGGGGAGGACGCAGCAGCCTGATCCGCAAGTTGAGCGAGTTGCTCGCCGCTGGGCGGCTGCTCACCGCGACCAGCCTCGGCCATCGCGTTCTGCAACTGCTCCAAGCGCGTGGCCGCCTCCGCCAGATCGTCCGCCATCGCTGCGGCCTGCTCGGCCATCGCCTCACGGATCGCATCCGCAGCATTGGCCATCTGATCCGCCGCGGCCGTGGCCTGCTCACGCCACTGCTCCTCAGCCTTCCCCGCGACCGCCTCATCCTCTGACTGACTCTGCTCATGCGACTGCGATGCCTCCGCCAGCGCAGCCTTCGCGGCTTCCAGTTTCTCGTTGGCTTTCGGGGCAATCGGCTCGACGCCCTGCTCCACCTTCTCTGCAATCTCAGCGGCCTTGGACAACGTCGCGGCGTCCTGCTTCTTCACCTCCGCCTGCTGCGCGGCATCGGTGGGCTTGGGGGCTTCGGCGGCGTTGCGGGTGGCGGCGGCGGCGCGGTCCAGAGCCTCGGCCGCGCGATTCATCTCGCCGATCGCTAGCGCCGCTGCTTCCTGCCGGGCATCACGCTCCGCGGCAGCAACCTCCGCCATCGCCTGACGCAACGCATCGTCTGCTGCCTCCACGCGCTCGGCTGCTTCGGGACGCCCGCGGTTGAGGTCCTCCGCCGCACGCCGAGACTCTGCCTCCGCCTTCTTCACCGCATCGAGCACACGGGCGGGCAACTCCGCGGTTCGGGCGGCTTCCTTCACCGCCTCAGCCGCCTTTGCCTGGTGGGGCTGGGCAGCCTTGGGAGCCGACTCCACCTTCTCAGCCGCCTGCTTCTGCTGGGGCACAGCCTTTTCCAGCTTCTCGCGGGCTTCAGTCAACGCGTCTGCCTTCTTGGTCGCTTCCTGTGCGCTGGTCAATTGCCCGGCAACAGGCGTGGCCCCGGAGAGTTGCTCACCCGCATCCTTCAGCGCAGCCAGCACCTGCGACTGCTTCTCGGCCGCAGCCGCACGGTCGCCCTCAAAGATATCCCGGCGGGCCTCCGCTGCCTTGTCCGCGGCGTCATCCAGACGCTTGGCAACCTCGGGGTTGATGGACTGATTCTCGGTAATCTTCTTGATCGCTTCAGCGATGCGCGACTGCTCGGCGATGTAAGCGTCATCGGCCGCGGCCGACCCGCCGTCATTAAGCATCTCGTCACGGACACGCTGCTGGTCGCTCGCGGCCAGGTCGATCTGCTCCGCGATGGATTTCGCCAGCGCGCTGTCGTTAGCCTGATCCGTGGCTGTGGACAACGCAATCGTCAGCGCATCGATCACGCGCTGCTGGTGCTGGGCGGCTTCAGAGAATCGCGCATCCACCAAAGCGTCGCCAGCCGACGCCAGTTCCCGTGTGACCTTCTGACCCGAGAGGTGCGCGGCGAGCTTGCGTGCGGCATCTGCCTCATCGCCCCGCCACTCCAAGGAAGCGTCGATCAGGCGTGTGAGCTGCGCGAACAGGGCCGAGACATCCCGCTGCCCGCCGATGACCAGCAGGAGCGCCTGCTCATCGGTTGCGGTCAGGAGCAGGGTCTGCTCGCGGGTGCGCTGCTGGTTGCGCAGGATGTTTCCGAGCATGTCGTCCAACTGCATCTGCCGCAGCCGCAGACGCACGCGCTCCTGCTCGGCCAACAGACTGACCAGCGTCTGGTGGATCACCTGCTGGGCTTCTTTGATGTGCCCTTGCCGCTGATCTGCGGGGGCGGAGGCGGCGAGGCTCAGGAGGTCCACCACGCGCGGCATCTGCTGGTCGGCGATGTCCTCGACCCGGCCACGCATCGCGTCAAGCTCGCGGTAGATCGGCTCGTCCGCGAGCCCGTTCTCCTTGAGCCGAACCAGCTCCTGCTCGATCACCGACGTCACCATCTCCCGCGTCATCTCCCGGGCGCGGAGCTGGAGCGATTGGCGTCGGGCGAGGTCCGGGTCCGCTTCCTGAGCAAACGCGGGGGCGACCATCGGCACCAGCAGGATGGCGCACAACGCAAAGCGACACAGACGGGTTTGATTCATCATGGTGATTTACCTCCGATGTCGAGCTGAGTATCGATCACACTGTCGAGCTTCTGGTCTAGCGCACGGTCGCTATCGAGCAGGTTCTGCAAGAGGGTTTGACGGTCAATGACTTCAATGACGATAGGCGCAGAGACAGCAGACTCGCCGGGCAACGCCCCGCGGTGGTCAAACGCCTCGACCGTGAGCTCCAGCCGGTCGCCGGGGCTCAGCGCCATGTCCGCCATCGACAGCGTGACGCGGTCGGTAAAGGTGCGCTGGCTGCCGAGCAGGTCGGTCAGATCGGTGCTGAACTGGATCGTCTCGCCGCCTGCGGGCACGACGACACGGTGCAGCACGATACGCCCAAGGCCCAGATCGTCCGACGCTTCGATCGAGAGCGTCGGCCGGCCGGTCGGCAGCACATGACGCGTGATGGCGGTGGCTTCGATACGCGGCTTGCGGTCCGGCTGCATGGCGATGGTCATCGTCGGCGTCTGCTCAAGGGCGATACCAAACTCATCGATCGCGCGTGTCCGCAGCGTCAGGTTGGAACTCAGCGGGCTCAGCGGCGGGCCGGGCGATGTCAGGCGATAGCCCTCGGGGCCCGGGGTCATCAATAGCTCTTGCCCATCAATCTCAACCGCCACCTGCTTGAGCGGCTGATCGGTCTGCAACAGCAGGTCGATGGATGAACCCTCCAGGGCCGTGACCCGGATTGATCGGGTGATTTGCTCGGCTGCGACATCGCCGGCATAGCTCGGCGGGGTGATCGTCGCTTCAAGGATCAACTTCGGCTCCGGCACCACGAGCACCCTGACCGGGAGGGTGTAAGCATCGCCGGCGCGGATGCGGTACACCAGCGTGTCGTGCGCGATGCGCAGCGACCCGGCGTAGCGTGCCGGGTCTCCCGCATCGGGCTTGAGGTGGACGATCGTGGACTTGCCCCCGGCCGAAGCGCGGACCTCGGCGATAGCCTGCTCCGGCAGTGTGCCTTCCAGACGGATAATAAAGCGAACCTCAGACCCCGCACGCAACACCGCGGCCGGGGCGATGACCTCGGCGATGCGCGTGCGTGTGGGGTAGAGCTGATTCGAGAGCAGCAACCGAGAACCGAAAGCCGACGCGTGCGCCGGGACCGCTAGGATGACGATCAGCCAGAGCAGCACCAGCGCGGTGGCCCCTGCTGCATAAGGGCGAAGCGGGCGGGCATCGAAACCCTCAAGCAGATCGAGGCCCGGCAGCACCTCATCCACATACGCCACCACCGCCTCACGCAAGGCAACGGAGCCGAACTGCGGGCGGTTGGGGTCTGCGAATTGGACCGCCGCGACAAGATCGGTGTCGATGCCCTGCCGCCGTTCGATGAGTAGCGCCAGCGTGCTGCTGTCCTCGCGTGTGCGGACGGCTGGCAGCAGGAAACGGTAAGCCACCCAGCCAACCCCACCCAGCAGCAGGACCAGCATCAAGGCACGCTCGACCCGGCCGGCGTGCGTCACCAGGTCCGTCAGGAAGATCAGCATCAGGCCCGCGAGCAGCGCCCCTAGCACCATGCAGACCGCGGACCCGATGCGCACCAGCGACCTGAGGCGGCGGAGCCGGTCAATCGATTCATGGATGGATGCGAGGGCGACGGTCACTCGGGGCGTTACCTCATGTTTGAGAGTTTTCGGATCAGCCATTCGCCGAACATCAGCGAAAGCACTAGCAGCAGCATGAGCCAGGTATGACCCAGCGGGACCTGCCGCGTCGTGGTGACACGGATCGGCTCGGCCTGGATCAGCTCGGGCAGGCGTGCGAAGTCGGAGAGCTCAAGCGCGTGGCCGCCGGTCTGCGTGGCCAAGTGAATCTGGAGGTCCGCGTCACGGGTCGTGCTGCGGCGTTCGATGCTCAGGCTCGTGACGCTGAAGCTGGCTTCCACTTCATTGCGTGTCACCGGGTCGGTGATGAGCAGGCGGTACCGCCCCGCCGCGAACACGGGCAGGTCGGTCTCGAAGATGACCCTGTCGCGCGCCAGCGGGAGCACAATCTCGCTGACCACCTGCTCGCCCTCGGAATCGGTGGGCGTGACCACGAGCCGGCCGGTGAGCCGTTCGACATCCAAGTCGCCGAAGTTCTCGTTGTAGGCCTCGGCGGTGATCATGACTTTGTCGCCGCTGCGGTACGTGGGGCGATCGGTGCGCACGACAAAGCGCTTGCCCTGTCCCATGGCCCGCGCGGTGCCCAGCCGCTGGATAAGCCCGCCCCAGAGTTGCCGATAGTACTCATCGCCATAAAGCCGACGCAGCCGCCACGTCTCGTTAAAGCCAAAGTACACGACTTCACCCCTGCCGACCCTCCGCGCCGCGATCAGTGGCTGGGGCTGTTCGCCATCAATGGAACGATCGGTGGGGTGCGATGCGAGGACGGTGGCGAACGGGTGCGGACGAACCACCGGCTGGTACCACGGCAGTTCGCCCATGTTCTGCCACGCCAGATCAGTCTCCGCGTCGGTCTGGCCCAGACGCATGAACTCGTACTCCGCCGCGGCGGGTGTGCGTTGCAAGCGGAACGGGCGGTCCACCCTCGCTGCGCCCCGAGCGGGGACCACCGGCAGCAGTGCCGCGAGCTCGGTATCGGCCAGGGCCTGTGGCCCGAAGTTCGGCCCCGCGAGGAACACCAACCCACCGCCAAAATCCGTGACGTACTCCGTCAGCAGCTTCTGCAGGTCGGCCGAGAGCATTTCCGCGGGCACATCCGAGATGATGATGATGTCGTACGCGAAAAACTCGCTGCGTGGCCGGATCAACGACTCAAGGAAAAGCGGGTTCTCCCGCCGCACCTTCAGCGATGCCGACCGCAGGAACGTGCGGAACCCCTCTTCGCCCACCAGCACGTCGCGGTGGAAGACTTCCTTGATGAACCGCCACTCCCACGTCGGCTGGTACTCGATGAACAATAGTTGGAGCGACTTGTCTGTGACGAACACCTCGCGTGACACGGTGTTGTTGTCGGCGAGCGTTTCGTCATCCACCGGCTCCACGCGTGCTTCCAGGGCGTAGCGCCCGGTCTGCTCGGGGTGGAAGGGCAACGTGAATGATTGGCTCTCGCCTTCGAGGACGACCACGCGCGGCTCGCCTATCGGCTCAAGCCGGGCGTCGCCCTCGGCCTCGCTTGACCCGTAGGGCCGAGCGTAAAGCTGCACGCGAGTGGTCTGCCCGTCCAGCCCGCTCTGACGCAGGTGGATGGTCACATCATTGCGCTCGTCCTTGCGCAGCGGGTTGCGGGTTGTCATGTCGATCGAGACATCGGTGACGCGCGACGGCCCGAGGCCGACGGTGTAGAACGGCCGATCCAGCCGCAGCGCCGCGGGTAGCGCGGGTGGGCCCGCGTTCTGCACGAAATCGCCCAGCACCACCACGCCCGCCAGCCTGTGCGCCTGGTGTCGGCGGTAGAGGTCCTCGAACGCTGCGCCGTAGGCGCTGACCTGGCCCTCGGTCTCGAGCATGCCAGCAAGTTCATCTGGGCGGAGCTTGCCTTCTGCGCCCTGGCGCGGGTCGATCTCCCGCACCTGATCCGTGCGATCCATCACATACGCGCGGAGGCGGTACCGATCGTTGAGCTGATCGAACACGCCCGTGTTGTCCGCATCGATCACCGCGCGGAGCATGGCCATCCGGCTCGGGGCGTCGGCCTCCGCGTCTCCATTCAGATCGCCGGGCTTAATCAAGTCGGCCAAGCCTTCCGCATCTTCCGCGGCTGTGCGGTCCACGATCGCCATGGACTCCGAGGCGTCGAACAGGAAGACCAGCAGCGGCCGGTAACGCTCGGAGGTGGCCAGGGCGACGATCGGTTCCGCCAGCAGCAGGAGCAGGAGCACCAGCAGGGCCGCACGCATGGCAGTCAACACCATCCCGGTCCATCGGCCGGGCAACGACGGCTGGAACCGGCGGTAGAACACGATGGAAAGCGCGGTCAATCCCGCGGCCAGCAGCACGAAGATAATCGGGGACGACGTGGCCCACGAAGCCGCGAAGCCCAGGCTCATCTCGTCGATGCGCTCCAGGTCGTCAATACCCACAAGCCGCCCAAGGAAGCGCATCATGCCGGCACCCCCTTGAACGCCCCGGCCGCGTGCAGCGAGACCGCCTCTTCGCGGTGACGGTGTGGCATCGCCAGCACCACCATCTCAGCAATCAGCAGGAGCAAAGTCAGCAGAAGCAACCACCGCCAGAGCGACCGGCCGAGGTACGTTTTACCGGACAAGCTCAGCGGCGTGCCCGGCGGGGTGACGGTGGCGAGCGTTGTGCCAAGCGATTCGATGATGGCGTCGGAATCGGCGCGGCTCAGGTCGCCCTCATCGCTTGGGCCATTGATGGCGAGCATGAGGTGGGGGATGGCATCGGGGTTGGTGTCGGGTCGTTCGCCGGGCGCGTCCTTGTAGAGTCGATAGACGCCGCGTTGATGCACCTCGCGGATCATCAATCCTTGGCGGTCCGGGCCGATCGCCTCGGGCACGACCGCGCGCGGCTGGGGGTCTATGCCGGGCGTCACGGGCGGGTACAGCACAAAGGACTGGCCCTCCATCGCGGCTTCGAGCGGGATGACGATCTGATTGGTCGGGCCAAGGTTCCGGCTGGGGATCGTCTGCGTCACCAGGCCACGGATCATCTGATCGATCAGGATTACCGCGTGATCGGATGCCAGACTGTTCCAGCGGGGCAGCAACCCCGTGCTCAGGAACACGATCTGCCCGCGACCCGCGCCCCGACGCACCGCAAACGGAACCCCGTTGTCGTACCGCAGCATCACCTGCGGGCGGTAACGCTTGGCCAACTCATCGATAGGGATGAGGTCCGGGTCGATCGCCAGCGGGTTCACCCACTTGAGCCAGCGGCCGGTTAGCTCCCGGCGCTCCTCGCGGGCGGCGTCGCGCGCGGCGCGCTCGGTTGGGTCGAGTTGGCCGGCGCGTTCAAGTTCAGCCCAGCGGGCCTCGTCCGCGTTGTTCTGCGTGATCCACGCGCGTCGGCTTTGGAGCTTGGCTTCGGTGGTCTTTGTGAACTGCGGCAAGACAGACTCATCGGTGCCGATGACCTTGAAGAAGTACGGCCCCATGAGCAGGTCACGCGCCGCGGCCTCGGGCAGGCCCAAGTCCAGCAGCGGGTCGGTGACCGTGCTGGGGTCGAAGCGGAAGGTCTCAAACGTATCGTCCCCCGGCGCGGGGATTTTGCCGATGGCGTCGGGCATCAACGGCAACGGCAGGATGCCCTCACCCTCAAGCCAGGCCGCCTTGCTCCACCGCTCAGGCTCAAACCACCCGCCTGCAGTGATGACCACGCTGCCGCCCTGCTCGGCATAACTTCGCAGCAACTGCACGAACTCCGCAGAAGGTGCCGCTGTTCCCGCGATCAGCACCAGGCGGGCGTCCGCGAGTGTGTCCCGCGTGACCTGCGACGGCGTGACGTGGCGGATCTCGATCGCCTGACCAAACTCGTCGGCTTCCTGACGGGTTGCGGGTTGGAGCAGCCGCCGCACAGGATACGTTTCGCCGTACTGATTCAGCCGCGGGTCCTCTGCGCCGCCCAGCGTGTCGATGCACACGACCGGTGCCGCGGCAACGACGGGGACGATCATCCAGCGGTGGTCGTCCTCGGGCAAACGGTCCTCCGCGAGGTCCAGCGACACCGGCACAAAGACCGGGCGGTCCGGCGTGCCCATCGCTTCGAAGGAGTGCTCAAACACCAGTTCGGCAAAAATCCCGTCCTCAAGGTCTACGTACCGCTCCTCGACGACAACCCCGTCAACCCGCAGTTGCACGCGCACACCGGGGCGCGGCGGGCCCTTGTGGCGGATGATGGCGCTCAAGCTGGCTGGCGCATCGCGGCTGGCAAACCCGTCGCGCATGCGGAACGATTCGATCCACGTGTTGGATTCGGGCTGCTCACCGATCGGTGCGATCTGGACCTCTTCAATCCCGTGGAAGGCCTTGGTCACCCCGCCGGCCCAGGCCGACTGCTGCTGGTCGCCGAGCAAGATGACCCGCTTGGTCGGGATGCTGTCCATTGTCTGCAACGCGCGTTTCACATCCTCAGCGGAAGTGCCGGCCCACGCGCTGCGATCCACCACCGTGATGTCGTTGAGGGCGTCGAGCGCGTCGTCGCGTGAGAGGTAGGTGTCCCGCAGGTGGAAATCGCCGACGGCACAGGCGGGCACGATCGAGATGGCCGAGCCGTCGGGCAGGCGTTCGATGAGTTCGCGGGCCTTGTCCTTTGCCATGTCGAGCAGCGTCGCATCGAACGGGCGATACGCCATGGACAGGCTGTTGTCGATGACCAGCACGACGTGGACCGGGCCGGTCGGCTCGGGCGAGCCGGCCCCGGAGACCCAGAACGGCTGCGCCATCGCCAGGATGAACATCACGACCACCGCGGTGCGCAGCAGCATCAGCAGCAGGTCGCGGAACTCCAGCCATCGGCGCTGGCGTTGCACCGCGTCGAGGAGGAAATCCATCGCCGCCCACCGCACGGTTTTGAACCGCTTGCGGTGCAGCAGGTGCAGCAGCGCCGGGACGCCCGCCAGGGTCATCGCGACCAGGAATGCCTCACCGATGAAGCTCATTGCGCCGCGTCCTTATCGCTGCCGGGCCCGCGTCCTTCCAGCTCACCTTGCTGGAGGATCGGCAGATAGCGATTGGGGATATTCAGCACGAACACCGCCGTCGCCGTGCCAAAGAGTCGCCCCGGCGTATCGCCGACGTGCTTCGCCGCCTCCCACGACCCGCGCATGCGCTCTCCGCCATCGAGCCGCTGCTTATTGACAAGGCCATCGCGGATCGGGGGGTAACCCACCTGCCATCGCTCACCGCCCACCTGATACAGCGACTGACCGACATAGAAAAGCGTGTACGCGTCGAACGGCACCTTGCCGTCGCGGTTTTTCCACTTCCCTTTCTCCTGTTCGATCTGCTCCATGACGTAATCCATGGAGCGGTAGATGCGGAAGTCTTCGTAGCGGCCAAACTCCTGGAGGCACACCGCCCCTGCGGATGCCATCGCCGTGGTGACACGGTTGCCTTCGTAGGTGAACACCCCGGGCCGCGCTGCCAGGGGGTCGTCGCCATAGAGGTTGCCCTTGCCGTCTTGCCCGCCGGTGACCTTGTACTTGCCTCGCACCGATGAGATCGCCAGTTCCACGGTGCGTGGCGGGACTTCCATGCCGACATCCATCGCGCCACGCAATGCCTTGGCCTGCATGACCGTGATGGACAGGTCGTGGCCTCGGCTCTGACGCTTGGCGATGTAGTCCCAGCCGCCATCATCACACTGGACGTCGCTGATCAACTGCAGCGCGCGGTCCAGCACCTTGCCGACCTCAGGGTCCGGGCTCATGCCGTAGGCCTGGGTGAGGACAAAGGTCGCCAACCCGTGGTTGTACATGTCCCGCTTCTCGCCGGAGATGTTGAGCAGGCCCGACGGCTTGGCGTTGGAGATGATGTATTTGATCCCAAGGCTGATGTTCTCGCCGTACGGCCCACGGTCGGGCATATGCCCCGCAGACAAAAACGCAAGCACACCCAGAGAGACCAGCCCCAGATCGTTGGAGCCCCAGTTGCCTGACCGGCCCTGGTTTGCAGCCAGCCACTCCAGACCGAGTTCCGACGCCCGCTCGCTCTCGGGTGTCATCTCCCATGCCCCCTGCGCATGCGCGGACCGCGACAGCATCCCGCTCAGCGCGATCAGTGCCACACCCGCCCAGGCAAAGCACACACGACCCATCCAACTGCGTGCTTTGCGCTTATTGCTCAGATGTTTCGCCATAAAGTGCATTCACTCACAACTTGTTGATTCATATTGCCGTGATGGGGCGGTGGGTTACGCGGTTAATCCAACATAAAGCCGCCATCGATCACCATGCCTTGCGCGTTGCCTTGATCCGAACGGATCGTCAGCACCGTGCTGCCGGGGGGGATATCCGCCTCCACCTGATATAACAGGTGCTGATGGCGCGACGGGATCTCAGCAATCACCTTGCCGTCTGCCTCCACCACCATAGGGCCAAGCGGCCGGCTCACCGAAGAACCGAACACCCCGACGAACCGCCGATGTGACGGGTCAATCGCGTAGCTGATCCTGGGCTTGTTGCCCCATATAGGAACACCCTTGGGCCAGGCCCGGCCCCACGCGTGTAGCGGCTCACCTTTCTCATCCACACCATACTCAAGGCTCTCAACCTTGGTGTAGCTGATCTGTGTCGGAGTCAGTTCCACCAGCGGCACGTTGGGTGTGATCGGCGTGCCGGTGGGCCTGCCCTCGATGATCGGTCGGACCGCCACGCTAAGCACCTGCAAGCCCGATGAATCCCAGGCCGGTCGATCGCGCGGCTGGGTGATCTTCACGCGGACCGTCGCGGGGCCGGGCTCCAGCGTGGTAAGGTCGTAGACCGCCTGCGCCAAATGCTCCGTATTCCTGCCCGCGAGACTGAGTTGCTCCTGGCCATCGGTCTGCTTCATGGGCTTCCCATTGGCGGTGACCTCGATGGCGTGGTCGCCGGTCTTCCCGGAAACCCCAAGCGAGAAGTACAAAGCCCCAGACCCCGGCCCCGCTTGGATGTTTGTCTCAAGCGTCACGCCGCCTTTGTCAGTGTAAAAAGTCGGGATAAGGGAACTGGCTTTGACGCGATACGTGTACTCAACGAGCATCCGATCAGCCCCCTCCGCCACCTTCCAACGGTGTCCCCCAGGCATGACACCAGCCAACGTATCGGGCGGCGTGGCGGTGTCGTGCCGGAGCAGCGGCGAAAGCACGTTGACCTGATCGCGGATGGTCAGCGGATCGGCACCGGCCGGGCGACCGTTGTGGCCGTCGCTCACGTGGATCACCGCAAAGCGTTTGCCGCCGGTGTCGATGGGGCCAAAGCGTTCGGGCTTGCCCGACCCGAGCATGTAGCCGCTCTTCCACGGGGGGTCACCCAGCCGACTGGTCTGGTCGGTGAGGTGCCAGGACAGCATCGCGCAGCCGCCGCCGCCTACCGCATCATCGATGCCCGTCACTCCCCAGATCGACCGCGCCGAGGCGGGCAGCGTCAACGCAAGCTGTGTCGTGGCGTGCAGCCCAATGCCCTGAGTAGACGCCAATCCGTTGGCGGTCAGCACCGTGCCGCGCACCGGCCGATCCAGTTGCGGGGCCGGGGCGTAGCCGGTCGCGCTACGCTGGGTCAGCACCTCGTGCGGGAGCTGACTCATCGGCTGCTCATCGGCGCGGCGGATCGACCACACCGCGATCTCGTGCATCGGCAAGCGGATGCGACGCGTTGACCAGATCGGCTGGACCAGGTGAACGGTCTCCCGCTCGGTCCGCTTGCCCTGGCTGTCAAGCCGCGTTTGGTCCACCCCCGAAGTGAGCACTGACCCATTGGAAAGCAGCACGCTCTGAATCAATCGCTCGGGACGCGCATGCACCAGCCAGTCCACGAAGGGTCCCGAAGCCCCCTGCTCCGCGGGCAGGCTGAACCCGGCCAATTCCCCGAATGTCAGACTGGTCACGCGCGAATCGCCCAGCACACGCAACCCATCGGCACGCCAACGGATCGCCTCAGTCATAAGTTCGCGGCCATCCGCCAGCCGAACCATCCCCGGCTGTAAATCGCCACGCGATCCCTGCGCATCCCAGACCACCTCGCGCACCTGAGCCGACCAAACCTCAAGCTGCCCCCGTGCTTCACGCGCGGTGCCGACGGGCTCGGCCACCTCAACAACCAACCGGGCGTCATCCTCGCCACTATCCAACCCGGGCACATAACCCACCACCCGGCCCGCCAACACATCGCCATTGGCAAACCGCACATAAGACACCGGCCGCGACACCTCCACACCACGCCGATAGATCAGGCGCGCGGGGTTGTTCGCATCGGTCAGGACTTGGCCGTTGATCCGCGGCGACTTCTTCTCATCGTTCCAGTCAACGATCTGGTCCCCCTCGATCACGCGGCCATCGGACAACAACGCGATAACCGTCTGCTGCTCCTGCGCGACAACCTGCGACGCCATCAGTCCACCGAGCAGCATGCACAAGGCGCACAGATAGCAGCCGAATAAGCGTAGGTTCGAACACATAACCCGCTATTGTGGCATAGGACCGGTGGGTTACGCGAATGACCCAAGCTAAATCTCCACCTATCGTGAGGCCAATCTCACGATCTGGCGGTAGTTATCCGCAAAAAACGCCGTCCACGCCAGCCGATCCGCAAGCTCATCGTCCTTCGTGGTCCACCGCTTGCGCAGCGTCGCGCGGAATGCCGCGAGGGTGCTGGCCACCTCCGCGTGACGGGCGTGAGTCGGGTCGCTGAGGATGCTGTGCCAGTTAGCCGCGATCTGCTCGTCCGGCCAGGGTATCACCAATTCTTCAGGCATCGCGTCAAACAAAGCCAGCATCTGGCCGTACTGCGGGTGATCGGGCCCAGCCTCGATGATCGCGGACCATGCGGCCTTGAGCAGGTCGTGGCTGTCGATCGCGATCGCGTGGGCGATGGGCGCGACGAAGCTGTAGTAACTGGGGATGCCGGGGGGCATCGGCACGGCCTGCCCGAAGGGGTCGATCTCCGGGTCGGTGAAATGCGCGCGGTGCTCATCGGTAAACAGGTCCGTGCGGATCGGCTGGCGTCGCAACTCATATCGCACCGGCCCGCCCTCCACGCCAGCGCGGTACTGCCACAGCCGCTGGGCATCGACCGACAGGCACCACGCCACGAACTCATCCGCCAGCGCACCGTGCGGCGCACCGCGGAGGATGGAGATCGGGTCGGCTGTCGTCGCGGTCATCCCGATCGGGTCGGCATAACCCACGCGCGAGGAGCCATCCGCGTTGGCGATAGCGCCCGCCTGGAACCGCCCATAGAAGTCGATGCACATCCCCGCTGCGGCTTCGCCGGTCGAGACATCGACAGGCACCTTCGAGGCGGACGATGAGAAGTAACGCGCGTTGCCGAACGTGCGACGCAAGAGCGCCCAGCCCTCCGTCCAACCCTCGCGCTTCACGATCGTTTCATACGTCACCGCGATCGAGCCCGAATGACCGGGGTCCGCCAGCGCGACATCACCGAAGTATCGCGGGTCGGCCAACACCGCCCAGGTCAATGGCTCGGGCAACTGCCGCATCGTCAATAGGTCGCGGTTGTACACGATGCCGAAGCTCGACAGCGTGGTGCCGATCCACAGCAGGTCCGGGTGGTAGAGCTTCTCCCCGCCGATCGTCGGCTCTGGAAACGCCTCCTCCAGCAGGCCCGGCGGCAGCGCGACCGGACGCACCACCGCGACCTTCTGCTTCTCGACTTCAATGCCACCGATCAGCATGTTGTGCTCGAACTCGCCCCCGCCAAAGAACACATCCGCACCGATGCCCCGATCCACCGCCACCTGCGCCTCAGCCGCAGTGCTGACATCCCGCACCAGCGCTTCGTATTGGCTAAGCACCTGCTTGCGGAGGTCGCTGGTGCCGCCGGACGTGCGCCAATCGAAGACCACCGGGGAAAGGCCGTTGGCCGCGCGGTAACGATTGAACCCCGCCGCGATCTCGTAGCGGATCTGCTCGTTGTGCGGGGTGTAGAGGATGAGCTTCTCAGCCGGGCCATCAAAACTCACCGCCACGGACTCCTCCCCACCGCGCATCAGCAGGGGGACAACCACGATGAGGACCAGCAGCGTGGCGATGACCAGCTTGGGTAGGTGTTCACGCATGATAATGAGGATAACGACATGCCGGCTTTAGCGCAGGCTTAACCGATTTTCGAGCACCGTGAAGCGCCTTCTGGTCTAATCCCGCCATGCACTGCTCGCGGCACGATAAGCAGATTGGCCTGTGATGAAAATGCGATGGCTCCCATTGGTCTTGGCTCTCTCGATGTGGGTCGGATGCGGCAGCTACTTCGGTCCGCCGCCGACCTCGCGTGCGGTGGCGACCAACGACTTGGCGGGGACGTGGTCCTACCGCGCATCCACTGGCAACAACCGGGTCACGCTGGTGCTCAATCCAGACCTGTCCTTCGAGCAGACCGTGGTGATGCCCTCTCAAACTCTTGTGCAGACCGGGGCGTGGCGCATCGACGGGCCGTCCATCTATTTGGACGCTGTCCTCGTGGAGTTCAACGGTTGGCGGGCCGAGCCTCACGCGTGGAGCATCATCGACCACGATGAATCACCAACCGGCTTTGCCATCCTCGGGGGTACTGTTGATCCAGACCAGTGGGTGATCCTGCACTGGGTTCAGTGAACGGGCCGTGTCCTGAGGATTATCCGCACACCAGACCGGCCGACATAGGCACAGACGCTACGAATCGCGCAACTCAGCCAGCAGGTTTGCCGCGGCCGTGGCCATGAGTTCCGCGCCGCGTCGCATGGACTCGGCCGGAGCCAGGCCCTTGCCAATCACGCGATAGCCCGACAACCCCGCAGAAAGGCACGCGTCCGCCCCATCGCCCACCGACCCGACCAGCGCGAATGTCCGCACACCGGACGCCGCGGCCAAACGTGCGACGCCCAGCACGGTTTTGCCTGACAGAGACTGGCCGTCGAGCCGACCCTCCCCGGTGAGGCACAGGTCAGCCCCACGCACCCGCGCCGCAAAACCGATGGCATCGAGCACCAGTTCAACGCCCCGCTCAAGCCGCGCACCAAGCAACGTCACTAACCCAAAGCCCATCCCGCCCGCGGCGCCGAAGCCGGGCGTGTCAACCTCAGCATCCATGACCTTGGCAAGGTGCGTCAGGGCCGCGTCCAGTTGCGTGACCTGCATCGGTGTGGCGCCCTTCTGTGGGCCATACACTCGGGCCGAGCCGCGCGGCCCGGTGAGCGGATTGGTCACATCGCACGCCACGCAGACCACGCCGGGCTTGAGTCGCTTGTCGCGCCCGCTCAGGTCCACCGCCGCGATGCGGTGCAACTCGCCGCCAGCAAGCGGCTCGGTGAGTGCCCTGCCCGCGTCATCAATGAAACGGACACCCAGCGCCTGGGCCATGCCCGCTCCGCCGTCACACGTCGCACTCCCACCGATACCAACCAGCACACGGCCGGCCCCGGCATCCAACGCGGCCCGGATCAGTTCGCCCGTGCCGTAGGTCGTGGTGCGCGTCGGGTCGCGCTGGTCCCGTGGCAAAAGCTCCAGCCCAGACGCGGCCGCCATCTCGATCACAGCCGTGCCATCCCGCAAATGCGCCCACAACGCATCGACCGGCACACCAAGCGGGCCGGCGACACGTGAGGTAACGCGCCGACCCCCCGCCGCTGCGCACATCGCCTCGACGAAGCCTTCACCCCCATCGGAAACCGGGCACACCTCGCACACCGCGTCGGGCACAGCACTGCGGACACCGGCCGCCATCGCCTCGGCCGCAACCATGGCGGACATCGATTCCTTAAAACTATCCGGCGCGCAGATCACCCGCATGGCCGCAGTGTACCCCCCGCTCGGGCGGTTGGCGCTCGCCGCTTCCGGCTACACTCCCCGGCATGACCCCCCATGACACCGACATCACGATGATGCGGCGCGCGCTGGCCTTGGCCACGCAAGCAGCCGCGATGGGTGAGGTGCCCGTGGGGGCGGTGGTCTATCGCGGACAGGACATCCTTGGCGAGGCACACAACCTCCGCGAGACCGAGCAGGACCCCACCGCGCACGCCGAGGTGATCGCGCTGCGTGCCGCTGCCAAGCGTGTCGGCTCGTGGCGTCTGGTGGACTGCACTCTGGCGGTGACGCTGGAACCATGCCCGATGTGCGCGGGGGCGCTTGTGAACAGCCGGGTTCCTCGCCTGGTGTACGGGGCCGACGACCCGAAGATGGGCTGCGTCTCATCACTGCACGCGCTGTGTACCGACCCGCGATTCAACCACCGGCTCGAAGTCATCCCCGGCGTGCTCGCAGACGAAAGCGCAGAAGTGCTGCGCGCATTCTTCCGCGCCCGCCGGTGAAGCCCGCCATCGAATCATCCCACATCCACGATGCCCAGCGCGATGCCGTACTGATTCAGCAGCACGCGTTTGAGCAGACTGTGCTCGGGCTTATCGAGCGTGGGGTCGTGGTCGATCATGGCGATGGCGTCCCTCCGGGCGAGCTTGAGCAGGTCCATGTCCTCGGGGATGCGTGCGATGCGCAGCGGGGGCAGGCCGTGCTGCCGCGTGCCGAAGAACTCACCCATGCCGCGGATTTCCAGGTCGCGTTCAGCGATCTTGAACCCGTCGCCGGTCGATCCGATCGCCTCCAGCCGTTGGATCGCGTCGTCGGTGGTCGGCTCGGCAATGAACACGCACAGGCTCCGCCGACCGGTCGCCCCGCGCCCCACCCGCCCGCGGAGCTGGTGCAACTGCGCCAGGCCGAAGCGCTCGGCGTGCTCGATGACCATCACCGTCGCGTTGGCGACATCCACCCCGACCTCGATCACAGTCGTCGCGACCAGCACGTGGGTCTTGCCCTCGCGGAAGCGGCGCATGATGCGCTCTCGGGATTCGCGCTTGAGTCGGCCATGCACTGCGGCAACCTCGAATCCATCAAGGAACTTGTCCTTGAGGTGCTTCACGTGCTCGGTGACAGACTTGAGCTGCTTGGCGGTGGCGTTGCCCTGCTCGTCGATGGCGGGCACCACGACGTAGGCCTGCTCCCCGCGCGCCAGACGCTTGCGCAGGTAGCTGTACACGTCGTCAGCCTTGTCTTCCCCGACGACACGGCTCTCGATCGGTGTCCGGCCGGGCGGGAGCCCGCGGATGGTGGACACCTCCAGGTCGCCAAAGATCGTCAGTGACAGGGTGCGCGGGATCGGGGTCGCGGTCATCAGCAGGTGGTGCGGTGTGATGATGCGGCCGGCGTCGTCCCGCCTCGCTGCCCCATCGCCGGGCCGGAACGCGGCTCGCTGCATCACACCAAAGCGGTGCTGCTCGTCGATCACCGCCACGGCAAGGTCAGCAAAGCGCACACCCTCCCCCCCGCTGCCCGAGCTGGCGACCAGTGCCTGTGTGCCCACGACAAGGTCCACCTCACCTTCCGCGATCTGCCGCAGCAGGGCTTTGCGCTGCAAAGTGCCTGCCGCGCTCTGACCCCCGGTGAGTAGCGCTACGCGGACGCTCGAGCCTTCGAGCATGCGCGTGATGGATTGGTAGTGCTGCTCGGCCAGCAGTTCTGTCGGGGCCATGAGCGCCGCCTGCTTGCGGGCCGCCACCGCCACGAGCATGGCATACAACGCTACCACGGTCTTTCCCGAGCCGACATCACCCTGAAGCAGCCGATTCATCGGGCGCGACTTCTGCAAGTCCTCAGCGATCTGCTTGATCACCTGAGCCTGCGAGTCGGTCAGCGGGAAGGGAAACCGCGCGCGGATGTGCTGGTCGATCGCGGCGTTGTGGGGCAGCGCCTGGGCCGACATCTTCCGCTCGACATAGGCCCGCTTCATCGCGATGCCGATCTGGAGCAGCAGCAATTCGTTGTAGGCCAGCCGGCGACGCGCAGACTTGTGCTCGTCCTCCTCGTCGGGCAGGTGGATCATGCGGAACGCCTCGCCAAGCGACGGCATCGCGTGATGCTTGAGCAGGTCCGGCGGCAGCGGGTCGGGGATCTGCGCCGCGACGATCGGCAAGACGTGCGCCATCAGCCGCTCGATCTGCGGCGAGGGCAGGTCCTCCGTCGCGGGGTACACCGGGCGCAGCCGATCACCCCGCTCGCTGGCCTCATCCATGCTCGCCAGTACTTCCCACTTCGGGTTGGCCATCTGCAGATAGTCATTAAACACCGCGACCTTGCCTTGCACCCGGACGAAGGCACCGGGGTGGAGGCGCTCGCGCAGGTACGCGGCATTGAACCACGTGAGGCTCAGCGTGCCCGTGTCGTCACGGAGCGTGGCCTCGAATCGGCCCCTGCCCCGGCCCACCGGCGAGCCGACCCACCGGCAGCGGTCCAGCGTCCCGCGTGCCGACCCAATCGAACCGACCTGCAACCTCTTGATGGTCGATTCCGCCGCCTCCCGCTCGTAGCGCATCGGGTAGTGACGCAGCAGGTGGCTGACCTGATGGATGTCCAGCCGTGCCAACCGCTTGGCGCGAGCCTTGCCCACGCCGGGCACTTCCAACATAGGCGTGGTCAACTGGATGACAGGCGATGCGGGTGCTTCCCCCGCCAAGCCTTCAGCCGGGGCGGGTGGATGGGCAGGGGTTTGTTTCGGGCTCGCATCGCCACGGGTCATCACGTGAGTTTACTCCCCCAGCGGCTGGGGCACGACGCCGCTGATGCGGCACAGGCCCTACCCCGCCTACGCCCGCCTTCGGCCGAGCATCCACGCGGCGCGGGTGTCGATGACATCCTGATACACCCGCGCGTCTTCCTCTGAGTACACGCAGATGACCACACGGTGCGGCGTGTCGTGGCGGGCGAGGTGGCCGTGGATGTGCCCGAATGCAATCTTCGCTGCCCGCTGCTTGGGGAACCGGTACACCCCGGTTGAAATGGCTGGGAAGGCGACGCACCGCACCGCGTGCTTCACACACAGGCTCAGGCACTGGGTATAGCAGGATGCGAGCAGCACATCCTCGTGTGTGTTGCCCAGCGAAGCCGAGTCGTCGCCCGGCGCTCCGGGGACGCCGGTGTCTCGCTTGCCCGACCACACGGGGCCGACGGTGTGGATCAGGTGACGGATGCCCGCGGATTCGAGGTCGAACGCGGGGGTGATCTTCGCCAGCCCGGTGGGGCAACCCCCGAGCGTGCGGTTGTGTTCGAGCAGGCGTGGCCCCGCAGCACGATGGATCGCCCCGTCCACCCCGCCGCCGCCCAGCAGCGATTCGTTCGCGGCATTGACGATGCAATCGACCCTCAACTCGGCTGGCGGATCGCTGATGTCCCCGACGATGAGGTGGATACGCTCGATCACGTCCTGCGGCATGACATCGCTCATGGCTTTAAGTGTAGCTGGGCGTGGCCCGGCCGACGCGGCGCGATACACTCCCCGGGATGCCTGACCTGCCGGTGATGCTGCATGTGGAGGGCCGACGCTGCGTGGTGGTCGGCGGCGGCACGGTCGCCGCGCGCCGGGCGACGACT
>JBGTLW010000246.1:0-8979 GCA_041743835.1 Phycisphaeraceae bacterium | reverse complement strand
CGGGGAGGCTGACCGCTGCGGGGCCGCATCCGTGGCGACAGAGTCGAGGATCGGCTGGATGTCGCCGCCAAGCATGAGCTGCCCATGCAGCCGCGACCAGAAGTGCTCGGCCGCGGCATCGCCCTGGCCCTCGCCACCGAGTTGGGCAGCCCAGCCATCGATGATCTGCCGCACGATCGCGGGCATCGCCCCGGTCTGCTTCACCTTACCGACGCTCGCCAGCCAGAACATCAGGCGATAGAGCTCGGGCTGGTCCGTGGCGACCTGGACATAAAGCAGGGCCGTGCGGTTCACACGCTGCCGGCCGCGCACATGCTCCAGCACCGGGCGGAACCGGCGTTGGGTCACCGCGTCGAGCAGGTCGCGTTTGTCGGTGAAGTAGCGGTAGATGGAGCCAACAGCGCAGCCCAGAATCGCTGCGATGCGTCGTATCGTTGTGCCGTCGTAGCCTTTGGAGATCAGGCACTCCTCGGTCGCATCGAGTATCTGCGACCGGGAGAGCTGCGCGTTTGGCCGAACCTGTCCCGCCTGAGCCTCGGGCTTCGCGCGATGCGCGTCAGAGAGCGAGGTCGCGTGCACAGCCGTGGCCGTGGCTTGCGGGGCCTCGGCAGCATCGCGGGTGTTATGTGTTCGGTCCTCGGCGATGCCGGGGGAACTTCCTAGGGATGTTCCGGGGGTTCCGGGGGAAGTTAGGGCAGGGACCGATCCATCAGTCATATTTTTCATCATAGTTCACCTCCATGCGAACTTTACCCAGTGTCGCGCGTCGGCCCCTTCCTGTCAAGCCGGGCAAGCTCGAAATGTTGCCGCTTCTTGGAAATGACCGGCTTGTTGCTCAATAGAAGTGTCCCCCACGTGCTGAAGACTAAGCGCCCTCTAATCCATGGCGTCGCGGCAGCGCCTGCGCGTGCATTGCGACGTGGCGGGCTGTGCGGCCAAGGCCGCCGCATCAGGCGCGCCTGCTGGCGTGAATTTGCTTGTTTTCCAGCGGGTTCCTGGCGCGTTGTGGCTGCGCATAGGGCATGGCGATGCTGTATAATGCGGGCTGTCCACGACCGCACCAATCTGGCTGTGCCCATACCATGAGCGACGAGATCAACCCCCCTGTCAATCCCGGCCAAGAACCCACCGATCAGCCGGTCACCAAGGACCGCACGATCGACCTGGCGATCGAGCAGGAGTTGCACGACAGCTACCTGACCTACGCGATGTCCACCATCATGGACCGCGCCCTGCCCGATGTGCGTGACGGGCTCAAGCCTTCGCAACGCCGCATCCTCGTGGCGATGAATGACTTAAACCTCTCCCCCGGCCGGAAGCACTCCAAGTGTGCCGGCATCGTGGGTGAGACCATGAAGAAGTACCACCCCCACGGCGACGGGGCGATCTACCCCACACTCGTCAACATGGCACAGGAGTGGAAAACCCGCTACCTGCTCGTGGACAAGCAGGGCAACTTCGGCTCGATCGATCCTGACCCCCCCGCGGCCATGCGATACACCGAGGCCCGGCTGCACCGCCACGCCACCGAACTGCTCGACGACCTCAAACTCGACACCGTGGACTGGCAGCCCAACTTCGACGAACAGTACGAGGAGCCTAAATACCTGCCCGCTCGGTTCCCGAACCTGCTGGTCAATGGCTCCACGGGCATCGCGGTGGGCATGGCCAGTTCGATGCCTCCGCACAACCTCGCTGAGATCTGCGACGGCATCGTCGCGATGGTGGACAACCCCGCGATCGACCTGATGGAGCTGATCCAGATCATCCCGGGGCCGGACTTCCCCACCGGGGGAACGATCAAGGGCAGGGCCGGCATCTTCCAGGCCTACAAGACCGGCCGCGGCAGGGTTACCGTGCGTGCCAAGATCGAACACGAGACACGCGGCGGGCGCGACCTCTTAGTCGTCAAGCAACTGCCCTACCAGGTGTCAAAGAATGATGGCATCGTCGAGAAGATCAAGCAGCAGCGAAAGAACGACAAGCTCACGGACATCGCCAACGTCGTGGATGAATCGTCCAACCGTGGCGGCATGCGGCTGGTCATCGAGTGCAAGCGCGGCACCGACCCGAACGTGATAGAGAACCAGCTCTATTCCATGACCCCGCTGCAATCCACTTTCAGCATCATCAACATCGCGCTGGTCCGGGGCGAGCCGCGCACGCTGGGGCTGCTGGACCTGCTGCGGTTGTTCATCGAGCACCGCGGCGATGTGATCCGCAGACGGACCGCGTTCAAGCTACGCCAGGCGCAGCAGGAAGCGCACCGGATCGAGGGCCTGATCTACGCGGTATGCGACATCGACGAGGTGATCCGCCTGATCCGCGAGAGCCGGACACGCGACGAGGCGATCGAGAAGCTGATCGCCCGCGGCTTCCGCATCCCCGCCGACCACCCCTACGTTCCGCAGATCCCCCAGCGGCTGCGTGAGGCAACAGCCCAGAACGACGCCCGCCTCACCCGACTACAGGCCGAATCGATCGGTCGGCTCCAGCTTATCCAGCTGGTGGGCCTGGAGATCGAGCGGCTGGTCAGCGAGTACGCCAAGCTGGTCGAGCAGATCGAAGAGTTCGAGTACATCCTCGCGACGCCGCAGAAGGTGCTCGACATGATCAAGGAGGACACGCTCGAACTCAAGCGTAAGTATGGCGACGGGCGTCGCACGATCCTTGAGGACGGCGAGGTGGGCGAGCTGAACATCGCCGAGCTGACACCCGTGGAGCTGGTCGCCGTCACCATCACGCACGCCGGGTTCGTCAAGCGGCTGCCGGTCGAGGAGTACCGCACGCAGGCCCGCGGGGGCAAGGGCGTCATCGGCGCTAAGAGCAAGGAAGACGACTTCACCGAGTACGTTTTCGTGGCCTCGACGCACGACGACTTGCTGTGCTTCACGGACCGCGGGCGCGTGTTCAAGATCAAGGTGTTTGAGATCCCCGAAGCCGCGCGCACCGCGCGTGGCCGAGCCATCGTCAACCTGCTGAACCTGCAAGACGGCGAGCGTGTCTGCGAGTTCATGCCGATCGCGGAGTTCGAGCGTGGCGAGAACTTCCTCCTCTTCGTCACCAAGAACGGCCTGGTCAAGCGCACCCCGCTGCGGGACTACCGCAACGTCCACACCGGCGGGATCATCGCGCTGGGCCTCCGCGAAGGCGACGAGCTCATCGGCGTGAAGTGGGTGGCGGACAACGACCATGTGATCCTCGGCACCTCCAAGGGCATGGCGATCCGCTTCCGGGCGGACGAGGCCCGGACGATGGGCCGCGGCGCAAGCGGGGTCAAGGGCATCGATCTCGCCGAGGGCGACGAGGTGGTGGGCGTGATCCGCGTGCCCGATGGCCGGGAAACGGACCTGCTCACGGTGACCGAGCGTGGCTACGGCAAGCGCACCCCGACGACCGAGTACCTGGTCCATAGCACCGACGAGGCGGGCAATCTGGAGATGCGCCCGCAGGGCCGAGGTGGCAAGGGCCGACGCGACATCAAGACCGAGGGCCGCAACGGCTCGGTGGTTGCGCTGATGAGCGTGCGCGAGAGTGACGACCTGATGCTCATCACGCTTGATGGCATGATCGTGCGCATCAACGCGGGCTCGGTGCGGCAGACCGGCCGCAACACCCAGGGCGTCCGCGTCATCAACTTGTCGCAGGATGACCGATTGGTTGGCGTAGGCCGGGTGCGTGACGATGATGCTTCAGAAGACAACGGGGCCGCTGCACGAGCCCCGGATCAGCCTGCGGAATAGACCCTTGCGAAAGGATAACCCGTGTCGATACAGCGTTGGTCGGACCAGATATGGATCGCGAAGCTGACGGCGGACCCCGGCCTCGCGGAAGACATCGACGCGCTGCACAGCCAAGCGACGGGGTCCAACGCCAGCCCAGACGTGGTGCTGGACCTCTCAGCGGTGGAACACCTCAACAGCTCGCACCTGTCCAAACTCCTGAGCCTGCGCAAGGCGCTGGTGACAGCGGATCGCCAGTTGCGGCTCGCTGGCCCAAGCGATGCGATCTGGGCGATCTTCCTGGCCACGGGGCTGGACAAGGTGTTCGAGTTTTCCGCAGACACCATGACAGCACTGGCTGAGCTTCAACTCGACGCATCAAACTGATCCTGGCTGACGCATTGTGGTGCGTACTCGATTGCCACGCGTTATGAACTCCGTGTGGCTGGTGTACGTGAGTAGCTCCAGACCGGGGCGGCATTGACCGGCGGCTACCCAAGCCCGACACTGTAACCCATGCCACCGGTTGCCAAACTTTTTGAACCTATCGATATCAGCCTACCCTGCCTGCCCGCGGGGCTGGTGGGCCTGCGGATCGCACACCTCAGCGACATGCACGCCCGCGCGAGCAACCGCGTGCTGGATCGCCTGATCGATCGGCTGGGCTCGTCACGGCTCGACATGGTGCTGCTCACCGGCGACATCCAGCACCGTGGCGCGGACCCGGAGCACGCCATCGCCCTCCTCGAAAGGCTGTGCGAGCATGTGCATCCTCCGCTGGGCATCTTCGGCGTCTTTGGGAACCACGACAGCCCGGCTTTCAGGGAGCGCTCCATGGGCCTGCCGGTGCATTGGCTGACCGACGGCGTCCACTCCATCGCCGACCGCGGGATCGAGATGATGGGGTTCTGTGGCCAAGCGGACGGCACCCCGGCCGACAGCGTAACGCTCGCCTGCCGAGCAGCCGAGGCGTGGGGCCAAACCCGGCCACCCAACGCGCCCGTGGGTATAGCCGACCGACCGCTGCGTATCTTCCTGTGCCACTACCCCGAGCAACTGGTGCAGGCCACCGAGCTCGGCGCGGACCTGGTCTTCTGTGGCCACACGCACGGCGGGCAGGTTCGCCTGCCCTGGGGACAGGCCGTCATCGCGTGCAACGACTTCCCGCTGGGCATGGCCTCGGGCCTGCTGCGGTCGCGGCA
This sequence comes from Phycisphaeraceae bacterium, assembly GCA_041743835.1. Classification (GTDB taxonomy): domain Bacteria; phylum Planctomycetota; class Phycisphaerae; order Phycisphaerales; family Phycisphaeraceae; genus JBGTLW01. Next base: position 4,055 of record JBGTLW010000246.1, on the reverse strand, counting down.
GACGCTGTGTGTCATCTCGCGCGGGCTGGGTTATTCCCAGGTGAAGTTGCGCGTGTTCTGCCCGCCGCACGCGATCATGTGTACCCTCCGCAAAGGCTCCATGCCCGGCCGCCCGTGCGACGGCATCGAACTCATCCGCTCGTGGTGACCACTTCGATTTCTTTCGTATCATCGACCCCCCAAGCGATGAGAATCAAAGCTGCCGATCGAGCAGGCGGTACTGGATCGCCTCCGCGATGTGGGGCTGGGTGACCGCTGACTCGCCGGCGATATCCGCGATGGTGCGGGCGACACGGCGGATCTTGTCGTAGGCTCTGGCGCTGAGATTCAGCTCGGTCATCGCGGCCTGGAGCAGCGATTTGCCGCCCTCATCCAGTGATGCGAGGCGGTCGAGCTCGCGGCCTGTGAGCGTGGCGTTTGTTTTGAGCGGCCCGCCGTTGCGCTTGCACTGGACCTCGCGTGCCGCGCTGACCTGAGCGCGCAGCGTGGCGGAGTCGGTGCCGTTGGGTTGGCCGGTGAGTTCCTTGAACGCGATGCGTGGCACCTCGATGTGGATATCGACGCGGTCGATCATCGGCCCGCTCATCTTGGCGAGATACCGCTCCATCTGCCGCTGGCTGACTTCGTCGGTGGGTGCATCGCCCTTGGGTGTGGGGTTGAGCGCGCCCACGAGCATGAACCTCGCGGGGAATCGCACCGTGCCCTGTGCGCGGGCGATCGTGACGTCGCCGTCCTCCAAAGGCTGGCGCAGTGTCTCAAGCACCGCGCGTGGGAACTCGGGCATCTCGTCGAGGAACAGCACGCCGTGGTGCGCAAGGCTGACCTCCCCGGGTCGGGGGATCGCCCCGCCGCCGATGACCGCGACGCTGGACGCGGTGTGGTGCGGGGCGCGCACGGGTCGGCGGCCAAGCAGCGTGGTGCCCTTGGGTACTTTGCCCACAGCCGAGTAAATCCGCGTGACCTCCAGCGCTTCATCCGCGGACATCGGCGGCAGGATGCCTGGCAAGCGCTTGGCCAGCATGCTCTTGCCCGTCCCCGCGGGGCCGATCATCAGCACGTTGTGCGCACCGGACGCGGCAATCATCAGCGCACGCTTGACCGCCTCCTGGCCACGCACATCCGCGAAATCCAAATCGCCCGGCAACAGCACCCCCGCGTCGTGGCCCCACTGCCCCGCGGCCAGCGGCTCGATCTCGTGCTGCTCGTTCAGGAACGCGACGACGCTGCTGAGCGTGTCCGCGGGGTACACCTCGACCCCTTCGACGGCTGCGGCCTCGTGCGCGTTGTCCACCGGCACGACCACGCCATCAAGCTCTAACTGACGGCAGAGCAGAGCCAGATTGATAATCCCACTCACCGGGCGGATGCGCCCATCGAGCGCGAGTTCCCCGGCGAACAGCAGCCGCTTGTGCCTTTGTGTGCGGATCGCACGCTCGGCCAGCAGCAACCCCACCGCGATGGGCAGGTCAAAGACCGGCCCGGACTTGGGGATGTCTGCCGGGGCCAGGTTCACAAGCAGCCGGGCCATCGGGAAGGGGTAGCCCGAGTTCACCATCGCCGAGCGCACGCGTTCGGTCGATTCCTTCACCGCGGTATCGGGCAGGCCCACCACGGTGGTCCGGGCGACGCCCGCTTCACCGACATCAACCTCGACCTCGCAAGCGAGGGGGTCGATGCCCTGAAGCACGAAGCTGTGTACTTGAGCCAGCACGCCAAGAGTTTACCGAAAGCCACGCAACGCGGTACAAGGGGGTTGCGCCCCGGAAGGTGGGCGCATCTAAACGTACACGGGTGGTCTGTGGCGGCAGCTATCTGCCTCACCGCGGCCCCCATCACCGCCGGGCTACGAGCGTCCGCTGCTGGAGGTAGTCGGCCAGGGCCTGACCAAGCGGCAGCGAGGTGTCGCAGAGCATACGCTCGCATCGGTTGGCGTCGCACAACGCCTCGAGCTTTTCGTGGTGTCGTGTGAGGGCGGCGAGGTAGGCCCGACGCACTTCCTTCGGGCGGGTGAGCATCTCCTGCTGCGACTCCATGCCGACGAACCGCACCATCGAGTCAAACTCAAACGCCAACTCATCGTGGTGCATCACCTGCATCAGCACGACCTCGTGCTTCTCGTAGCGCAGCCGCTGGAGAGCCGGTTCAAGGAGCGCGACATCGGTCAGGTAATCGCTGATGATGATGACGATGCCCCGCCTGCCAAAGCCCTCGGCCAGCTCGCCCAGCGGGTCCGCCAGATTGGTCTTGGCGGTCGCATCGAGCTGATCCAGCGCGTCGGCCATGCGGACGATCTGGCCTGCGGTGGTGGACGCGGGGATCGCGGCCCGGACCTCCTGATCGATCGCGGCAAACGAAGCGCGGTCGCCACGCTCGATGACCAGGTATGCCAGCGTCGATGCGAGCCTCGCGGCGTATGTCAGTTTCTGCTGGTCGCCTTCGCCATATCGCATGGACGCGGAGATATCCAGCACGATGTGGCAGTTGAGGTTGGTCTCCATCTCGTACTGCTTGATGAGCAGCTTGTGATGGCGGTGGTAGATGCGCCAGTCGATGTGCCGCGTGTCGTCGCCGGGGACGTACTGACGGTGCGAGGCGAACTCGACCGCGAAGCCGTGCGCCGGTGACCGGTGCTCCCCGGCCCGGTGCCCCTCGACCAAGTCGCGCGGGCCCACCGACAGGTGTGCGACGCGGGACAGCACCTCGGGCTGGATGTATCGGCTTAGGATCGGCTTGGCCATGCTGCGTCTCGTGGGGTCTGCGTCGCGCGGCGGTTGCTGCGCGGTGCCGGGGGAAATCAGGCCTCGGGCATGCGGTACGGCTCATCCGCGGAGACGTGCTCCAGCAGCAGTTCGAGCAGCTTCTCGTTGTCCACACCCGCCGCCAGGGCCGAGTAATTCGGCGCGATGCGGTGGCGCATGGCCGGGCGGACAACCGCCTGCACATCCTCGACCGTCGCGTGGTATCGCCCCTGAAGCACCGCGCGGGCCTTGGCGCAACTGATCAGCGCCAGCACCGCACGCGGCCCCGCGCCCCAACTGACCCAGCGGTTCACAAAGTCCGGGGCCTCGGGCTGACCCGGCCGACTTGCACGCGCCAAGGCCCAAGCGTAGCCCACCACCTGATCGCACACCGGCAAGCGGTGGACAAGGTCTTGCGAAGCGATGATCTGTTCACTGCCGAGCACCGGTTCGATCGCCTCGGTCTTCTCCGAAGTCACCCGCCGGGCGATCTCCCACTCCTCACGCCCGGTCGGGTATGTCACCTTGATATACAGCAGGAAGCGGTCGAGCTGGGCCTCTGGCAGCGGGTAGGTGCCTTCCTGCTCGAGCGGGTTCTGTGTCGCAAGGACGAAGAACGGCCGAGGCAGCTTGTGCTCGGTCCCGCCGGTGGTGACGCGGCGCTCCTGCATCGCTTCGAGCATCGCGGCCTGGGTCTTGGGCGGTGTGCGGTTGATCTCGTCGCCGAGGATCATGTTCGCGAAGATCGGCCCAGGGAGGAACTCATACGACCTCGCGTGCGTGATGGGGTCTTCGCTGAGCACGTCCGTCCCCGTGATGTCCGAGGGCATCAGGTCGGGCGTGAACTGGATGCGGTGGAACGACATGTCCAGTGCCCTGGCCAGCGAGCTGACCATCAGCGTCTTGGCAAGGCCCGGCACGCCTTCGAGCAGGCAGTGACCGCCGGCGAGGATAGCGATGAGCATCTGCTCGACGACATCGGCCTGGCCGACGATCTGCTTGGAAAGCTCACGCCGCAGCTTGGCGTGGCCTGCTTCCCACTTCTGGACGGCGGCGACATCCTCGGGCGAGGTGTCGGTGGCGGGCTTGGGGGTCAGGGTCTGTGTCATAGGTAGTGCCTCGTGTTGACGGGTTAAGTTTGGACTGTGATTTGTATCGAACGGTTAATCCACGGCTTCAAAATACTCCTGGAGCCGCTGCTCGTAGCCGCGCGGCATCTCGCTGCGCTGGCTGCTGCGGATCGACTCACGCACGGCTGGGGGCAAGCTCGCGGCCCAAGCCTCGGGCCCCGCCCCCAGCCTCGGCGCGTCCGTGTCG
>JBGTLW010000245.1:0-2261 GCA_041743835.1 Phycisphaeraceae bacterium | reverse complement strand
GGCCTGCGACACCGCGGCGTGCTCGCCCGCCTGCCGGGCCAGCGCGGCATACCGCCGGAGCCAGTCGCTGCGATACGCACGGCGCAGCGACCGTGGCAGGTAACGCTCAACGAGGATCAGGTTGTTGCGCAGGTCCATCCGGTGCGCGAGCGCGGAGCTGCGGCCGGTCATCACCTTGTCGTGGCGGTACACGATGTCGTCGAACCTTTCGACGGCGTGGCCCGCCTGCCACATGCGGAAGCTCAGGTCGTACTCCCCCGCCTTGCGGAAGAACTCCGGCCGAAACCCGCCGACCCCGTCCAGTACCGATTTACGGATGCACACCGCGCCGCTGAGCATCACACCCGGCATCGCGCAGGCTTCCTCGTTGCCATCGGGCAGCAGCACGCGGCCGACCACCGCCCCGGTCGTTGGCGTCTGCTCCAGGTAGTCGATTGAGCGTGTCACCGCGTCGCCCACGGGGTACGAATCGTCATCGAGCAGCACGATGTAACGGCCACGGGCCCTGGGGAACGCGTCGCTGCGGGCACCGACCCCGGCGTTGGTCGTGTGGCGGATCAGGTGCGCTTGAGGGAACGCGCGGCTCACCGCGTCGGCGCTGCCATCGGTCGAGGCGTTGTCCACAACCCAGACCTCCCACGCCTCGGCGGGCAACGGCGTCTGGCTGTGCAGGATCGACAAAGTCCGCAGCAGAGCGGTGCGGCGGTTGTGCGTGACGATGACGTAAGAAAGCAGCATGTGATTCACGCGGCGGCCCGCGCCTCCTGTGCGATGCGAGCGGCGATGCACCGCATCGCGCGGCGCATCCCGTGCTCGTAAGTCAGCCGATCCTCCACAAACGCGCGCTGTGTCGCGGCGATGGTGTCGCGGGCATCGCGGTCGGCCATGAAGCGTGTGAGCCGCTCGCGCACGGTGGCGGGATCGTCGAACGAGACCTCGGCGAGCGAGGGCAGGGCTTGCGACATCGCGGGGTCCAGCACGCCGGACTCGATGGCCCGGCGGGTCCACGCCACGATATCGACGCGGCTGCCCAGGTCGGCGAGTGGTTCGGCCTGCTCGATGAGTAGGTCGAGTGCTGGGCGCTGCGCGTCGGGCACGGCCGCGCGGGCCTCGCTGATGGTCTGGGCGTGTGGCGCGTGGGCCACGAGCAGCCGCGCGATCGCGGGGAAGATGACATCGGCGGGGTTTGCGCGCACGAGGAAGAATCCCCCGGCCGCGAGGCCATCGAGCAGGCGTTGATGCAGGGCAAACGAGGGCACGATCTGGAGGCAGATGTTCGCGCCGCGTGTGAGTTCTTCGAGCGGCTGGCCGTACTGCACCGGGCCACGGGCGAAGCGGGCGAAGCGGGCGTGCTGGTCCCACCCGTTGCCGAAGACCGCCAAGGTGAGCCCCATGGCCTCCGCCGCGTCTGCAACCCAGCCCAGGGCCTGCTGACGATAGAGCGCGTCATTGAGCGGGTGATAGAGCAGGTTCACCAGCCGCGCACGCAGGGCCGCATCCATGTGCGCGACACGGGACGCGGCCAGGGCTTCATCCACCAGCGCCCCGACATCGCCCATCGTCGGCAGCGATTGCCCAGCCGCATATGCCTCACAGATGCGCCGACCCGCGTCCTCCACGACACGCCTCGCAAGCGTCCCCGCTCCGACCGATGCGATCGCATCGGCCAGCAGCGCCGCGGGCTCGCCCGATGCGTTGGAGACGTACAACAGGTCCGGCCCATCGAGCGCCCAGCGGGCTGGACGCTGCGGCACGCGCGTGAGTTTGGGCACCGCGATCAGTTGCCGGGAAGGGTAACCCCACTGCGTTTCATACAGCGTCGCGAGCATGTTCAGGACGAACTCGTGGCGATTGACACCGCGGCCCGCGCACTTTGCTGTGAGTGTCGGCAGGTGGTCCTGCACCCAGCAGATATAGGGCACCGTGGGCGGGATCGTGTCGCCATACTCGCCGCGGAGGTGGTCGATGTTGAAGATGAGGTCGGGCTTGTAACGGTCGATCGCACGGGTCAGTGTCACGTTGGTGAGGCAAAGGTGCTCGGCGGGTTCGATGAGGGTGTGCGTCTGGTACCCCATCGCTTCGAACGCGGCGGCGGTGTCGGCGGCGGCGTACTGGAGCACGGTCGTGAAGCGCGAGGTCATCAGCAGCACACGCGGCGGGCGCGGTGGGTTGTCGCCAAAGAGCTCGGCGTACTCGCGGTCAGCTCGCTTGGCGTAGTGAGAGGTGACGCGGGCGCGTTGCAGGTCGAGCCGCGAGGCGAT
>JBGTLW010000244.1:0-19409 GCA_041743835.1 Phycisphaeraceae bacterium | reverse complement strand
TGGGCGGGCTCGACCTCAAGCAGCCCCGCGCCAAAGCCACCGTCGTCAGCCACGTGGTGTGGGAATCCACCATCGGCCGCAACATCATCGCGGTGATCGACGGCACCGATGCGGCGCAGACCGACATGGTCGTGCTCGGCGTCCACTACGACAGCTTCGGCAACATCCCCCAACTGGCGCGCGGCGCACGTGAGGCGGCCAATGTCGCTGCCCTGCTTGAGACGGCCGGGCAACTGGTCAACGACCCGCCGCAGCGGAAAGTGGTCCTGCTTTTCGCGGACAACCAGGCCCGCGCCCACCAGGGCACGCGCGAGTTCTACAACGCGATTCAGATGACACCCGCGGTGCACAAGCAGCAGCTGGATATGCACGCCGCGGAGGTCCGCTTCAACACCGAAGCGCTTGCGATGCTCGACTCGCGGGGCCTTGAGATCGACTTGCGGCCGGGTGATACCGCAGAGGTCCAGGAGATCCTCACGTTCGTGCGGTCCATGCTCAGCAGCGAGTCCGACTGGGCGGGCGACGGGTTGCAATCCGACTTGCAGCAGCTGCGCATGCGGTGGCTGGTCGAGGACCGCAACGCGGGGATCAAGGCGGCCGATGTCCCCAAGGAAGAAGACCTCCGCCGCACTGCGATCGCTGACGATCTGACCGATCAACGGCGTCGGTGGGACGACATCCGCCGAGCCCTGCACCGCAGGTCGCTCCAAGGCCTGTTAGCCGAGCTCCACGCCGCGAGCGCGGGCGAAGACCTTAGCGGCAGGTTCCAGACGATGTCGCTGGATCATGCGATGGAGGTCGGCGGGCTGCCCGCCGTGCAGGCCGAAGCGACCACCTTCATCGAGCAGGTCCTCACCGAGCTGCAGACTCGCACCACGCAGCGCTTGCAGGCCCGGCTGCGTGAGCTGGCGGTGCTCGAGGCCGCCGATGCCCAGCGCACCGCGTTGCGTCAAGCCTTGAGCAGCAACGACAAGCTCAACCCCATCAGCGTCCACATCAGCTACAACTTCGGGGACGCCTCGGCGACGTGGGGGCCGGTGCTCGGGGACTCGACCACCTCGATGTTCGCTGTGCCCCGCAACAACAACGCCGATTCGAGCGGGTTCTACGTGCGTCTGCTTTCAGCGATGCGTGAGACCGTGGGCGACCGGGCCGAGGCTCTGGGCATCGACCCGCAGACCCTGCGCGACACGGACCTCGGCCCCACCTTCGCGCCGGGGCGGCACTTCAACGGCGGGACCATCGCCGGGCAGTACCGCATCTACAACCTGGCGCTGATGACCGGGTACGACGGTCGGCTCCGCGACGGCCACCCCGCCGACACCCTGGCGAATCTGGATTGGGCCAAGCTGCGTCAGCAGTCGGTCGCCGCCGCCGGTGTGCTGCGGGCTCTTGCCGACAACCCCAATCTGACCCAGCCCCAACGCTTCACCAACGTCGCCACCACGAAGCTGACGACGTGGGTACGCGGGCGGAGCACCGGTGAGTATGCGGGGCTCAAGGTGACCGGTGGCCTGTCCGAGCGGAGGCCGGCGTCCGGCGCGCTGATCGCGATCTGGCCCGGACGCTTCGCCAGCAAGACCAACGCCCTGGCGACCGCCTTAGATGCCCTGCACAGCCCCGGCTTCGAGCCGATCGTCCACCAACTGGTCGATACCAACGGCAACTTCCCAATCGTCGCGCTCCGCCAGGATCAATTCAACCAGCCCAACACGATGGGCGCGATGTTCGATGAGCTGGGCGCGGTCATGGCGATCACCAGCCAAGGCTCCATCAACCAGCGCCTCACCGACGCGATCCGCACGGACCTGTTCCTCGCCAAGCCCAAGGTCTTTGTCTATCGCCCGACGTACAACATCAAGCCCGATCAGCTCAAGGTCCTCCGCGCCAATGCGGACCAGGTCTTCCGTGAGCAGCGGACGTTGTTCGGGCAGGTCGGCTCGGTCAATGCGTTCTTCATCGCACAGCAGGTGGTGGACGACCGGACCAAGCTCTTCCAGCCGATGGGGCCGGTGGTGCTCGGAGACTTTACCAATGATGCGCCCTCGGGCACGGGGCTCGACGCGCAGACCTTCAACGACCCGCCCTGGCTCACGCCCTACAGCGCGAACGACCTGTGGTCGCTCAACGAGATGCGCTTGCGCAGGCTGCGGGCACGCGGCGTCACCAGCGCGGACCTGGAGATGCTCCACAGCCGCGCCGGCCGAGCCCTGGAACGCGCCAACACCGCGCCCACCCTGGCCCAGCGGGAGTCCGGCCTCGCACGCAGCGCGATGCTCTCCCACCGCGTCTACAAGCCGCTTCGATCGTCCATGGACGACCTGGTCCACTCCGTCGTGGTGCTGCTGCTGCTGGCGATCCCGTTCGCGTTCTCGATGGAACGGCTCATCATCGGGGCCACGAGCATCTACGGCCGCATCGCCGGGTTCACCGTCACGTTCCTGGTGACCTTTGCGCTGCTCTACTGGCTCCACCCCGGCTTTGCGATCGCGTCCACACCCATCATCATCTTCCTCGCGTTTGCCATCATCCTGCTGTCGGGCCTGGTGACTTACATCGTGCTGCGCAAGTTCCAGACCGAGCTCAAGGCGATCCAGGGGCAATCCGGCGGGGCGCACGACCTGGAGATCTCCAAGGCCGGGGCGATGCTCGCGGCCATCAGCATGGGCATCTCCACCATGCGTCGCCGACCGACACGCACGTTCCTCACCGCGACCACCGTCGTGATGCTGACGTTCACGATCCTGTGCTTCGCATCATTCACCACCGAGATCGGGGTGCGTTCTGTGTACACCGGCCCGCTGGCCGAGGGCATGCCCGAGTCGGTGATCGCCCGCAACCTGGACTACGCGCGGATCGAGTCCGCCCTGCCGGACCTGCTCGCGGGACAGGCGGGGGAGGGCGGCCTGCTTGCGATGCAGTGGTGGGCGGTGAAGCAATCGGCGGCCACGAACCAGGCCACGCATTACTCGGTGACCACCCCCGGCGACGGGCGCACGGAAAAAGTCAACGCGGTCATGGGCATCGATCCGCGCGAGATGGAGCGGTGGCCCGATCTGGCGAGCGTGATCGAGCCGGCCGCGGCGATGGCGGGCCAGCCGATCCTCGGCGCGGACCACATCTACCTGCCACGCATCGTGATGGAGCTGCTGTCCCTCAAGCCCGGCGACCGGGTCCTGGTGCAGGGCGTGCCCGCGACGGTGCGGGGGCAGATCGTGGGCGACACGTTCCAAAGGCTTCGCCGGATCGACGGCCAGCCGGTGCTGCCCGTGGACTTCGCGGATGAATCCAACTCCTCTGGCGAGGCCGGCGGCGGCGTCGCGGCCGCAGATGACGATGCGCTGGCGTCGGATGTGCAGCGCGACTTTGTGTACCTCTCCGCGGACCAGGTGGCCGTGGCATCCAACGAGCTGGTGCGCCGGCTGGGCGGCGGGATCCACATCATCAGCCTGTACCCCGGCCCGGGCGTGACACCCACGGACCTTGGGCGCACCGTGGCTCAGACCGTCGTGATGCCCGTCTGGGCGGCGGGCGATCAGGGCGTGGAGCGGTTGATCCTCACCCGCCTCACAGCCGTCGCCGGCGGGCTCCGCCTCGCGGTGCCGCTGCTGCTGGGCGGGCTGATCATCTTCGGCACGCTGCTGGGCTCCATCTCCGACCGCGAGAAGGAGATCTACACCTTCAGCGCGCTGGGCCTGTCGCCCGGCCACGTCGGCGTGCTGTTCTTCGCCGAGGCGACGGTGTACGCCTTCGTCGGCGGGCTGGGCGGGCAACTGCTCGCGCAATTCGTCGCGCTGGGAGCCACCCAGCTCACCAAGCACGGCATCATCGATCCGGTCTCCATCAATTACTCCTCGACCAATTCCCTGTTCGCGATCGGCGTAGTTATGGCGACGGTCATCATCTCCGCCATCTACCCCGCGTACCGCGCGTCCAAGTCCGCCAACCCCGGCCTGGCCCGCGCGTGGAAGATGCCCAAGCCCGAGGGAGACGACCTCAAGCTGCTCTTCCCGTTCACCGTCTCGGCTTACGACATCACCGGCATCGTCTCGTTCCTCGCCGAGCACTTCCGCCGGCACGACGACGCGGGGCTGGGCGACTTTGCCGCGAGCGCGGTGCGGATCGGCCGGGATGAGGCCGGCGCATTGCAGCTATCGTCTGAGCTGGCGCTGGCGCCGTTCGACCTGGGTGTGACCCAGCACATGACGCTCACGGCTGTGCCCTCCGAGATCCCCGGCGTCGATGAGGTGGCGATCCACAACATCCGGCTGTCGGGCGCGTCGGGCGACTGGGTGCGTTCCAATCGTGTGTTTATCCGTGGGCTGCGGCGGCAGTTCCTGCTCTGGCGGACGCTGGGGGGAGATGTGATCGAGCAATACCGTATGCAAACCCTCCAGGCGCTCGGCGACGCCGATGCAGACAGCATGGAACACACGCAACCCGCAGGCGGGAAGGGGGAGCGAGCCGATGGCTAAGCGAAAAGGCCCGCGCATCGACAAGGAGCTCGAAGAGTTCCGCTCGTTGATGACGCCGCCGGATAAGTTCGTGGACGGCTTTAGCTGGACGGCGCTGGTCGGTGCGATCTTCGTGGCGCTGCTCATGGTGCCGGGGTCGATCTACATGACGCTGCTGGCCGGCGTCGCGGTGGGCCCCGCGGCGCAGTGGGTGACGCTGATCCTGTTTATCGAGGTCGCCCGCCGCGCCAACAAGGTGCTCAAGCGGGCCGAGATCTTCACGCTGTTTTACCTCTCCGGCGCGATCATGGTGACCGCTTCCATGGCCCAGGGCCAGTTCCACGGCGGGCTCGGCGCGCTGTGGGCGCAGTTCTACGTCCAGTCCGACGCGGCGCTGGCGCAGGGTCTGACCGACAAGATCCCGTCGTGGGTTGCGCCGCAGTTCGATGAGAACGGCAACGACATCCTCGCGACGCGGTCGCTGCTCCACTGGGAGTGGTGGCCGGCGCTGGCGCTCACAGCCTTCACCATGCTGATCGGGCGTATCGACAACATGGTGCTGGGCTACGGGCTGTTCCGGCTGACCAGCGACATCGAGAAGCTGCCGTTCCCCATGGCCCCGGTGCAGGCGCAGGGCATCCTCGCGCTGTCCGAGGAGCAGGAAGAGGAGTCCGGCCGACGCATCAAGCCCGACGACGACCCCGAGGCGGAGCCGACCGACGCGGAGAAGACCGCGTCTTGGCGTTGGCGTGTGTTCTCGATCGGCGCGATGATCGGGCTGGTGTTCGGCGCGGTGTATCTGGGTGTGCCCACGATCACCGGCGCGCTGCTCGATGCTCCGATCAAGATCCTGCCGATCCCCTTCATCGACTACACGCAGAAGACGTCTGAGTTCCTCCCCGCGGTGGCGATGGCGGTGTCGGTGAACCTCGGGCAGGTGTTCATGGGCATGGTCCTGCCTTACTGGGCCGTGATCGGCACGTTCGCGGGCTTTGTGATCACCGCGGTGGTCAACCCCATCCTCTACGACCCGGGGATCGTCGGGCTCGACGGCGTCTTGGAGCCGGTGCTCGTCTCCTGGAACCGTGGCGACAACATGCAGTCCACGTTCTACAAGAACCAGATCGACTTCTACTTCTCGTTCTCCATCGGCGTGGCGGTTGCGATCGCGGTGATGGGCTTCTGGTCCGTCGGGCGGGCGGTGGTTGCCGCGAGGGCCAAGGCACGCGACATGGCCAGCATCACCTCCACCGCGATGGCGATGAACAAGGGCGTGCCCGAGGGCCGCGGCGACATCCGCGTGTGGTTCATCGTGCTGGTGTACATCCTCAGCAGCGCGCTTTACATCGGCGTCTCCTGCTGGCTGCTGTTTATCACGGACGGTTTCGTGTACATGCCGCTGCTGTACATCATGTGCTTCTACGCGTTCTTCTACACGCCGATCATCAGCTACGTCACCGCCCGGCTCGAAGGCATCGCCGGCGAAGTGCTCAACATCCCCTTCGTCAAGGAAGCCTGCTACATCCTCTCGGGGTACAACGGGCTGGCGGTGTGGTTCCTCCCCGTGCCTATGCACAACTACGGCTCGATGACCGTGTTCTATCGCTCGTGCGAACTCACCGGCACCAAGTTCTGGTCGATCTGGAAATCGGAGATCCTGCTCACGCCGATCATCCTCATCGGCTCGCTGGGCTTTGCGCACTTCATCTGGGGGCTGGGCGAGATCCCCGGCCCGGCGTACCCGTTTGCGGCGGAGTGGTGGGAGGTCACGGCCGAGCAGAACTCGCTGATCTTCTCCTCGACGCTTGACGACCGCTTCTCGGAGTTCGAGAAGGCCATCAACTTCAACTACATCACCGCTGGCGCGGTCATCGGCATGGTGTGCTTTATCGGGTTCTCGTGGCTGGGTTCGCCGACGTTCCTGATGTATGGCGTGGTGAAGGGGCTGAACCAGACGCTGCCGTTCACCGTGTTCGGGCAGCTGGTGGGCGCGTTGATCGGGCGGTACTACTTCCAGAAGAAGCTGGGGCTGAAGTGGCGGCAGTATGTGCCGGTGCTTTTTGCGGGCTTTAGTTGCGGCATGGGTTTGGTGGGCACGCTTGGCGTGGGCTTCACGTTCCTGGCCAAGGCTGTGTTCAAGCTCCCGTTCTAGCGCGGCCCTCCCCCGTTTAGCGGCGGGCGTAAGCCCCCGCGTCCGCCGGTCCCCCGCGTCCCCACAGCCCCCGCATGATCGCACACGCAAACAGGCAGATCGCGGGCGGACGCCCGCCGCTAAACAAAGCAGGATGGATACGACATGAATGATACCCTTCCCAACCTCAACCCATCCGCCATCCGCCGCGGCGAGCAGCTCATCCAGGTCACCGATGTCTCGAAGATCTACGCGCTCAAGCGTGAGACGGTGTACGCGCTGAACAAGGTGTCGCTGGAAATCTTCCGCAGCGAGTACCTGTCGATCATGGGGCCCTCGGGCTCGGGCAAGAGCACGCTGTTCAACATCATCGGGGCGCTGGATCGGCCAAGCGAGGGCAACGTGCGCATCGGCCCGCTGGACCTGCCCAAGCTCACCAGCCGGCAGCTTGCGTATGTCCGCTGCAACTACCTCGGCTACGTGTTCCAGGCCTACAACCTGATCCCGTCGCTCACGGCCCTGAAGAACGTGTCGCTGCCCGCGGTGTTCCAGGGCCTCACGCCCGACGAGGCCGATGAACGCGCCGCCAACCGGCTCAAGCAGGTCGGGCTCGGTCACCGCCTGACCCACCGCCCCGGCGAGTTGTCCGGCGGCCAGCAGCAGCGCGTCGCCATCGCCCGTGCACTGGTCAACGACCCCACGATCATCCTCGCCGACGAACCCACCGCCAACCTCGACCTTGTCACCGGCGGGGAGATCATCGAGATCTTCAAGGCCCTGACCGTCGAAGAGGGCGTGACCATCATCACCACGACCCACGACCACAAGATGCTCGCCAACTCCGACCGCGTCATCTGGGTGCGCGATGGCCAGGTCCACAAGATCAAGACCAAGGACGAACTGGAGATCGAAGAAGGCACGATCCAGATCGGTGGCCAGGAGCTGGCGCACTGAGCCGCGGCGCTAGAGCCAGTTGAACGCTTCGATCCTGCCCGCCAGATCAAGGTCCTTCTGCGTCACTTTATCGCCCGCGTCGTGCGTGGTGAGTGTGAGTTCCACGCGGTTGTACACATTGCGTATCTCCGGGTGGTGCCCCGCCTCCTCCGCGGCAAACGCCACGCGGGTGAGGAAGCTGAAGGCCTCCTGGAAGTGCTCAAACTTGTAGGCTTTGTGGATCGCGTTGTCTTTCAGCGCCCAGCCGGGCAGGCCCTTGAGTGCTTTGCTGACCGCGTCGTTTGATAGTGGTTTGCTCATGGGTTTCTCCCTTGGTGTGGTGTGTGCGACTGCTTAAGTGTAGCGCGGTATTGCCGCAGAGAAAGGCACGCCGGCTTAGTGCCGCCACGGGTGGTGTGCTTTCGTTGCTTGCGGTGGTGTAGGCCCGGTGTGGTTTTCGTACCATGTCGTGCTACCCGTTGGAGTTTTTTGCCATGATCTGGACGCTGATCGGTGGGATTGGGCTGTTTCTGCTGGGCATGGTGCTGATGACCGACAGCCTCAAGCTTGTCGCGGGCGATGCGCTGCGGCGGATTCTGGGGCGTTTCGTGAGTGGGCCGAGCTCGGCGATCGCGTCGGGGGCGTTGGTCGCTGCCTTGGTGCAATCCTCCAGCGCCACGACGCTGACGACGATCGGCTTCGTCGGCGCGGGCCTCCTCACGTTCAGCCAGGCCATCGGCGTCATCTTCGGGGCGAACCTGGGCACGACGAGCACAGCCTGGATCGTCTCGCTGCTGGGTTTCAAGCTCGACCTGAACATGATCACGCTGCCGATGATCGCGGCGGGTGTGCTGATGCGCTTGCTGCTGCGCGGGCCTTGGGCGCACGGCGGTATAGCGCTGGCGGGGTTCGGGCTGATCTTCGTGGGCATCGATCAGTTGCAGGACGGCATGGCGGGGCTTACGGAGATGATCGACCCGTCCCGCTTCCCGCAGGACACGCTCTGGGGCCGGCTGTTGCTGCTGCTGATCGGCGCGGCCATGACGGTCGTCATGCAGTCGTCCAGCGCCGCGGTCGCCACCACGCTAGCGGCGCTGCACTCCGGTGCGATCGGCATCGAGCAGGCCGGCGTGCTGGTCATCGGGCAGAACGTGGGCACCACCGTGAAGGTCATCCTCGTGGCGATCGGCGCTTCCACAGCCGTGAAACGCACAGCGTTGGCGCACGTGCTCTTCAACGTCATCACCGCGGTGGTGGCGTTTGTGCTGCTCGGGCCGTTTGTCGCGGGTGTCGGCATGTTGATGCACACGTGGGAACCTGCGCCCGGCGTGTTGACGCTCGCGGCGTTCCACACCGCGTTTAATCTGCTGGGGGTCGTCATGTTCCTGCCCTGGCTCGGGCGCTTTGCCGGGATGATCGAGCGGATCATCCCCGAGCGAGGCCCATCGCTGACGCGCCACCTCGATGACGCGCTCATTGAGGAAGCGACGATGGCCAGTGACGCGGCCATGCGCACGATGCGCGACATCGCGCATGAGACCTTCGACGCGGTCCGCCGACGCCTGGCTGCGCCCAAGCACGCCCCGCCGCATGAACGCCTCGAGCGTATCGACCAAGCCCTCGGCGAGGTCCGCCGGTACTTAGGACGCATCGCGGCCCAGCCCGACGAGGCGAGCAAGGCCTACCCCACGCAACTGTCGATGCTGCATGCGCTGGACCACCTCGATGAGCTGGTTAAGCGTTGCGAAGCTGCCGGCCACCTCGCGTGGATCGAACAGGATGCGCGGCTGGGCGAGCTTTCCGCGTCGCTGGCGCGGGCCGTGAGCGATGCGCAGCCGGGGCTCGCGGGGGATGAGGCTGCGTGGCGCGGCGCGGAGGAAATCGCGGAGATGTCGCGCTCGCTGGGCGATCGCCGTCGGGCGCTGCGGCCGACGATCCTGGAGGAGTCTGCCCGTGGCGAGTTCAGCCCCGACGCGGCGTTGCAGCGGCTTGATGCGCTGATCTGGATCGATGGGCTTGGGTACCACGTGTGGCGGACGGTGCATCACTTGAGCCCGAAGCGTTGAAAGGCAACCGCTTCCTGACGGGCGCGGCTCTGTTGGGGAGCGCGCTTTGTTGTGGGGGCGGTTAGATGACGGAGTCGGCTTTGCTCAGGCCGAGCGCGGGTCTTACGTCGATCTGTACCAGCTTCTCGGCGCCCTGCATCTGCATGGCTTCGTCGTCATCGACAAAGTCGCTGTGGCAGCCCGCTTGGCCGGCTTCGTCCGCGGGCTTCACCTTGCCCTTGACTTTGCTGGCGAGGCGGTGGATGTCTTCGGGCTTGAGGTTGCCACGCTGTTCGAGGATCGCGGCCTGCTCGGGCGTGAGCGCGGCGGTCAGCTTCGCGCGCTTCTCGGGCACGAAGCCCTCGGCCTTGCCGCTGGCCCATTCCTGGATCTCCTTGCTGATCCGCACGCTGCACCAGTCGTGCCCACACATCGCGCAGAAGTCGGTATCGACATCCAGGTCCTCATCGTGGTACGCCCGCGCGGTGTCGGGGTCGAACGACAGCTCGAAGTGTTTCTCCCAGTTCAGTGCCGCCCGCGCCTTGGTCAGTTCGTCATCCCGGTCGCGCGTGCCGGGGATACCCAGGGCAACGTCCGCGGCGTGCGCAGCGATCTTGTACGCGACGCAGCCCTGCTTCACGTCGTCCTTCTTGGGCAGGCCCAGGTGCTCCTTGGGCGTGACGTAGCAGAGCATGGACGCGCCGTGGTAGGCGATGCTGGTGGCGCCGATGCAGGAGGTGATGTGGTCGTAACCGGGGAAGATGTCTGTGACCAGTGGGCCGAGCACATAAAACGGTGCGCCGTGGCAGAGGTGGCGTTGGAGCTTGGCGTTGTATTCGATCTGATCGAAGGGGACGTGGCCGGGGCCCTCGATCATGACCTGGATGCCCTTGCGCCAGGCGCGTTCGGTGAGCTTGCCCAGCTCGACGAGCTCGGCGAGTTGGAGCTCGTCTGTGGCGTCGGCCAGGCCGCCGGGCCGGCAGCCGTCGCCGATGGAGAAGGTGACATCGTGGTCGTGCATGACATCGCAGATTTTTTCCCACGCGGTGTTCATGGGGTTCTCGGCGTTGTGGGTGAGCATCCACTTCGCCAGCAGCGACCCGCCGCGCGACACCAGGCCGATCAACCGATTCTTCGCGAGCTTGATGTGCTCTCTTAGGATGCCTGCGTGGATGGTGAAGTAATCGACGCCTTGCCGGGCCTGGTGCTCGCAGGTGGCGAGGATGGTTGGCTCGTCGAGGTCTTCGATCTTCTTGCCGATGATCATCGAGGAGATGGGGACCGTGCCGATGGGCGTGGTCGAGTTTCGGATGATGGCCTCGCGCGTCGCGTCCAGGTCGCCGCCGGTGGAAAGGTCCATGACCGTGTCCGCGCCCCAGCGCTCGGCCCAGCGGAGCTTGTCCACCTCCTCATCGGTTGAGGAGCTGACCGGCGAAGCGCCCATGTTCGCGTTGACCTTTGTCTTGCTCGCGCGCCCGATGCACATCGGGTCGAGCTTGTATTGCAGGTGGGTCTTGTTCGCGGGGATCACCATGCGCCCGGCAGCGATCTCATCGCGCACCTGCTCGGCGGTGAGGTGCGGCTCACGCTCGGCGACGCGGGTCATCTGCGGCGTGATGATGCCCAGGCGTGCGGATTCAAGCTGCGTGACCGGGACAAAGTCGGCGGGGTGGATGACGGTGCGTGTGGAGCCGTCGGCCTGTGCGAAGGTGGTGGTGGTGCGGGAGGGGTGATCCCGCTCTTCGCTGCGCTCAGAGGCGGGCGTTGGGGATTCCCACGTCTGCCAACCCTCGGGCAGGAAGTCCCACGCGGTCCTGGTGGGCAGGGGCGGCATGCCCGGCGTGTCGGGCGACGAGAACGTCGCGGCACCCGCAGCCCCGGGCAGGATACACCCGCGATTGGCAAAGCTCCCCGGCGTGGTCACGCTGGGGTCGTGGCCGGGGTTTCCGCCCACCGGCGGCAGGGTGTAGGGCGACGCGGCATGGTGGGGGGCTGGTGCGGTGGGGGTGGTGGTCATGATAAGACGCTCCTTCGCGTATGAGCGGGGGGAGCGTCTTCAACCGGCCAAGTGAGGGTCCGAGGGCGTCGAAAACCGCTTCCCTACGCCGGGTTAAGCCGGATCAGGTTCCAAGGGTGTGTCTCAGCCCCGCCCCCCGGGTGTTTCTCCGGGAGAGTCTGTCGGGGCACCCCTAGCGATGTCCTGTCAGCATAGAGCGTGTGGAGGCCCGGGACAAGGCTTACCTGCCTAAAAGCTTCTTCAGATTGTCGATACACAGCTTCGCGGCCTGCATGGGCGGGAGCTTTGGGTGGCCTTCCTGCTCGACGATGTACCACGCGGTCCCGCCGACCTCTTCCGCTGCCTTGAACACGCCGGGCCAATCGACATCACCATCGCCGATCGCTGCCTTGCCGTGCCCCGCATGGCCCGCGAGGGTTCCCGTGCCGTCGCCAAACTCCTTGAGGTGGAGCAGGACGCTGCGGCCGGGGTGCTTGCGGATGGTGGCGACGGGGTCGGTCCCGCCCCCCATGCCGTTGGCGGTGTCGTACTGGAGGATGAAGTCGTCGGGCGTGAACGCGGCGAACAAGTCCCACAGGCTTCGGCCGTCGCCAGCGGGCGGCGAAAGCGGGACCACGTCTTCGCCGTGGACATGGAACCCGGTGCGCATGCCGTGGTCGCGGAGCTTGGCGATGAGCGTGGTGAACTGCTCGGCCGTGGCCTTGCAGGCGTCGAGTGTGTTGCGCTTCTCGGCTGGGATCCAGGGCACGAGGATGGTGTCGCAGCCGATCGCCTTGTGATACGCGACGGTGGCGTCGAACTTCTCATCGCTGAGTTGGTCGATCCCCGTGTGCGTGCTGGGGCACTTGAGGCCAAACGCATCGAGCCAGGCCTTCACCTGCTGGGCCTCGTGGCCATAGAACCCGGCAAACTCCACGCCGTCGAACCCCCAGGCCGCGACCTGTTCAAGCACACCGCGGAGGTCGGCCTTGGCGTCGTCACGGACGGAGTAAACCTGCAACGCGATGGGGATGAGCTTTTTCATGGATTGGGTGTGCTTGCGGTTGTGTGGATATAGTGATGCGTCAAACGCTAAGGGACAACTCGGGGACGCCGATATCCAGCCGGGCCTTGGCGGTGTCGGTGTCGATGCGTGCTTCAATGATGTCACCCGCGGCCAGGAGGTAATCCAGCGACCGGGACAGCGCGCGGGCGTATCGGCTGGCGGTGGGTTGATCGAATGGCGTGGCACGGTGGGCGTCTTCCACCTGCTGGGTTGTGATGGCTGTGCCGTGCTGAGCGGCGCGTGCGAGTTGGATGATCGTGTCTTCGCGGTCGTAGAAGCGCATGTCCGTGAGATACCGCTTCACTTTGCCCGGCTCCCAGGCGCGGTCGAGCTCGCGGTATTGCTCGAGGAATTTGGGGTACTCCTGCCGGGCCTCGAACAGAGCGCCCAGCCAATCCTGGATGTGGTCGGGGTCTGGCTTGATGGTGTGCATGCCGATGAGCGCGCGGGTCAGTAAGGCCCGGAACGCCTGCTCAAAAGCGGTTCCCCCGGGCGACTCGAAGGCGTGGAGCAGTGGCTTGGGGAATTGCGCGGCATGGTCACCCTCGCCGTGGCCAAAAACCTCCCGCAAGACGCACAGGTCCTGCATGATCTTGGATTCATTGGCGAGGCTCTTGCTGAGGGAGTTGTCGGGCCCCTTCCAGCACTTGGTGATCGGTTTGGTGAGCCGGTCTGCGGCACGGTGGGTCAGTGATCCCAGCACGAACGCGACCTTCTGCGCAAGCCACGCATCGCGCTGCGCCTCGGGGAGGCTGAGTTGCCCGTGCGCCCAAGACAGCAGATCGACCGACCACTTGTCCGCGTATCGCGTGATGGACCCCAGGTGAGCCGCGTCACGATGCGCCGCCATCAGCGTCCTGCACCACGGGTGGATATCGCGGTGTGCCCCGGCCAGCAGGAACGCGTCGTTGCAGATAGCGATATGGGCGATGTGGTCGGACATGGGCTTGGCCGTCAGGTGGTAAGCGAGAGCTCGCTGGAAGCTGCTTTCGCCGCCTCTCTTTGCTTCATGAACCACGCGAGGGTGTCCTGGATGGTCATGTCCCAGTAGTCCCAGGTGTGTCCGTATCCCGGGTGTTCCACGTAGGTCAGGTCGAGGCCGAGGCTCCGGGCGTGGTCGCGGAACTGGGTGTTCTGCTGGTAGAGGAAGTCGTCGGTGCCGCAGGCCTGGTACAGCGGGGGCGTGGGGTCGGTGGCTTTGGCGCGTTGGGTGGCCATGTGCATCAGGTCGTTGATCGAACCTGTGTAGCGTGCCTGATCGCCGAAGGCATTGGTCATCGTGTCGCGCCAGACCTGGTCGCTATCAATGTTGAAGCGTGCATCGACACGAAGCGCGCCGGACAGCGATGCCGCGGCCGCGAACATCTCCGGGCGGTTGAAGGCGAGCTTGAAAGCCCCGTACCCGCCCATGGAAAGCCCCGCGACGTAGGTGTCTTCCCGCCGGGGCGAGAGCTTGAACATCGCCCGGCAAAGCGCGGGCACCTCGTCGCTGATGTAAGCCCAATACCGCGCCCCGCTGGCAAGGTCGCAATAAAACGAGCGGTCCACGGCTGGCATGATGACCGCCAGATTCAGCGTCCTCGCGTAGCGTTCGATGCTGGTCCATCGCATCCAGTCGTTGTGGTTGCCCTGCAGGCCGTGGAGCAGGTAAAGCGTGGGGTAGCCCGCGAAGTCGGGGTGGCGGGGGTCCTGCACGTTGGCCGGGTCCACCGGCCCGGGGCCGGGCTCGGGCAGCAGCACGTGCATCTTGCAGTTGAGTTGGAGCGTGTGCGAGAAGAAGTTGGTTTCGAAGGAAAGCATGGGCCGTATGATACAGCCATGACTGATGTGACTCACGCGGCTGAGTTGGAGGGCGGGCCGGGGCTGCGGATCGTGGCGATCAAGCCGACGCAGCGGGACGCGAACCGCGCGACGGTGCGTGTCGCGGCCGGGCCCGAGCGCAAGGGTCGTGTGGTCGTGACGCTGAACGTGAGGCGGATCGCGGAGCTGGGGCTTGCGGTGGGGCAGGTGTGGGATGAGGCGTTGGAAGCACGGGTTGCGGACACCGCGTTGTTCGACAAGGCCATGCGTCAGGCGATGAACCGCATCAGCAGCCGCCCGATGAGCCGCCGCGCGCTGGACCGCAAGCTCCGCGACAAGGAACACGCCGAGCCGGTGCGTGTCGCGGTGCTGGATCGCCTTGAGGAGCTGGGCTTGCTCGACGACCTGGCTTACGCCCGGATGCTGGTCCGCGACCTGCAGCTGCGCAAGCCCGCTGGCCCAGCCCTGCTCAAGAGCAAGCTCTACGAGAAGGGCATCGATGCCCGGCTCATCGATCAGGTCGTCGGCGAAGCAACCAGCGATACCCGAAACCAGCTTGACGCGGCCATGGACCTGGCGCGGAAAAAATCGGCGTCGATGGCCCGGCTGGACCCCGCGGTCCGCCGCCGCAGGCTGTATGGCCAACTCGCCCGGCGTGGCTTTAGCCCCGACACGCTCCGCGAGGTCATGGAACGCATAGCCCGCGAGGAGAATGCCGACGGCCCGGGAGAGTAACCCCCCCCGGAACATCCCCCGGAACATCCCCCGGAACATCCTCCGGCCTTCATGACACAAGCCGGTTCGCTACAATCCGGCGATGGACATGACCCGGCCAGCGCTGATCCTGATGTGTCTTTGCCTCCCGGCGGTTGGCTGTGTCCAGCGGACGATCTCGGTCACGTCGCAGCCCGCGGGGGCGTTGGTTTATCTCAATGATGAAGAGGTGGGGCGGACGCCGCTGCGTGTGCCTTTCCTGCATTACGGCACCTACGATGTCCGGCTGGAAGCGCAGGGCTATGAGCCCTTGTGGACCACCGCACAGGCCAAGGCCCCGTGGTGGGAGTACCCCGGCCCGGACCTGATCGCGGAGGCGGTGCCCAACGGCCGATCGCAGATCGATTGGCACTTCGAGATGACGCCGCAGACACCTGCGGAGGAAGTGGACACTGCGACGCTGCGATCGCACGCGACCCAGATGCGCGCACTGACCACGCAGCCGCAGACGCCGCCCCCCGCGCGGTAGAGGTTGCTGCGCAGGCCCGCCCATGGATAGCCCCCACGACATGCCCCATCACGACACCCCGCCGCCCCGGCCCCGGAGCCTGGACCTGGTGAAGGACCGCGCGTTAACCGTGCGGTGGATGGATGGCCTGGTGTCGATCTACCCCATCGCGTATCTGCGGAAGATGTCCCCCAGTGCCGACAGCCGGAAGCTGCGGGAGGAGATGGCGAGCAACCCGTTGACGGTGCTGCCCGCCTCGGCGGCGGGGAGCGGCCCCCTGACCGCGACGGGCGCGGAGCTGGTCGGCAACTACGCGGTCCGGATCACTTTCTCCGACGGCCATGACACGGGAATCTATTCCTGGGCGTATCTGAGGGGCATCGACCCCTCCTGATAGCCTTGGAACCGCGTTTCTGGCGTTTCACGAGTCCCGGTGCGGCTCGCGGCGCGGCAGAGTTTAACACGAATCTAACCTTTGTTAAACAAATCACACACACGGTGTGTTTACTCTCCCGCGAAATTAGAGACCCGTGTCACAACGGGCCGACGATTTAGATGCGTGACCCGTGTGGGTGCGCAGGGCTCATACAGGGAAAACGTTTTTCCTCACTCTTTACAGGAGCGCTTCGATGACAGGGAAATGTGCAAAGGTTGCATTGGCAGGTGCGCTGCTCGCGGGGATGTCGGTCCCGGCGATGTCAGAGAACATGACCGACGTGCAGGGCGAGATCCAAGCCCTCCGGGCCGAGCTCGCTCAGGTTCGCGCTCAGCAGGAAGAAAGCTGGCTGACCGAGCGTCGTGCCCAGGAGATCAAGGGCCTG
Source organism: Phycisphaeraceae bacterium (assembly GCA_041743835.1). Lineage (GTDB taxonomy): Bacteria > Planctomycetota > Phycisphaerae > Phycisphaerales > Phycisphaeraceae > JBGTLW01. The sequence continues at coordinate 2,941 of JBGTLW010000244.1, read as the reverse complement.
GTCAAGGAGGTCCTCGCGGACGCCGAGACCCGCGCCTCGCTGCTTGCTGAAGGTGCCACCGCCGGCATCGACGACAAGGGCAAGATCTACTTGAAGAGCGCCGATGGCTCGTGGAAGGCCGAGTTCGGCGGTCAGATCCAGATGCGTTACATCTGGAATGAGAACGAGGGTGCAGCCGGGGCCGACGACGAGAGCGTCGATGGCTTCCAGATGCGTCGTGTGAAGTTCAGCGTCGGTGGCCACATCGCCGACCCCAAGCTGTACTACAAGCTGGTGCTCGCCACCGACCGTGACAGCGGCGACGTTGTCATGGAAGACGCCTTCTTTGGCTACAAGTTCGACAGCGGCCTCTTCGTTCAGGCCGGCGTCTTCAAGCTGCCGTTCGCCCGCCAGGAACTTGTGAGCTCTGCCTCCCAGGTGGCGGTGGATCGTGGCATCGTGACCGAGTACTTCACACTCGACCGTGCCGAGCAGGTGCAGATCGGCTACCAGGGTGATGACTTCGCGGTCGCCGCGTCGATCCACGACGGTGCAGACAACGAGTGGACAGAGTTTACCGGCGACCAGGCCCACTCGTTCGGCGTGACCGGCCGTGTGGACTGGAAGGTCATGGGCGAATGGGACCAGGCCAAGGACGAGTTGGCGTGGAGCAAAGACGAGGGGACGGCCCTGTTCATCGGTGCCGCCGCTCAGTGGGAAAACAACAAGGACAACGCCGGTGCCGTCGCGAACGCCGACGACTGGTACGCCCTGACCATCGACGCGCTGCTCGAGATGAATCCCTTCTCGCTGACCGCCGCCTACTTCTACGCCGAGGCCAACAACCCCGCCGGCGTCGGAGACCTCGAGGCCCAAGGCTTCTACCTCCAGGGTGCGGTCAACATCGACGACACCTGGGCACCGTTCGCCCGCTATGAGTGGATCGAGCAGGACCCCGAAGCGGGTGGCCAAGACCCCCTCACGGCCGTCACCGTCGGTGTGAACTACTTCATGAAGAAGCACGCCGCCAAGATCACCGCCGACGTGGTTTACATCTTCGAAGGCACCTCGATCGCCGAAGTCGGCGACATCAATGGCGGCGAACTCAGCGACGGCTTGGGTCTGACCGGCAAGACCAACGACGAAGACCAGCTCGCCTTCCGCCTCCAGTTCCAGCTCCTGTTCTAAGCCGAACACCAAGCTGAAACGACAACTGAATAACCCAGGCGGCCCGCCCCGTGGCGGGCCGCTTTTTTGCGCGCACCATCCGCACCGCGTTTGTGCGGCTTGAAGCTTTCGCCAGTCCTGTCATGATCGGGCCACGCAAGGCGAGCACCATGTCGCTGCCGCCTGATCCCGCGCGTTCCTTCACCCCGGAGCCATCATGTCTGCGCCACGTTTGCTTGGTCTTGTGATTGGGTTAGCCGTCCTGCATGTGTCTGCCGTCGCCCGTGCGGCAGAGGCTGCACCCCCCGACCTGTTGCAACGCCTGGAGCAGCTCGAGGCCGCGGACCGCGCGAAGGATGCCATGATCGCGGACCTCCAGCGGCAGCTTGGAGACCAATGGCTGACCACGCGCCGAGCCGAGGAAATCAAGGGTCTGGTGAATGAGGTGCTCGCCGATGCCCAAGCCCGCTCAACCCTCCTGGCCGACACCGCGACCGCGGGCATCGACCCCACCGGGCGCATCTACCTCCAGAACGCCGACGGCTCGTTCTACGCCCGGCTCTCCGGCCAGCTCCAGTTCCGGTACATCTTCGACTACCAGGACAACAGCAACCCCGCGACAGCAAGGGCCGACCAGACCGACTCCGGCTTCCAGTACCGCCGCGCTAAAGTGCAGATCGCGGGCCACGTCGCCGATCCAAAAATCACCTACCTCATCCGCCTCGCCTCCTCACGCACCAACGCCAACACCTCGCTTGAAGAGGCCACGCTCGGCTACCGGTTCGACAGCGGTCTGTTCATCAAGGCCGGGAAGATGAAGCTGCCCCTGCTCCGCGAGGAACTCATCAGCTCGACGCGGCAGTTGGCGGTCGAGCGGTCGTCGGTCAACGAGTACTTCACCGCCAATTTTGCCGAGCAGGTGCAACTGGGTTGGGAGGGCGACCGCCTGCGTCTGGTGGCCGCGGTGTCGGATGGCGCCAACTCCGAAAGCTCGGAGTTCAACGCGGACCGCTCGGAGTTCGCAGCCACCGGGCGGGCGGACCTGCGCATCGCGGGCGACTGGAAGCAGGCCGACGACTTCTCCTCGTGGCGTCAGGAAGACCGCGCGATCTTTGCGGGCATCGCCGGGCATTACGAATCGATCGACGGCGCGAACAACGCCGGCTCATTCGACGGGACGTACACCGTGGTCACGGCCGACCTCTCGTATGAGCACCGGGGCCTGTCGCTTTTTGCCGCGTATGTGATGAGCCACTTCGACGACGATGCCGACGCCGCGGCCCCGCTGGGCAGCGACCTTTTTGCGCACGGCGTCGTGGTGCAGGGCGGGTACATGGTCACCGACCAGCTTGAGCCGTTTGTCCGTTACGAATGGCTGGACGCAGACGATGACGACGAGGTCGCCATCGCCGGGGCCGTACGCGACGCGGTGCAGATCATCACCGTGGGCAGCAACTACTACCTCCGCAAGCACAACGCGAAGCTCACCGCCGACGTGGTGTATGTGTTCGATGGTGATGCACCGGTCGCGAACCCGCTGGGGAGCAACCCCTTCTCCGCGAGCCAGGGCTTCAGCGCGTTCACCACAGCCGATCACGATCCCAACATCGTGCTCCGCCTGCAATTTCAGTTGCTGTTTTAGTCCCGCCGGGGGTCGATGCCAGCGGGCCTGTCCGCTATGCTCGTGGCATGGAACTGCTGCTGTTTCGACACGGGATCGCGGAGGACCGCCACCCCAGCGGGCGGGATGCGGACCGTCGGCTGACGGCGGCGGGCGTCGCACGCACGGGCAGCG
>JBGTLW010000243.1:0-9044 GCA_041743835.1 Phycisphaeraceae bacterium | reverse complement strand
GGGTGATTGGGAAGCCGTGGCCACCGAACGAAACCGGATGGGACTCAAGAGCCCGCAGAGATGACCGGAACTGCTCCGCCCCAATGCTTGACAAAGGCAACTCATTCAGAGATGCCATGGTCAAGCGTAGCGCAGGCCATGAAGGGCGCGAGATGGTTGTCCCGCATGGCCTGCCTCGCTGCGCTCGTTGACCATGGCACCCCTTCTCATACAAGTTCTCAGCCTCCGGGCGGGCCTGTCAGTCGCTGCCCTCGAAACGTTCGCGGTACTGGCTGGGGCTGACGCCGACCTGGCGTGCGAAGAGCATCCGCATGACTCGGTCTGAGCCCAGTCCCGCGTGGGCTGCGACACTGGGTAGCGACAGCCGGGTATCGACCAGCAGCCGCTTGGCCAGTTCGACTTGCGTCTTGCGGATTTCCATGGCTGGGGTGTGGCCCAGCACTTCGCGGAACCGCCGCTCCAGCGATCGCCTGGAGACGGTGAGGTGGTCGAGTATGTCCTCGACGCCGATGCCTCGCTTGGCGTGGTGGTGGATGAACTCGAGCGCGGCGGTGACGAGCGGGTCGTCGTGCGCGAGGCGGCGTGAGGACTGCCGGGACACCACGCCGATCGGCTCGACAAGTGTCAACGCGGGCAGTGGCTTGCCAGCGGTCAGGTGAGCGTGCATCAGTCTGGCCGCCTGCTGGCCCACGTCGCGGCCGTTGACATCGATGCTCGAGAGCGGGGGGTCAGCGATGGTGCAGAACACCTCGTCGTTGTCCACGCCGATCACCGCGATATCCTGCGGGATGCGCAGCCCGGTTGCGCGGCAGGCCTCCACCACGCTTCGGGCGCGCAGGTCATTGCAGCAGGCCACCGCCGCCGGCCGGGGCAGCGACTTGAGCCAGCCTGCCAGCCAGGCGATCAAGTCGTGCCAGCCCGGGGGGTTTGGCTGATGCAGGATCACCGGCTCGATACCCGCCTCGGCCGCACGCTGGGCAAACCCCTCCAACCGCTGCTGGGAGTACCAGTGGTCGTGGTACCCCACATACACGAGGTGCTCGAAGCCCAGGCTTATCAGGTGGTCCGCCGCCATCCGCCCGATCGCCACGTTGTCGGTGGTGACCAGCGGCACGCCGGGGATTTGCTCTCGGGCCGAGACGTTGATCACGGGCAGCTCGGGCGGCAGGTTGAATCGGCGGCGGCGGCTGTCATTGAGCAGGCCGATGAGCCCATCAAGCCGCCACTGGGACAGGTTCGGCTGTGAATCCGCCCCGGGGGTGATCAGCAAGGCGGACAAGCCGTGCGACTGGGCTGTGAACGCAGCCACCCCGTGGATGATCTGCCGGAAGTACGCGAGGTCGGACGACATGAGTACCCCGACGCGCAAGGCTTCGCCGCGCTTGGCCGACCCGGCCGGAGTCGTGGTGTCTGCGTTTGGCGTTCGCGTCGTTGGCGGCATGTTGGGCGCTCGCGGGGCCTGCACAGAGGCACTCTGGTGTGCCTGTGCGTTGTCATGATACAGATCATGGTCTTGCCTGACGCATTTTTTCCGATAAATGACGCAAATATGTCTAGCCTGCTTCGGAACAGGGGATATACTCTTACGTGTTGACAGGTCACCGCATGTGTGTGCCGTGACCGTGGATTCCCGATTCTCTTATCAACTGGAGGACATCTCACATGACAAACGTATCCAAACGAATCCTGACCGCCTTGGCTGCAGCGACGCTGCCATTTACAAGCAGTGTTTCGGCTTTGACAATCGTGAATTGGAACTCAAACGAAACCTCTAGTGCAGGCAACTACACACTCCCCACAGCCGTTGCGGGTGATTTTGGGCTCGGTGACCCTCAGGTCAACGATACGAGAAACTTTCGCACATTCAATCTTGGTGGTTCTGCAACGGTAACGACTGGAACTAGTAGTACATGGTACCACGGGTATGACTATATTCAGGCGGATCGGACGGGTAATGTAAACAATGCTACGCGTACTCTTGGCCCCGAATTAAACTTGCGATTCCAATACGATAGTGCTGGCCAGTCTGGCGTTGCTTTCTTTCTGCAAATGTGGAAGAAACAGAACTTTGTAAACTTGGCTGCGGCACCGGCCGTCATATTCGACAGCGACAGCAGCTTCAGCATGACGCGATCGCGAACAGAGCGAAATCAAGTGCGGTGGGTGGTATTGAATGGCAGCACGTTCTACATTTCTCAGAGTGTAGGAGCAACTTTGAATGATCCAAACTCTGAAAGTTGGGCAATCTACAACCCGTCAAATGCAGCCTTTGGTCTGGATTTCACAGGGGATGCCAACGACTTTACAGAACGAGTCTTTGACGATGTGCAGGCGGTCGGTTTCTTAGTGTACACACTCGATGCGGGCAATAAGGTGGTTTCGGGTCGAGCATGGGCCACGATCAATAACGTGAGTATTTCTGCGGTGCCTATCCCCGAGCCCGCATCCCTCGCCTTGCTCGGCCTGGGTGGCCTGCTGATCCTCGGCGGCCGCAAGCGCGATGTCCGCTGAGCCAACGTACATCGTAAACCGTAAGACAACTGATGCCCCCCACCCGCTCTCGCCACGATGCGCAGCGTGAGTGGGGGGCATTGCGTTTTGCGTTACCTGCGTGGCGGTGCGGGCAGGGGCCAGGGGTCGTCGGTCCTGGCCTGCCATTCGCGTAGCTGGGTGTGCATGACAGCGCACTTCTCCGCGAACGCGGGCTGATGGGCGAGGTTTCGCCGTTCGCCGGGGTCCGTGCGGTGGTTGAAAAGCTCAGCCTCTTCGGGGTTCGCGTAGCAGGAGTATCGCCAGCCGTCGCTGCTGATCAGCGTGCGTGAGGCCTCGTGCTGGACGATGACGCAGGGCGAAGCCGCGCCACCGAGCGTCACCTGGTCTTGCCCGGCGCTCACCGCTTCACTCATGAGCGCTGCAAGTGATCGGCCATGCATCGGCGCATCGCTTGGAACCCCGAGCAATTCCAGCAGCGTGGGTGTCAGGTCCACCTGGCTCATCGGCCCGGTCATGCGCACAGCCTTGCGCTGGCCGGGCAGGCGGATCAGCAGCGGCACGGCCGTCGCCTCGCGGTACAGCAGCTTCTTCTCCAGCAGGCGGTGGCTGCCCATCATCTCGCCGTGGTCCGAGGTGAACACGACGATGGTGTCATCCTCCAGCCCGCAGTCCCGCAGCGTCTGGAGCACCCGGCCCAGGTGCGTGTCCACCAGCGAACAAAGCCCCAGATACTTCGCCGTCACCTCGCGCCAACCCGCCTCGGTGGACAGGGCCACACCCCCGAAGCCCTGCTCGCGGTAGAGGCGCAGACGGTCGCGCACAGCCTGAGGCAACGGCCCGGCGTCCGGGTCTTCATCCGGCACGTGGTCGAAGCCGGGGAACATAGGCACCGTCGCCGGGTCGTACTGACCATCACGGCAGCTATGGAACGGCATGTGCGGCTCGAGAATGCTCACCGTCATCATCCACGGCCGATCACGATGCTGGCGGATGAACTGACACGCCTGACCCGCTTGGAACGCGGGCTTACTCACTGGCTCGGGTAACTGACACGCAAACTCGCGCGAGAAGGTGTCGCGGTTGCCCAGCGTGAAGCCCTGTTCCAGCAGGTAGTGGTGGTAGTCGCTGCGGTCGGTGCGGTCGCGTGATGGGCTAAAGTGCTGCCAGTAGATGTCTTCGATGGAGACGAAGCGGTCGTGGCCGTGCTGCGGGTATAGCTCATCGCCCAGGTGCCACTTGCCGTGGTATTCGACGCGGTAGGGCGTGCGGGCTTGCTCGGGCATGAGCTGGGGCAGGCAGCGGACGTGCGGGTGGAGCGGGGTGTTGAGTTCCGTCGCCCCGTGCGCGTGGGGGTAAAGCCCGGTGATGATCGAGCCACGCGAGGGCGTGCAGACCGGGTCGGTGCAGTGGGCATCGTCGAAGATGCATGACTGCTGCGCCAGCGCATTGAGGTGGGGCATGTGGGTGAACGTGTTGCCATAGCACGCGAGGGTGTCGCGGCGTTGCTCGTCGGTCAGCAGGAACAACAGGTTGGGCGGGCGCGTCATGGTGCTGGCTCCGGGTTTGGAAATACCATAACAGGTCGGGCTGGGCTGATTGCGCAAGTCGGCTTGCGTGCTGTGTGCGTCTTCCCTTTGTGGATGGGGTTACACTAAGCGATTGTGTAGCGCGGCCGCGGGTGCCGTTGGCGGCTTGCTGTGAGGTTGTGCGATGAAGGAACCGTCCCACCGTTTTGTATTGACGGTGCACTGCCCGGACCGGGTGGGCATCGTGGCTGCGGTCGCGGGGTTTCATGCGTCCAAGGGCTGCTCGATCCTGCGTGCGGACCACCACAGCGACTTTGAGACCGGGCGATTTTTCATGCGGCAGGAGATCGACGCGGCCACGCACCGCGAGGAACTTCAAGCGATGCGTGAGGCGTTCGCGCCCATCGCTGAACGCTTCAACATGGCCTGGCGGCTAAGCGATGTGTCGCACCGCAAACGCGTGGCCATCCTCGTCAGCAAGCACGACCACTGCCTCAACGACCTGCTCTACCGCTGGCGCAGCGGAGACATGGCCTTCGACCCCGTCGCGGTTATCTCCAACCACGAAGACGCCCGCAGTTTCGTCACGTGGCATGGCCTGCCCTTCCATCACGTCCCCATGGCGACCGAGCAGAAAGACGAAGCCTTCCACGCGATCGATGACCTGCTCACATCAGTCCGCGCGGAGGTGGTGGTGCTTGCCCGGTTCATGCAGATCCTCCCGCCGTGGATGTGTGACAAGTACCCCGGGCGGATTCTGAACATCCACCACAGCTTCCTGCCCTCGTTCGTCGGTGCCCGGCCGTACCACCAGGCGCACGAGCGCGGCGTGAAGTTTGTCGGCGCGACGTGCCACTACGTCACCTCGGACCTGGACGAGGGCCCGATCATCGAGCAGGACGCGATGCGCACCAACCACGCGCATACGGTCCGCGAACTGATCCGTTGTGGCCGCGATGTGGAGACCTCGGTGCTGTCCCGCGGGCTTCGGTATCACCTGGAGGACCGGGTGCTGATCCAGGGCCGCAAGACCGTCGTCTTCGCGTGACTCTCTTGCATGTGAATCACTCGTGCCCGCTTAGGCCGCCCGCGGTTGGTCGTGTCCACACGGCATACCACAATTGGGATGCACGGCAAACTAATAGACCGAATGTCTAGTAATATTTTGGATCAATTTCAACGCCTCATTTTAAGTAAATATTTGTAAAATTATTTATAATCATAATTTACGTCATCTTCTTCGGATGGCTGGCTGGACGTAATTGATCCATTTTAACTTGACTTGGGTCGATTGTAGGACCATACTAGAGGCAACTCTTAAAGGGTCTTACTCGTGACTCGACTCGCTCCCATTCAATCGCAGCAGATAGCCGGTGGCTATGAGCCACGGGCGCGGGTGGTTGCGGGGCTGCGCGAGTGGATCGATCGGGGCCGACTGTCGCGGGGCGATCGTGTCCCGCCCGAGCGCGTGCTCGCGGAGCAATTCAACGTGGCGCGTGGCACGGTCCGCAGTGCGATCGACGAGCTCCGCAAGTCCGGCGTCATCTCGCAGGACAGCAGGCGCCCACGCGTCACCACCGGCTCGCCCCGGCGGGACACGCTTCTATCCAAGAGCATCGCCGTGCTCTCCCGCCCCATCACCGATCGCGTCACCGACCATATCCGCGGCGCGGGCTGGGAACTGTTCATCGAGCGCGGCGCGCTCGATGCCGTCTTCGAGGCCGGGCTGCACGGCATCAACCTCTACCCCGAGCGCACCGGCCCGGGCGGATTCGAGCAGCTCATCGCAGACCACCCGATGGGCGTCGTCCTCGGGCGTCCCGCGGTTGAGTCGAGTTGGAGCGAAGACTTCCGCCGGGCACTGGCGGACGCGGGCATCCCGTTCGCTTGCTACGGCAACAACCCCGGCTTGAGTAACTGCGACAGGGTTTACTCCGATCACGCCGCGGGTGCGTCCATGCTGACCAAGTGGCTGCTTGAGCAGGGCTGCCGGCGGATCCTCCGGGTCTGGCCTAAGCACACCGCGTCCACGTCGTACTGGCTTGCCGACCGCGACCGGGGCCACCGCGAAGCCCTGGCCGAGGCCGGGCTTGAGGCGCTACCCGCGATGCACCTGGACGCCGGCTTCCCCCACTCCGAGGGCCACCGCGACCGCTTCTCGTACAACGCCCGCGCGATGCGGGGCTACCTCGTCGATGCGTTTGCCGACAAAGCGACGCAGCCCGACACGCTGATGGTCGCGTCCGATGGCGATGTCGCATACGTCGCGGCCGCGCTGCGTCTGATGGGGCTTGAGCCGGGCAAGGATGTGAAGGTCGTCGGCTACGACAACTACTGGGCCGACCGCATCGACCGCAAGTTCGAGCCATTCGCCCCCAACGCGACGGTGGACAAGCTCAACGTGCAGATCGGCCAACGTCTTGTCCGGCTGCTGCTGGATCGTATCCACGGCCGCCTCGCCCCCGAGCCCCAGGCCCGGCTTGTCGAGCCAAAGCTGGTCATCCCCGATGCCACCGACACCCCCAGCCCATGACACACTTGCTTTTTCCTCTGAAGCGGAACGTTCCCGCTTCGATTTGTCTCGGTTCCCTGTTTTTCCCTTACTGGAGGTTTCGACCATGACTCGCAAGCTACCCCTGATCGTCATCCTGGCTTCGTTCGGTTTGTTCGCGTCTACGGTACAGGCCGCGTTCATTACTGAGACCGAACCCAATGGAACAATCGCGACAGCCACGCTTTTGCAGCCGGACTCGGCCGATCCCACAAATGCCAACAATGTCTTGGGTGTGACCGGTGGGGCCAGCACAACCGATTCCGATTTTTTCGGTTTCAATCTAGACCTTACAAATACTGTCGGCGGGAATGATTTGCGGATCAAGCTTGATGCCGTACAGAACAGCCGGTCGATTGCATTTCAACTATACGACGCTCTAGGTAACACGATCGGCACTGAGCAGACCCTATCCACGAACTCGTCGAACCAAGGAATCAAGCAAACGGACTACAACATTCCCGCGTCAGGTGACTACTACGTGCGAGTCCGTGCAACCAGCGGAAGCTCCTTCAGCTATGAGCTCACGGTCGCAGGTCTCAATGGCTCCAAGGTCAATGTCATCCCCGAACCCGCATCCCTCGCGCTGATGGGGCTTGGAGGCCTGCTGATGCTCGGGCGTGGCACCTTCCGGGGTGGGCGAGGGGACGCCTGATCGTGACCTCCTCCTGGCGATGCGCCGCATAACCGCGGTGTGTCGCTTTGTCTGCCGTTGGATCGAAAAGGCTCACGCTGATTGCAAGAGGTCCGCCATGAGAACCCCGAACCGCGCCTTTACCTTAATCGAACTCCTCGTCGTCATCAGCATCATCGCGCTGCTGATCGCGCTGCTGCTGCCCGCGTTGCAGGGGGCGCGGGAGAGTGCCCGGCAGGTGCTGTGCCTGTCGAATCAGCGGCAGATGGGGATAGTGCTGCATACAGCGGCAACGGATCAGGGCGACTTTCCAACCTACACCTACGATGGTCAGCCATCGCTGGCGGGCACCGCCATGACCGGCGCGGGGCTGCGCAACCGCTTCGGCGGGGTGACGATGTGGCAGAAGATGTTGCCGGACTTCGTGGCCGATGGTTACCTCACCTCGGTGCAGGTGGGTTACTGCTCCGAGGCTGCGGCGCGCGACGCGGTGGGCCGCACGGGTGGCATCTCCAACACCGGGGTGGCTTGGCGGATGGACCACGACTACGCGGGGACCAGCGGCAACCAGACACTCAATCGTAATCAGGGGGATTTTTATTACATGGGCCCCGGCACCGTGCGTTATCACTTTGATCATCAGGGCTCACCCAGTGGGCCACTGGTGGCATGGCTGCAGAGCCTGGGGGGCACGTGGCCGGGGCACTGGGGCGGCGTCCACTTCGACGGCACGGTGCGACGCGCCTACGGCAACGCCATGACACCCCGCAACGCCTTGGGTGAAGGGACCACCGGTACCTACCTCGTAGAAGGTATCTCCGGCAAACGCTCGCCTTTGATGATGGACCCCTTCGGCTCACTGACCAGCCAGCATTGGGTGTCGCCATTTAGCGCCCCGCACAAGGCCGGGGCGCTGGGAGGCCTCGACTCGCTGCAGACGGTTTTGTTTACCGACGGCTCGGCCGAGTTCTGGAAGTTCAAATGATTCCATAGCCCGGCGCACCGAGCCCATAACCCCATTGGTCGGGGCCTCTAGCGGTGCATCAACGATCGGGCCAGCCAACCCACGCGTCGGTCACGTCACGTGAATGACCGACCAGTCCATAGAACAATAAAAGGAGCACACAATGACTCTCCATGCACGTAGTAACAGTTGTGGTTCGCGCCGTCGGGTGATGGCTTGGTGGTCGATGCTGGCTCTGTCTGTGTTGCTGATCAGTGGCCCGGCGGTTGGCGAGGAGCCCAATCGCGTGACGTTCACAATGCCCGCCGATGGCTGGGCGACGATTGCGATCAACGATGCCGAGGGCAGGCGGGTCCGCAATCTCTTCGGAAACCTGCCGTTCAAAGCCGGGGAGCACACGATCGAGTGGGACGGCCGCAACGACGCGGGCGAGCTGGTCGAGCCGGGGACGTACCGGTGGGTTGGCCTGCACCGTGACGACATCGCGGCGATCTACCGCGGCAGTTTCCAGCACGGCAACCCGCCCTGGCTCTACGGCAAGACCGGGGCGTGGACCGGCGACCACTCGTCGGCCACGGCGCTGGTGACGGTGGGCGACCGCATCGTGATCGGCAGCAACGAGGCCGAATGGGGTCACGGCCTGATCGCCAGTGATTTCGATGGTAACAAGCAGTGGGGCGTGAAGTGGATGGACCGCCGCGCATGGTGCGGGGCCGAGGCTCTGGCGGCTGTGGGCGGGCGTGTCTTTGCCAGCAGTTATCCGGGCGAGTGCGCGATCTGGGAGGTGGACCCGGCAACCGGCCGCAACTGGCTGGCTCTGGAAGAGCGCGACATCCCCGAGGCCGTGCGCGACGGTCGCAAGCCGACCCTGCGCGT
>JBGTLW010000242.1:0-3694 GCA_041743835.1 Phycisphaeraceae bacterium | reverse complement strand
CAGCTTGTCCAACACGTTGGCGGTCTTGTGCACCCAACAGCGTTGCGTGCGCGTCGTGGGGAACACCTGCGGCAGCGCCTTCCAGAAGCCCAAGGCCCCGTCACCGATCGCCAACTCGGGGTCGATCGCGAGGCCGCGTTGCTTCACGTCCAGCAGCAGACTCGTCCACGATTGCTCCGATTCACGGTAGCCATCGGCCACGGCGATCAGCTCCTTCTCGCCTTCCGGCGTCGCGCCCACCAAGCCCCGTGCATCTGTCTCTACGTCCTTATTAACCCCTGATACCTAAATGGAAAACCCCATGCTGAACCTCACCCTCCACTGTGGCGGGCGTGCTGTCGATTGCAGATCGACCAGCGCGTCAGCCGTAACTCACCGACCCGTGACAGCAGATTCCTCATGTACACCGGTTCGACCTGGATCTACTGTACGCTCTCGCTCCCTCCGCTCAGCTCGCTCTTTATCTGAACTATCGGCGTGCTGACACGTCGCAACTGACCCCGTGCACATTGCCAAGCAACCCGCGTCCAACCCGGCACGTTGTCGGGGCACGGTCGCTCTACCCACACCCAAGGAACACCCCCATGCAGATCCTCATGATCAACAACGACGGGGCCGGCTTCGCCGACTACCTCACCATCGAGACCGCTACCACCGTCGATGCCTTCTTCGAGAAGCAGATGCACGGCCGCGACCCACACGACTACCTCATCCGCGTCAACCGCCAGCCCGTGCCCCGTGACTACATCCTCCAAGGAGGCGATCGCATCACCATCACACCCGTCAAGATTGCCGGAGCGTTCTGAGCACGCAGCCCCATCAACCGCTGATGAATCCGCCAGCAGGCACGGACGCTTGCTGGCGGATTTCATATCTCTCACCCCCCGCGAGCCCCGCCATGAATGCGAACCATAGAGATGCCGCCAGGGTGGTCTTGCTGACGCGGCAGCACCTGCTTGAACGACAACGCGAGGCCCAGCGGTCTGCGGCCGATGTTGCCCACACACTCACCGCACCCATGCAGCGCTTGCAGACGCTGGCCCGCTTGATGCAGTCAGCGGATCGGCTGGGCTACGCAGGCGCTGGCCGTCGGCTGGCCCTACGCTTCGAACGTCAGGTCGATGATCTCTGGGTGGCCCTGCGGCACCGGTCATTGACCGGCACATCACTGCCGCGGATACCCGACCGCTTCCGCCGATCGATGACACTAGACGGGGCCGTGTTCTGCTGCGTCGATTCGATTGAGACCCGTCGGAGGATCTTCGACCACGCCCGCGACCACTCGGTATTGTTCATCGACGGCCGCATGAACGCCGAGGTGATGCGTGTGATGGCGGCAACACCACGGCAGCCCGACACCCTCACGCACTACCCCACGACGCTATTCACCGAAGCCGAAACCTACCAGGGGGCCTGCACGACCCGTTCGACTATCTACACCGCCAGCATCGCCGCGGGGCTGATGCTGCATCAGTTCACGCGCTATCTGCGCGGGATGGCGGTGGATGCCGATGTGCAACTGAACCTGTTGGCGATGGAGATGGGGGTCACTGCGGTTATGAATAGTGCTTAAATCCACGGCTGCCTGATCGTTTGAAGGGATCGCTGCGTCAAGCAGATTAGGCCGAAGTAGCGTATGCCGACCCGCGGCGGGACCGTGACCCTTATGAGGATGAGGGGTATGGGTATCGGTAATCGTGTACAGGGGTAGAGTACATCCCGGACTGCTACCATCTTGTCCAGGTGCTCACAGCCGACAGCTTCGTCGGTCTGAAGGCTCCTTCAGCGCACGGCATCCCATTGGGTGCCCCGGGTGGACCCGAGAACAGGCACGACACCTTTGAGAGTGTCAAGGTTTGATTTATTCTCCACGTGGCCATCGACGAAGAGGTAGTTGGTAGTAAAAATTGTCTGTTGAAGTTCGAAGATGATGACGCGGGGTGTATTGTTTTCGTGCATGGACAGGTACCGCCCGATATTGGTGCCGTGAGGATTCATCATGGGGAGGAACTGGGTCTGCGAGCCGCCGAGGATATTCTGCGTCCACAACCCGCCAGGCCAATCGTTGACTTCGACTAGTGCGATGGTGTCGGCGGGCGAGGTGACCTCTTCCATCCGGCGGGACGTGGGTTCACTGTTCGCGTTAATACCGGAGATGCCGTTGAATGCGCGGGCATTGAGCGGTGTGGTTGACTCAATCACATTCAGTGCGTAGGACCGGGGCGCTTCGGGACCGGGTGTCTCCGGCACGTCACGGGTGGCGAACTCACCCACCCGCATTGAAATATCCAAAGGGCATTCGTAGAGTGCAAAGGCATCCTCCGCGGCTATCATGCTCAGGTTGGGGTCACGAGTTCCGAAGTTGCTGCGGCTGCGCCCGTCGTAGCCCCCAAGGCCCAACCGGTCGTCCCAAGTGAGTGCACCTTTGCCCGCCTCCCCGCCAATGGGGTAGAACCCGTCCGCATCGTTCTGGTAACTCGCATGGGCCCGCCCCAACTGCTGCTGGTTAGCCGCACAGCGAAGGATACGGGCGGACTTGCGGGCCTTGCCCAGCGCAGGCAGTAGGATACCCACCAGCAACGCGATGATGCTGATGACCACCAGAAGTTCAATCAGCGTAAAGCCCTGGAGGCGAGGGCCACCTCCCACCATTCCACACGTCTTGGTTTTGTTGCGCGTAAACCCGTGGTGCATGACCTCACCCTCCGAACGTATTAGGCGGATTCAATTCCGAAGCGCAACACCGGGGTTCGAAGATGAGGCATCGCGGGTCGTGGGGTAGATTGTGGTTGTTCAACGACTTCAATCCCTTACGGAGCCCGCTATGCCTCGACACCAGCTTACCACGGACGACCGCTACCTCATCGCCGACATGCACCACGCCGGCTTCTCCAAGGCCGCGATCGCCCGGCGGATCGGATGCCACCGGGCCACCGTCGGTCGGGAACTGGCCCGCAACCGCGACGCCTTGGGCGGCTACCACTACGAATCGGCTCAACGCCTGGCGTCCCAGCGCCGCACCGACGCCAACCGAGGCCGTGACAAGCTCCGGCCCGGCGGCGCGTTGTGCAAGTACGTCCGCTCCAAGCTGCGGGAACAATGGTCGCCCGAGGAGATCGCCTCGCGGCTCAAGCTCGACCACCCGCGTGACCCGTCGATGCGTGTGACCCACGAGACGATCTATCGCTGGGTCTATCGCCGGCACGTCGCGGGTGATCGCTGGTGCGAACACCTGCGCCGCCGCCGTCAGCGTCGCCGGCACCGAATCCCCGGCGAACGCAAGGGTTCTGGGGGTAGTTCCCGGGGGCAGATCCCTGGGCGTGTGGGCATCGAGCACCGTCCCGCGGTGGTCAATCGCCGGGGCCGCTTCGGCGACTGGGAGGCCGACACGCTTGAGGGCGCCAAGGGCACGGGGCTCATCGCCACGCACGTCGAGCGGAAGAGCCGCTACACGAAGCTGGGCAAACTCGCCGACAAGCGGGCCGACACCCTCGTCGCGAGCACCTGCGCGATCTTCCGCGGGCTGCCCCAGAAGCTGCGACGCACCAGCACCTTCGACAACGGCAAAGAGTTCGCCCAGTTCAAGACCATCGAACGCGCGTTGGGCATGACGATCTACTTCGCCAATCCCCACGCCCCGTGGGAGCGCGGGACCAACGAAAACACCAACAGCCTGCTCCGCGACTACTTCCCC
>JBGTLW010000241.1:0-6023 GCA_041743835.1 Phycisphaeraceae bacterium | reverse complement strand
GGCCCGGGCGCGGGCCGCGGCAATGATCCGCGCGACGATCGACTCGGCGACCGTGCGGTTGTTGTTGAGCCAGAGCTCGAGCGCCGGGCGCACCGCGCCGTCCACCGCGGGCTGCACCTCCGCGTTGTTGAGCCGCTCCTTGGTCTGGCCCTGGAACTGGGGGTCGGGGAGGAAGATGGAGAGCACGCCGACCAGCCCCTCGCGGATGTCGTTGTGCTCGAACGTGACGCCGCGCGGCGTGAGCTTGTGCGTCTCGATGTAGTTGCGGATCGCTTTGTTAAGCCCGGCCCGGAAGCCGTTTTCATGCGTCCCGCCCGACGCGGTGGGGATGCCGTTGACATACGAACGCACGTGCTCATCCGTCGATTCGGTCCACTGAAACACCAGCTCGATGCGCATGCCGTTGTCTTTATCGAGCGAGAACGGCTGCTCGTGGACAGGGCGGGCGTTGCGTTCCTTCAGGATCGCGTTGAGATAGTCCTTCACGCCCTGGTCGTGCTGACACACCGCCTTCTGCTTGTTGACCTGGTCGTCCCAGACGATCTTGACACCCTTGTGGAGGTAGCTGGTGGTGACCAGTCGCTCGCGGATGGTGTCGGGATTAAACTCGATCTTAGGGAAAATAGAGGCGTCGGGGTGGAAGGTGATGGTGGTGCCGCTGCCTCGTGCGGGGCCGAGCTTCTTGAGCTTGCTGGTGGCTTTGCCGCGCGAGAAGGTCATCTCGACCTGTTGGCCGTCGCGTTTGACGGTGGCGGTTAAACTTTTGGATAGCGCGTTGACGACGGAGGCCCCGACGCCGTGGAGCCCGCCTGAGGTTTTATAGTTCTGTCCCTCGAACTTCCCGCCGGCGTGGAGGGTGCAGAGGATGACCTCGAGCGCGGGGCGTTTGAGTTTGGGGTGGTTGTCGAAGGGGATGCCCCGGCCGTTGTCCGCGACGGTGATGGTGGAGCCGTCGTCGTGGAGTGTGACCGCGATCTCGGTCGCGTGGCCGTTCATCGCCTCGTCCACCGAGTTGTCCACGATCTCCCAGACCAGGTGGTGCAGCCCCGCGGACCCGACGCCACCGATATACATCCCCGGCCTTTTCCGCACGGGGTCCAGGCCTTCAAGCACATCAATATCGGCGGCTGTGTATTGGGTCATGGCTGGGGATGTCGTTAGAATGCGGCGATGGATAGCCGGGCGGTCATCAAGCGTCTTAGCAGCGAAGGTTGGGTGCTGGCGCGTGTGCGTGGCAGCCACCACCAGTTTATCCACCCGAGAAAGCCGGGATTGCGTGTCACTCTCCCGCACCCACGGAAAGATATCCCGACCGGGACTTTGCGGAGTATCATGAAGCAGGCCGGCTGGAGCAGTTTATGAATTATCCCATCGCGATACACAAGGAGCCGGGCAGTGGGTACGGCGTGAGTGTGCCGGACCTGCCGGGGTGTGTGACGGTCGGCTCGACGATCGACGAGGCGATGTTGCTCGCGCGCGAAGCCATCGCTTTGCACATCGAGGGCATGCTTGAGGACGGCATCGAGGTGCCGCCGCCCAGCGCGATCGAGTGCATGCGCGATGATGCGGATTACACAGGCGCGGTCTGGGCGCTTGTGGAAGTCGAGATCGAGCGCACACGCGACGTTGCTTAAGTTTGGCATTGGACGCTTACCCCTCATCCAGCATGATCGGCGTGGGGACTTCCTCGGGCACGATGCGCGACAGTTTGCCGTTTTTCTGGAGCTCGACGCCTTTGCCCCCACGGCCGGTGGTGCGGTATTTGACGGTGCTGATGGTCTTGGTGGCTCCGCGGTTTGTCTCGACGGTGAGCAGGTCGCGGTCGCCGGCCGAGGCCTTAAACCCGATGACGCGGTCGTCAAGGGTTGCGCCTTTGCCCGTGCTGAGCTTGATGAGGAGCACGCCCTTGCCCGGCCCGGAGAGATAGTTGACCTCGACAGCCGGGCAGATCATGGCCCGGCAGTGCTCGGTCGCGGCGAGGATGGTTTCGCTGCCGTGGACCTTCGCGACGCCGACGATCTCCGCGCCCTTGCTCGGCCTGGCGTACTTGCGGCCGCTGCGTGTGCTGGGTTCT
Source organism: Phycisphaeraceae bacterium (assembly GCA_041743835.1). Taxonomy (GTDB): domain Bacteria; phylum Planctomycetota; class Phycisphaerae; order Phycisphaerales; family Phycisphaeraceae; genus JBGTLW01. The sequence goes on along the minus strand of JBGTLW010000241.1, from coordinate 3,949 downwards.
GCAAACGCGCCAAGCCCGAACCGCAGCGCGTAGCCGTCAGACGACACCGCCAGCGCGTGGGTCATCGGCGCGTAGTTTGAGCCTTCTTTTTCAGCGATATCGCCCACCGCGCGCGGGTCGAGGCTGTACGCCGCCACGATGCGCTCGCCGTCCTTGAGCTTGAAGAGTTTCTGGATCGGCTCGCCGTAGCCCGTCGTCGCGGGGATGTCGATGATGCGTGCGGTGTAGCACACGCCGTGGTTCGAAAACATCGCGATCGTCGCGCGGGTTGACCCGGCCTCACACGCCAGCACCCGGTCGCCATCGCGCAGCCGCGTCTTGCCCGGGTCGGCGATCTCCTTCTGGCGCTTCACCCAGCCGTCGGCGGTGATCAGCACGTGGTTGTCTTCGGCGACGATGAAGTCCTCGGCACTGAACTCGGGTTCGTCCTCCGCGGTCTCGATGATGGTCCTGCGGTTGCCGGGGTCGTCTTTCTTGCGGGCGTTGCCGCCGTAGCGCGTGAGCAGGTCGTTGATCTCGTCGCGCACGATCTGCCATCGGCCGGAGCTTGTGTCTTCCTCGTCGTCGCTGAGCAGCTTCTTGATCTCGCGGGCGCGCCGCTCCTTGGCATTGAGCTCATCGAGCACGAGGCTGATCTCAAGCCGGGCAAGGCGGTAGAGCTTGAGTTCGAGGATCGCGTCGGTCTGCTCGGCATCGAGGCCCCCGGCCGCACCGGCATTCCCGCCGACGGGGAACCTGGCCATGATCTTTTTCGCGGCGTCGGCCTTGCCCTCGGACTTGCGGATGATCGCGATGATCTCATCCAGCGCATCGAACACCAGCGCAAAGCCCTTGAGGATGTGGATCCGCCGGGCGAGTTGCGCCGCCTCGTGTTCGAGGCGGCGGGTGACGACGTTGTGCCGAAAAATCAGGAAATGCCGCAGGATTTCCAGCAGCCCCAGCCGATCCGGCGCGCCGACCTCGGGGTTCTCCGTCGGCACAAGGCAGGTGAGGTTCACCGCGAAGTTCACCTGCATCGGCGTGTGCTTGTACAGGTACGCCAGCAGCTTGGGTTCGTCGGCGTCCTTCTTGAGCTCCAGCTCGATGCGCACGTCGTCTGTGGAGATGTCCCGGACATCCAGCAGCAACGGCATCTTGCGTGACAGCACGACCTCGGCAAGCTGCTCCACCAGCACCGACTTGTTCACGCCATAGGGCACGGACGTGATGCGCAGCGTCTTGCCCCCGCGGGTCGCCGGGCCCAGCTCGGTGGTGGCGCGGACCTTGATGGTGCCCGAGCCGGTCTTGTAGATGTCGCGTATCTCGGCCTGACTATTGATGATTTGCCCGCCGGTGGGGAAATCGGGGCCTTGCACCGCGTCTTTGCCGACGAGCTGATAGTCCTTGATCTCCCAGTTGTCGAGCACCTTGAGCAGGGCGCGGCAGACCTCGCCGAGGTTGTGCGGCGGGATGTTGGTGGCCATGCCCACGGCGATGCCGGCGCTGCCGTTGACCAGCAGGTTGGGGACTTTGGCGGGTAGGACGACCGGCTCATCGCGTGTGCCGTCGTAGTTGGGTCGGAAGTGGACGGTCTGCTGCCCGATGTCGTCGAGCATGTCGGCCGCGGGCGCGGTGAGCCGACACTCGGTGTATCGCATGGCGGCGGGGGGGTCGCCGTCGAGGCTTCCGAAGTTGCCCTGCCCGTCGATCATGGGGACGCGGAGGGTCCACGGCTGGGCCATGCGCACCAGCGCATCGTAGATAGCCGAGTCGCCGTGGGGGTGGTACGAGCCCATGACATCGCCGACGACCTTGGCGCACTTGCGGTGCTTGGCGTCGTGGGTGATCCGGCTCTGCCACATCGTGTAGAGGATGCGGCGGTGTACGGGCTTAAGCCCATCGCGCACGTCGGGGAGGGCACGCGAGGTGATGACCGACAGCGCGTAGTTGAGATAGCGGGCCTGGGCCGCCTCGTACAACTCAACCGCCCCCCCGGAACCCCCGCCCCCGGAAGTGCCCCCGGAAGTGCCCCCGGGCGTGGAAACCCCGCCACCGGAGTTGCCGCCGGTTCCGGGGCTTCCGGGGCTTCCGGGGCTTCCGGGGCTTCCGGGGCCGTTGCCTGTGGTGGTGTCACTGTCCGCGTCGTCTTGGGTCGCTTCGGGGTTGGCGAACAGGTCTGGGGGCGTGGTGGATGTGGATTTAGTCTTTTTGGCCAAGCGGTTAGCCCTCCGTGGCTAAGCCGTGCAAGGTACGGGAGGATGGGTGGCGGGGCAAGGCGGGTGAAGCGTTTTGTGTTTCGGTGGGCCAGAGCACCTAGCCCACGCGCTTGAGCGCGGCGGGTAGGGGTGGGCTGACCTTCTCGCGGGCGAGTGTGAAGTGGAAGGTCGAGCCCTTGCCCAGCTCCGAATCGACCCAGATCTGCCCGCCGTAGCCCTCGACGATGGACTTAACCGACGCGAGCCCGACGCCCTTGCCCTGCACCTGGTGCGTGCCCGAGCGGGTGCTGCGCTGGAACACGCCGAACACCTTGGGCTGGTCTTCCCACGCGATGCCCCGGCCGGTGTCCTGCACGGCGATGCGGTAGAAGTGGAGGTCTTCCTCGGCCCGCACGGTGATCTGCCGCACTTTTGAGTCCATCATGTACTTCGCGGCATTGTCGATGAGGTTCTGCAAGACCTGGCGTATGCGGGTGCGCTCGGCCTTGATGGTGGGCAGCGTGCCCTCGATCCGCGTCTGGATGCGGGCCTCTTCGACCTGATGCCCCAGCCCGGCAAACACCTCGCCGACCAGTTCGTTGAGGTCGACAATGTGCTCGGCCGGGGGCGTGGTGCGCAGACGGCTGAGCTCGACCAGGCCGTTGATCAGCTCGGTCTCCTGCTTGACGTTGGCGCAGATGCGTTCGAGTTTGCGGATGACGTCTTCATCGAGCGTGTCGCGGTGCTTGCGGAGGACCATCGCGGCCATGCCATCGATGTTGCGGAGCGGCGCGTTGAGGTCGTGGCTGACCGATCGCAGGAAGGCGTCCTTCTCCGCGTTCTGCTCGGCGAGTTGCTGGTTGGCTTGCTCGAGTTCGGCGGTGCGTTGGGTGATGATGTTTTCGAGGTTGTCGTTGTGGCCGCGGAGCTCGCGGTGCGCGGCCTGGAGGCGTTGAGCCATGCCGTTAAACGCCTCGCCGAGCAGCCCGATCTCGTCCCCGCGGTGGGAGGGGACGGGCGGCGCCTGCTCGCCATCGGCGAGGGCGTGGGTGGCTTCGAGCAGGCGTTGCAGCGGCCGGGCGCTGCGTCGTGAGGCGAACGCCACCGCGGGCAGGACCAGCAGCAGCGAGCCGAAGACCACGATCATCTGCATGTGGTTGAGGCGTTGCGCCAGCGCGACCGCGGATTTGTCATAGACCCCCGCGAGGACGTAGCCCTGGAGCTTGCGTTCCTTGCCGGGCAGCGGCGCGGACCAGATCGGTTCCGCGAGCAGCGCCAGTTCGTTGTGCTTGCCCAGCGTGCGGGTCTTGCCGATGTCCACCGCGAAGGCTGCCTCGCTGAGGCCCGCGTCGTAGAGCATGCGCTGCGCTTTGGCCTGAATGGATCGGCGGTGGAGCACCTGCTTGTCGGCGTTATACACCACCACCAGCGCGATGCGCGGGTCGCGGGCCAACGCGTCGATGAGTGACTCGGCCTGCGACGACCAGCCGTACTGCACCCGGTCGCTTAGTGCCGCGGCCGCGGTTCGGCTGACGATGCCGACCGACTCGGCCGGGCCTTCCGCCAGCGTGTTGTGCGTGATGTGGTATTGGAAGAACGCGCAGATGCCCACCGGCATCGCGGCGACGGCCATGACCCAGATCACCAGCCGGTGCTGGACCGACAGCCGCGGCCGGGGACGGCGGGCCGAGGGCGTCGGCGTGGATGGCGGGCGTGGGCCTTCTTGGGTCATGCACCCCCCTCCGGGGTTCTATTGCGGTAGCGGCCGCGCACGG
>JBGTLW010000240.1:0-20789 GCA_041743835.1 Phycisphaeraceae bacterium | reverse complement strand
CCGCCCCGTCGGCCCGAAGCACCGCCTCTTCAAGCACCCGCTCAAACGCCTCGAAATCGGCGTCCTTGCGGAACATGCGGCAGCGGGCGTTGGCGCGGTTGAGGACGTGGTAGCAATGCCCGGCGATATCCAGACGCGGTGAACGTGCCATGCCGTCCATGCTACAACGCCTCGCAACCCGCGTCAAAACGGGGAGCGTCCCCGTTTCGATACTCTGAATGTGCGGAAGACAGGGGGGATTACACACAGAACGAATTGGGTGTCTTGAGATAGTCACTTAGCTTTCGATTTCTGCTTCGACAGTTCGCGCGGGCTAAGATTCACATAAACATCAGGCACATGCGCCTGCAACTGCTCGACACCATCTTCTGTTATCGATGTTCCAAGGGCATTGATGAGTTTCAGGGTGGATATCTCACTGAGGTGAAGGAGTCCCTCATCAGAAACATCTGTCCAATCAATATTCAGAAGCATCAGACGCCGACAATCCGCGAGGGCTTGCAACCCATCATCTGTAACCGATGTGCCGGACAACGAGAGCGCCACAAGGCATTTGCGGGAGGCTAGGGTTCGCATGCCCTTGTCGCTCACCTGAGTTCCATCCAAGTCAAGCGCTTGCAACTCATCCATCTCCGCAATCCATGCCAGGTCACCGTCGTTGATATTTGTATCGTCTAAGCGTAACGTATGGATCTTCGTATAACTACGAATACACTTCTTCTCCGCGTCACTCAGAGTCGTGTCAATTATCGTAAGCTCGACAACATCGCCGCGAGCATCTCGAACAACCGCGTCATCATGAACGTCAACCAGCACTCGGTTCAAAAAGTCGTCGCAGTGTGCGGCGGATTGGCAGCCCGCAAGAATAAGAAGCAGAGGCAGGCCCATCGCAAGACTCGAGGTATATCTGATGATTGCCGCACTCGTTTTGTTAGAAAAAGTCATGTTATTCAACCCAGTCATTGGAAACATAATCACAAACATCAAAGGCAATTCGGTTGTTGGAGTAAATAAAAGGGAGCGTCCCCGTTTCGATACCCCTGCGCCTAGAAAGGATTGCAACAGAGCCGGAGCGTCTCCGTTACGATATCTCGGGTCCTACACGACAATCATGTGCCCCCCGTTCTTAATGGTGTACGATTCATACTCCTTGCTGTCGTCGTAAACGGCGAGCATTCCGCCGCCGTGAAACCTGAGCATCAATGTGCCTGCTTCATCGCCTTCGGCAGACAGAATCGTTTGGTTGAGCATCGCAAGCACCACTGGGGCAACTTGGCGGAAGTTGTCATACTGCTGGATTCTTCCATCTAACGCCATGCAGCCCACGGACGAAGTCACGGTTAGACTAACATCCCCGTCAAAGTTGAGGATGAGGTCATGGACACCAAAGCATGCCTGAAGCAGTGTCTTTCCGTTGAAAAAAGCTAGGTTTACATTTCTTGAAAGTCCGTGCATGTTATTGGGCCTCCGGTTGGAGCGGAACGTGCGTTTGCGCTCTTGCTTCTGGACGAGTGACATTTGCTGGCGGCTTTCCTGTTGCGGGATTGACTGGCTGACCATATTGGTTTGTCTGCCCCAGTAGCCATGGGGGTATTGCTCCGTGGGCGGCATTTTCCTAACGGTATGACCGGAGGGCAACTGGCTGGGAACCGGCTGCGCGGGATTCGTAGGCTTAACAAAGTTCGGCGAGGGCTTCGGTACCCCCTTTGGGCCACCCCCACATGCCCCAACATTATGACTCAACACCCCCGCCACCCCCACCGCGTAGTTGTGTAGGCGGAGGACCGACAGATTGTACACGCGTGTCCGTTCGGTGCGGACGCGGAGGCCGGTGATGGTGGCGGAGCGGCCGTCGCGGAGCAGGAGCTGGTCGGACAGCTTCAGGTCGCCAGCCATAACGTACCGACCACCCTTGGCGTCCGGGGTATCGAAACGGGGACGCTCCCCTTTTTTTCTCTCGTCTTCATCAAAAGGCTCCTTGGGTAAGGGGATTCTAACGGGAGCCTCTACTTTTGAATGAGTCAGATTTGAGGGGGGATTACACTCGACCGCTAAGGGGCGGGCCGCCAGCTCCGCCGGGTCGACGGCCGCGGCGACCCAGAACGGGTGGCCGGAGGTCGCGGTGAGGGTTTCGGTTTGGCCGGCGTCGGTGGTGAAGGTGAGTTCGCCCAGGTCGCCGTCGTACGGGTTCGCGTGCGTGGGGCCAACGGCGCATAGCCGCCATTGGCCGGCCTCATGGTCGTAGGCCCAGACCAGATCGCCTTCCTTGACTTGCTCGATGGGTTTGGGGCCGTCGGCCGTGTGGACAAGCGTGCCCGCGACAAAACAGAACCTCATCCGCATCAACGCAAAAGGATCGGGATCGCTTTCACGCATCCTTCCTCGGCCGACCCGGGCCCCGCAGGGGCAGGCCCATCTTCGTCGCCGTCCGCTCGACCCAGCCATCCGCACCAAGCGGCCGGCCACGCTTTACGCACCGCCGCATCGCGTCCAGTTTCTTCTAGGTTTGCGGCGCATTGACAGGGCGTCGGGGATACCCTTAGGTGACTTTCGCATACATGCCCCCTGCAGGAACGCCTTCATCCGAGCCGGCGCGTCCCCGCGGCGGGGCGGGCAAAGCTCGCATCGCCAGCCGCTTCGCGCGGCCCCGCCTCGGGGACGGGGCGGCTCTGATAAGCCATTTCCACACGGCACTGCCGCCGACTTTCCAAAGCCCACAGAAAACGTCCGCCCGGCCGATTCGGCTATCATCCACCGCGATCAACTTCCACATGGAGCTTCACGTGATCAGGTCAATCGGGTGCGTCATGTTGCTTTGCTGCGGTGTAGCGGTGCTGTCGCTGGGTTGTGCGCCCAAGCCCGGCGTTGATCTCACCGATGGCGCATTCCAGCGCTACACGTCCCACGAGCCGGCTGCCGTCGCCGCCGCGACACGTGCCGCCTTCAGCAAGCGTGGGCTGCGGCTGATCGAAGACGACAAAGACGGCAAGAAGTACCGCCTCGAAGGCAGCGACTCCGCATCCACGCGGTGGCAGGTGACCATCCACGAAATGGATGGCATGACCCGCCTGGCTGTGCGAGAATTGCCCGCCCGCGATCAGGTCCGCAGCCTCGCGATGATCGATACGATCATGGGGCATCTGTCGCAGTGAGCTGTGCGCGAAGGTGGCACGGGGAACCGCGCGGGCGTTGCCCGCGGGCTATGGGTTTTGACGCGTCAGTGCATCATGCGATCGTTGCGCGACCGCCATCTCTCAAGCTAGCTTCCGAAGACGGGGCGGGTGGCGCGTTTGCCGATGGGGTCGCTGAAGGCTTCCCAGACGACTTCGCCGTTGGCGTTATCGACGACGAACATGCGGACCTCGTAGGTGTTCTGGCTGTCTCGGCCGGCGCGGGCCGAGCGGTAGAGGATCTGCGTGCGCAGGCTCAGCCGGGCAACGGAGAACTTCTGGTCCAGCCACTGCGGGTTCTCGAACTTGGGGTCGTTGGGCAGGTCCTGGGTGGCGTCGGGCATGGTGTCCGTGCCGTCCCGGCCATAGGTCGCCACGTAGCGTACCTTGCCGGAGTTGAGCAGCGACGCACGGATGCGGCCGATCATCATCTCATAGGGGAAGTTGGCGATGTCGGTCTTGTTCTCGATGTCCGACACCACCATGCGTACCGGGTGGGGCTGGTACTCCTGGTGATCGAGATAACCCGCGGCCAACATGCGATCGGTGAGCTGCGCGGACCACTCGACGATCTCGTCGTAGTCGGCCTCCATCGTCGTCAGCTTGCGGTCGCCGGTCGGGTCGATGCGTGTCGGCTTGGAGCCACAGCCCACCAAGGCGGGGGCAATCATCAGAGCAAGCACGACGGTCAATCCAAAGCGAAGGTTCAGCATGGGTTCTCCAGTGGTCTCAAGGGAAACAAAGTCAATCGCACCCGCATCGCCCGACCGCGGCGGCCGCGTCTGGGGCTTCCCGCCTGCGTCGGCCCGGGTCAATGGTCCTTCCAGCGATGGAGCGACAGGCGCCAATCGACCGCCTCGGGGCTGGGGGCGGTGGCGGTGAACGCGGTCAGTTCGCGGGCCTCGACGGTCTTGCGTTTCCAGCTCTCGCTGGGATCGTAAACCTTCATGCCGTCCTCCGCGAACCACTCGAACTTGTAGCGGAACCCGTGCTGGTCCGGGCGGAGCCCCGCGAGGCCCGCGTTGCGGTTGATGATGTTGACCTGCACCCGTGTGAGGCCGGACCTGGTGCTGACATAGACCGAATCCACCATCGCCCGCTTGTTCACGCCGGTGTCGGTGATGATGCGTTCGATGTGGGCCTCGCTGACCTTGGCCTGATCGACGGGCGTCTGGTAGGTGTTGGCTGAACGGCAACCGCCTAGGGCGAGCATCAGGAACAGGCAGGCGGGCAGCACGGTGGTTGGCAGGCGTGTCATCATGGCCTCATTCTAGGTGTCGCGTGTCGGTACTCAAGGCAGCACGGGGTAAGTCACCGCCCAAAGCTGGGAACCCACCCGCCGGGCCCATACGATCACCACCGGCGATTCGGGCAGGTCCAGCATCAATGGAGGCGTCACACCCGGCTGCGGGTTCAGGCCAAGCCGACCATCTTCGGGTCGGTCCAGTTGCGCCAGGTGAAAGCGGGCGGGCAGCGTGCGCCAGGTCCGGTCATCGACATTGCTGGCCCACAGCTTGTACGCGCTGGCGAGCAGCAACCCCGCGTCATCGGCTTGGTCCCGCATCATCACCGCGGCCGCCTCCTTGGTCGCCTGCGACAGCGCGATCCGCAGCACGATCACCGGAAGCCGGGCGTGGAACTCGGTCGCCACGATCCCCTCCATCGACGCGAGCTGCGACGTTGCGATCTGGTGCTCCCCCGCGGTCAGCGTCAGCCCGCGGGCCCTGCCCTGGCCAAACACCAGCCGGGGGAACGCCAGCAGCGACACGCCGGTGTAAGGCGTGGCATACGGCAAGCGCACCGGCTCGATCTGCGGCGCAAAGCCAGACTCCACCAGCACCACCACCTGCCCCGGCCCGAGCCCCCCCACCGCGTCGCGCAACTGCTCGAAACGCACCGGCTCCACATACGAATTGCTCGGGAGGATCGTGTGCAGCCTGCGGATCTCGACTTCCGCGGCCGGGGCGTCGCCATCGACCGTCGCGGTGAAGGCCGCGAGATACGTCGCCAGCGGGTTGGTGAAGTCGGCATAGGCCTGGGAAACCCGCGACAAGCCCTCGCGGTAGGCGTCGTGGTCGAGCTGCTGCGCAGCCCGGTCCAACTCGGCCCGGCGTTGCTCCACCTGCCTGGCGTGGACCTGCAACGACTCCGCCTGCCGATCGCTCGCCCGCCGCAGATACACCCGCGCTTCCCGCAAGTCCCCAAGGGCCAGATGGTTCATCGCCTGCAACGCGTTGAGCATGATCGCGTCGCTGTACATCGGCTCGTAATCGCGGGCGTACTGATCGGCAACCGCCCCGAACAGCTCCTGGCTCACGCGGATCGTGGCGGTCTGGTAGTACCGAGACATGAAGACCTCGGCCTCGGTCAGCGTGGCGATGCTCTCCTCGTAACGCCCGGCGTCGTGCAGGGCCTTGCCACGCTCCAGCAGCCAGAGCATGCGGTCCTGTCGGCGGCGGGGCTTGGCTTCCAGCACCTGGGCGGCGGCCTCGTGGTTGCCCATGGCGTACAGCCGCATCGCCGGCCCGATGTCCTCGGAATAGCTGTGACACCCCCCGACCACCAGCAGAGGCAGCACCAACAACACCCACCCAAACGGGCGGATCGGGGGTAGCCAGGAACAACATGGCATGCGGGCGATGCTATCGCGGCCAGCATGGCTGGACAACCGCCCCTCCCACGCCCGGGACAAAAGGCGACGACGGCTAAGAATTTCCTTGCGTGACCTCAGCGATAAGATAAAATTGAGGCAGAGTTCACACGCGGCTTTCGCTGCAAAGAAGCCCAATCGGGCGCGGTTTGACGGATGTGTCGGTTGTTCATGTCAACCTTGCCGACACGGATAGATGAGTTCGGTTGACTTGGTCGTGACTGCCGCACACACGCTGCGGAAACCCCAATCCTGACCACGCCAACCCCCGCCAGGGAGATGTATCTTGGCAACCAAAGGACAAGTCAAGTGGTTTGACCCGAAAAAAGGCTTCGGCTTTATTGTCGGCCCAGAAGACCAGGACGTGTTCGTCCACTACTCCCAGATCGAGGGCGACGGCTTCCGCTCGCTCAAAGATGGGGAAGAGGTCGAGTACGAACTGGTCGAGGGCGACAAAGGCTTCCAGGCCCGCGAGGTCCACCGGGTACAGGCCCACGCCAACTCGCGCTGACGCGCATGATGTTGGTGTGCCGCCACCCGGTAGAAATCGTACCGCTCACAGAGAACGGTATGGGTTCTATTGCCGCGCCACGCTGGCTTGTGCCATAGGCGGTACCGATCCTGCCTACCGATCAACTCAGGGCACCGGGATTTTTGATGCGGTGTGATGACTTGCGAATCACATATCTGCGGCTATTTTGGCCGTGCTATGTAACTCCACACCGATCGACGGACAATGACGTGGCGTTACGGACAATGTTAACTTTGAAAGGTTGATGACATGCTCAGTGGTTTGCGTCTCATGGCTATGTGTTTTCTTATCTCGGGCATAACATTCTCCGCCGGCGCGCAGAACGGAACCGATGTGCCCCCAGCCGCGACATCTGAAACAGCGGAGGGTGAGGCATCCGGTTCCGGGGGCGGGGCTTTGACCGCGGCACCTGTGGCCGAGGAAGTCGGCGCGATGGCCGAGTTGATCGACAAGATCCACCAGGGCAAAAAGACCGGGTACGTGCTCATCGCCATGTCCATCATCGGGCTTGCGCTCGTGCTCGAACGGCTGGTCGGGCTGCGGCGGGGGCGGATCGTCCCCGAAGGCTTGGCCAAACGCGCGGATGAACACTTCCGCAAGGGCGAACACGACAAGGTCATCGCGCTGTGCCAGGCCCAGCCTTCGGTGCTTGCGACGATCATCGAGGCGCTGGTCGAGCACCGCACCTACGACGTGGCCGACGCACGCACGCTCGCAGACGACGTGGGCAGCTACGACCTCAAGCACCAGGTCGGCCGCAACTACCCGCTGCTCATCATCGGCACACTCGCCCCGCTGCTGGGTCTGCTTGGCACGGTCTTCGGCATGATCCGCTCGTTCGAAGACGTCGCGGCCCTCGGCTCGCTGGGCGACCCGCGCGTCCTGGCTGACGGCATCTCGCAAGCGCTCGTGACCACCGCCATGGGCCTCGTCATCGCGGTGCCCGCGCTCATCGCTTACCACTTCTTCAAGGTCAAGCTCAATGGCTTTAGCGCGACACTCGAGAAGCAGACCACCGAGCTGATCCGCCGCTGGTTCATCCGCACCCCACTGCCCGCCGAGGCCGTACCAGCAGCCGCCTCCCCCACCAAACCCACCACGGGGGCCAGCCATGTTTGATGCCACACGCGAGGGCGACAACGACACCGAACTGCAGATGGCTCCGCTGATCGATTGCGTGTTCCTGCTGCTGATCTTCTTCCTCGTGGCGACGACGCTCAAGGAACAGAAGCTCGAGCTGCCGCTGGACCTGCCCGACGCGGTGTCTGCGCAGATCGTGCCGCAGGATGAATCGCCGTTTATCGTCAGCATCGACAAGGCCGGGGGGCTGTACCTCGGGGCCGAGCCGGTCACAACCGACGCGCTGCACCGCAGCGTGCGACAGGTGGCGCAGGAGAACCCCGCCCGCCGCATCCGCATAGACTTCGACAAGCAGACCCCCGCCCAGGCACTGGTGCAGGTTCTGGACCTTGTCAATTTTGAAGGGCTGGAAAATGTCGGAATCCACATCGCCGATCCAAGACAACGCAAATAAGGCCGACACCACGAAGGTGGTGCCGCCCTCATCCAGGCCCGGCCGGCCGGACCCGCTGTCCGACGACCGCCCGCGCGTCGGCGCGGTGCCCTGGGTGCCGGTGTCGATCGTGCTGCACCTTGTGCTCCTGCTGTTGCTGGTGCTCTTTGCGCCGGTGGACCGCTTGATGGAGACGACACAGGCGGACGCTACACCCAACCCCATCCAGGCCGACCGCGTCGAGGAGCTGAGCAAACTGGTTGAGGAGCTCAACTCCGAGGCGCTCCGCAAGCGTGTGGAGGAAATCGTCGAGGTGCGCGAAAAGGTCGAGGAGATCGAGGCTGCGGTACTCGAAGAGTACACGCACATGGAAGAAGAGCTTAAGGAGTCTGCCGCCTCGGACACGCTCGAAAAGCAGGCCAAGGCCCTTGAGGAACAGAAAGCAGCCGCCGACGCTTTAGCGAAGGCCGCGGAGGCCAAGGACCGCGAGGCCCAGGCCGAGGCGATGCGCCTTGCCCGCGAGGCGCAGGTCCGCGTGGAGGAGGCCCAGATCGAGGCCCGGCGTGCGTTGACGCTTGCGGGCGAGCCGTACTTAGACGCGCTCAAGGAGCAGGCCAAGGCCGAGGCCACGCAGGAGAAAGCCGAGGCGGACCAGGTTGCAGCGGACAAGTCCCATCGCGACAAGGAAGGCGCGGCGCAGCAGTTGTCGCGGGCCGAGGCCGAGCTCGCCAAGCGTGAAGCCGCACGCGACGCCACCAAAGCACAAGCCGAGGAGACACAGAAGAAAGCCGAGGCTGCGGAGAAAAATCTTGCAGAGCGCAAGGAAGCCTTGGCCGCGATGGAAGGCAACCAGCAGAAGCGTCAACTGGAAAACAGCGTCCGCAACGCGGAATCCCAACTGACCCGCGCGAACCGCGACGCCTCGCAGGCCAAGACCAAGGCGGAGCAGGCCGAGGCGGCGGTGGCCGAGGCTCAGAAGACGGTCGCCGATCGGACCGAGGCGGTGGCATCGACCACCGAGGCGGTCGAGCAGGCCAACAAGAAGGCGGTCGCTGCCCAGAACGACGCGATCGATCAACAGACCAAGGCCATGGAGCAGGTGAAGAAGACCATGCAGGCCGAGGCGGAGAAACCAGACGCCAAGCCCGCCGACCCGCAGGTCGCCGACGCTTCCGAGGGGCAACCCGAATCAGATGCCGCCAACGATGCCGCCGACTCCTCAAGCACGGACACGCCCGAAGCGGACCCCTCTGAGATGGACATGGCCGAGCTGTACGACAAGGCCAAGGCCGAGGAGCAGCGTGTGCTCGATGCCTACCACCAGATGCGTGCGGCCCAACTGGCGGTGATCCGCAAGATCCCGCTCGATGAAGCCAAGGCCAACGTGGACCGCCTGCAATCCGACCGCCCGGATGTTTCCAAAGAGCTGGCAGAGGACGCCGCACGCACCAGTGCCGCGCTCGCGGCCCAGAAGGAAGCGGTCGCCACCGCCCTGCGCGAGTCGCAATCCATGGTGGACACCAGCCAACGCGTGCTGTCGCTCGCTTCCACGCTGGCGCAGGCCTCCACGCCAACCCCCGACGTCTCAGAAACCGCCGACAGCACCGCGGACGCTGGCGACACGGCAAAGCAAGGCGGCGGCGCGAAGGACTCGCAAGCGCTTGCCTCGCTCTCGCAGCGTCTCAACGAGATCGGCGAAGGCGACACCGGCACCCGCGTCAAGGATGTGGCGGACATCATGGCCGGCCGTGAATCCCAAGCCGCGGCTGCGGCCGCGGCATCGTCATCATCTGCTGCGTCCGCAGCAGCAGCAGCAGCGTCAGCAAACGCACCCGAATCGAGCGCGCCCGGCGAGCCCGGCCAAGCCGACGCAGGTGCCCAGGGTGACCCCGGGAGTCAGACCCGCGATGGACAGGGCCCCGCAGCCACACCCCCGCCCCTCGCACGCAACATACCCACCGTCTCGGGGCGCAAGATCGCCAACACACCCGATGCACAGCCCGGCAAGTGGATGGCGGTGCGGACGTGGTACATGATCGGCCCCTGGCCTAACCCGCAACGCAAAAACATCGACCGCAGCTACCCCCCCGAGTCTGCCGTCGATCTGGACGCGACCTACGCCGACGGAAAAGATGGCCGCACCCTGCGCTGGGAGTTCCTCCAGTCCCCGACCGTCGAGATCAAGCCGCCGGACCTCGACTCCTACGCGATCTACTACGCCTACACCGAGATCTACAGCGACAAAGCCCAGGACCTGTGGATCGCCGTCGGCAGCGATGACAAGTCCACCGTGTGGATCAACGACTTCAAGGTCTGGGAGTCTGCAAGCGACCACAAAGGGTGGCGCATCGATGAGGGCTTCCGCCGCGTCCACTTCCAGAAAGGTGTCAACCGCGTGCTCTACCGCCTGGAGAACGGCCACCTCGGCTCGGCACTATCACTGGTCGTCGAACTGCCCACCGAGTAGGCCGCTCACCATTCGTGGTGATGCGCTTTGACCGGGTGCTTTACTCGCTGTCCCACGGCCGAGCGCTCAGCAGGTCAATCATCTTCTGCGTGCGGGCTGGGACCCCGGGGCCGGTGAGGTGGTAGCTGGTGTTGTAGAACCAATGCCTGGGAAACACCATGTCGCCGGGCATCTGAACAACCGGGCATCTCAGCTTCTCCCGCAGTCGCAGGTCGAATTGCGCCAGCGCCTCGTGGTGCGCGTCGTAGCTGGGTTGTGGGATGGGCGGATACGTGAAGATGACCTCCACGCCCCTGGCTTCGCAGTCGCGCACAAACCGATTGACCATCGCAGCGTGCGCGTCGATGGGGGCGCTGGTCAGGTCATCGGGGGCGAACGGCGTACCTAGGTCCGCCCTCGGCTCCATGTGGCGGAGCGTGACCAGATCGCCATACTCATTGGCGACCGGCTTGATTTCGGGCAGCCCTTTGCCACGCAGCACGGCCCCCAAGTTGTCAACAGCCGCACGCACACTTTCGCCCAGCACGGTGGCCGCGCCGCTATCAAGCATCGCCCGCCAATGCTCGCGGCTCCAGTGCTGCATCGTCTGCGGCCGGGCACTGAACACGCGGGCAAGCACAATGGTTGATCGGCTGCTGTCCTCGAACCGTTGGTACATCTGAGGGTACTCGAGTGCCAGGACCACGATATCACCCGGGCGCAAGGAGCTATTCACTTCAGTGAGCATGTACTTGAGCCGCAAAGCGCCGACCATACCCATATTGATCGGGTAATACGGTGTCTGCTCGCGGATCAGGTCGCCATCGAGCCCGAAATACACATTCGACCCGCCAATGAAGATGGCCCGCGGGGAGGGTGCGTCGGCCAGCCTTGCGTGCTTGATGTTCGTGGCATACTCAAACGACCGATCGCGGGCCGTGTTGTAGAAAAAACCAACCAGCACACCGAGCAACAAAACCTGAAGGCTGATGAAGGCGGCGAGTTTGATGAGGAAGGTTCGCATGGTGATGCATTAGAACTGGAAATAGATAAACCCCACGCTGCCGGTCGTGCCATAGACAACGATGCAGAATACCAGCACGGTGTAATACGACCAACGCAATGGCAGCGACCACCCGCCGAGTTGCATCTCCTCCGGGTCGGCCCGGCTAAACCAGTTGGCGATGATGTAATACCCCAGCGCCACCGGGAGAACCCACCCGATGGTGCTATTCGCAAACGCACGCCACGCGCTACGCCACGCGCCCACATCCAGCACCTCACCGACCACCTTGCCCCAGACACTCAGCGCATCATCAAGCGTCGCCGCGCGGAAGAACACCCACGTGCCACAGATGAACGCAAACGTGCCGAGGATGCGGAGCAGCGTGGGCAGGTCTGGTAGCGTGCGCGACCCGCCGGGCGTGGCGTGCGCCGGGCGCTTGGACTTCTGCATGAGGACCACCGGCAGGATGCCCAGGCCATTGAGCAGCCCCCAGATGACAAAGTTCCACGAAGCGCCGTGCCAGAGGCCGCTGAGCGCGAACGTAATCATGATGTTGATGGATCGGCGTAGGCGTGTGCCCTTGCTGCCGCCAAGCGGGATGTACACGTAATCGCGGAACCACGTCGAGAGCGTGATGTGCCACCGCCGCCAGAACTCCGCGACGTCCTGCGCGAGGTAGGGGTGCGCGAAGTTGCGTGACAGCCGGATGCCGAACAGCCGCGCGGTGCCGATCGCGATGAGCGAGTACCCGCCGAAGTCGCAGAGGATCTGAAAGGCGAAGCAGACCGTCGCGATCACCAGCCCCGGCCCGGTCGCGTTCGCCACGTCGCTGTACGCCGGGTCCACCACCGCGCCGAGGTTGTCCGCGAGGACCATCTTCATGAAGAAACCCCAGAGCATCAGCCGACAACCCTGCCGGGCGAGGTCCAGCTCGAAGCGGCGGGGCTGGGTGAACTGCGGGAGCAGGTCGCCGGCCCGCTCGATGGGTCCCGCAACAAGCTGCGGAAAGAAGCTGACAAACGCCGCGAACGCCACCGGGTCGTGGGTGTGCGGGATGCGTCGGCGGTAGCGGTCGATGCTGTAACTCAGCGTCTGAAACGTGTAGAAGCTGATGCCCACGGGCAGCACGATATTCAGCGTCGTCCAGGACGGCCCGTACCCCACCGAAGCCGCGGCCGATGCAAAGCTTTCGATGAAGAAATCGCAGTACTTGAAGAACCCCAGCATCCCCAGATTCACAGCCAGACTAAGCCCCAGCAACGCGCGTCGCGGGCCTTGTTTTTCCGTGTGATGCAGGCCCAGGCCGACGAAGTAGTCCACCGCCGTAGATGCGAGCATCAGCCCGCAGAACCGCCAGTCCCACCAACCATAAAAGCAATAACTGGCGACGACTAACACGGCGTTCTGCGCCGCACGCGACCGCAGCGTCCAGTAAACCGCAAAGACCAGGGGCAGGAACAGCAGAAAGGTGAGTGTGGTAAACACCATACGGTCGGCACATCATAAGTTGTGGCCGGTGTCCCGCAAGGCAATGAAAGACGCCCCGCAAGTCTGTTGCGGGGCGTCTTGATTGTGGTGAACGGGTGGAGCGTGGTTACGGCATGGCGGGCTCGGCCGGGGCGTCGCCCTCTTCGCCGCGCTCGATGTCGATGAGCTCGACCTCGAAGACCAGCGTGGAGCCGGGGCCGATGACCGGTCCCATGCGGTTGTTGCGGTACGCCAGCTCGGAGGGGATGTAGAGCATGAGCTTGCCGCCCTTGCCGACGTGGGTGAGGCCCTGGTTCCAGCCCTCGATCACTTCGCCGAGCATGAACGTCGCGGGCTCGGCGGGTCGGCCGGGCTGCGGCGGCTTCACGGATGAATCGAACACCGTGCCATCGATCAGCGTGCCGTGGTAGTTCACGGTGACCGTGTCGCCGAGCTTGGGCGATGCGCCTTCGCCCTTCTCGATGATCTTGTACTGGAGGCCGGACGCCGTGGTGACCACGCCCTCCTTCTTCGCGTTCTCCGCGAGGAAGGCCTTGCCCGCGGCGATGTTGGTGTCGGCTTCCTTCTGCGTCGTCTGCTGGGCCTGCTGCATCTGCCGCATGAACAGCTCCTGACGCAGCTCGTTGATGGCGTCGGCGACCTGCTCCTCGGTCATCTCGACGCCTTCGCCGCTGAGCCCGGCCTTGAGCCCAGCCAGCAGGCGGTCGTTATTCAGCGTCAGCCCCTGCTCCTTGAAGTTCTCTGACAGGTTCTTGGCCACATCCAGACCCAAGGCATAGCTGATCTTGCCCATGTCCAGCGTCGGGGCTGCCTCTTCTACGGCCTCCTCGGCGGGTTCTGCAACTTCGGCGGCGGCACCCGGCTCACCCTCGGCCGCGGCGGCGGGCTGGGCCTCGGCATGGGCTTCGTCCGCCCAACTCGGTGTGCCAGAAATCACAAGGCTCATCATCACGGCCATCAACATCAACAGATTGCGCTGCATACAAACTCCGTTCAAGGGGGTGGGAAGTAAACGTCCTATCATAGCGGACCGCAACCCGTGACGCCGGGGACACCCCTATGACGCAACGCAATGCCTAAAATACACCCCCCCGGAACATCCCCCGGCCTACCACGCACGACCTCGCCAACCAGGAACAACTGACCGCCCCGCCTGGTTAGGCTATACACCCAGACAGGAACACTGCCATGCCCAGGATCAACAAGATCGTCCTCGTGGGTCACTGCTCGTTTGACTCCGCATCGCTTCAGCACGCGGCCGCCCGTGTGCCGGGCATCACACAGGTGGAGCGGGTGAACGACGACGCGTCGCTGGCAAAGGTCGCAGATGACAGCGCGCTGCTGCTGGTGAACCGCGTGCTCGATGGCCGGTTCTCGGTGGACCACGGCGTGGAGCTGATCCAGAGCCTGCGGGCCGCGGGCAACACGACGCGCGCGATGCTGATCTCCAACTACGCTGATTCGCAGGAGGCGGCGGAGGCCGTCGGCGCGTTGCCGGGGTTCGGCAAATCACAGACCCACGACCCCGCGACGGCGAGCAAGCTGGCCGCGGCCGTCAGCGATTCCTGATCGCGATGCGGGGCGGGTCCGGTGCAACTCCGGGGGGGGCTCCGGGAGGAGTTCCGGGGGGAGTTCCGGGGGGCTGGCTCGGCGCTGCGGTGCGCGTGTTATCATCTGGCCATGCCATCTCGCTCACGATCGCGAGAGACTGGCCAGCGCGTCCGCTGGGCGGCCACGACCGATGACAAGCTGCTGTCGATGCGCTTCTGCGACCTGGGGCTGACCGTCGATTCGCCCCACCTGCGCCCGCATGTCCGCCAGCTCTTCCATGAGCTCGCGGACCGGGGCCTGGAGCAGTTCCGCCCGCACTGCTGGCTCTCGACCGAGTGGTTCAGCCCCGACGGCGTGCCCGGCATCGCGGTGCCCTTCTACCTCGCGCACCCCCGACTCAAACGGCTAGAAAAAAAGCAGGTGCTCCAGGTGGAGGGCGGCACAGCCCAGTCGCTCATGCAGATCCTCCGTCACGAAGCGGGCCACGCGATCGACACCGCCTATCGCCTGCACTACCGCAAGGCGTGGCGCGAGGCGTTCGGCTCGTTTGCCGACCCCTACCCCGACAACTACAAGCCCCGGCCCGGCAGCCGCAACTTCGTGACACACCTGCCCTGGTGGTACGCCCAGGCCCACCCCGCGGAAGACTTTGCGGAGACGTTCGCGGTTTGGCTTGCGCCGGGTTCGCGGTGGAAAGCGCGGTACAAGGGCTGGCCGGCGCTGCGGAAGTTGGAGGTGGTCGAGGCGCTCATGGCCGACATCGCGAACACGCCCCCCAAGGTCCGCAGCACCCGCCGACCCGAATCCATCAACAGCATCACCACGACGCTGGGCGAGCACTACTTCGACAAGCGGATGCGATACGCGGACTCGTTCCCCGATTTCTTCGACACGGACCTGCACAAGATCTTCTCCCCCGATCCACGTTACAGCCATCGCCCATCCGCGGCCGGCTTCCTGCGGACACACCGCGCCCAGATGCGCGAGTCGGTCGCGCGATGGACCGGGGCGCACGCGTACACCATCGACCAGGTGCTGAGGGATATGATCGACCGCTGCAAGGAGCTGCGGCTCCGCCTCGCGGTGCCCCGGGCCGACGCGCAGCGCGACGCGATCCTCATGCTGACCGTGCAGACGATGAACTACCTCCAGGGCGGCCACCAACCGGTGGCCATGTAACCCCCCCGGAAGCCGACCCCGGAAGCCGCCCCCGGAAGCCGCCCCGGAAGGCCCCGGAAGTGTCACTTAGACGGACCCGGTTGGTCCACGGATGGACTGAGCAATCATGGCCCACAAACGCCTCCGCATCCTGCTGCTGGTTCACGAGTCGCTGGTCCCGCCCGAGTCGATCGAGGGCATGACCGATGCGCAGATCGACCCGTTCAAGACCGAGTTTGATGTGTACGCCACGCTGCGAGACATGGGCCATCACGTGATGCCGCTGGGCGTGGGTTCGGACCTAGCGGTCATCAAGCAGGCGATCGATGCCCACCGCCCCGACATCGCGTTCAACCTGCTCGAAGAGTTCGATGGCGTGGGGGTGTTCGACGCCCACGTCGTGTCGTACCTCGAGATGATCCGCCAGCACTACACCGGCTGCAACCCGCGCGGGCTGATGCTGGCGCACAACAAAGCGCTCACCAAGATGGTCTGCCGGTACCACCGCATCCCCGTGCCACGGTTCCACGTGTACCCCATGGGCCGGAAGGTGGTTCGGCCCAAGGGCCTGGCGTTCCCGCTCATGGTCAAGTCGCTGACCGAGGAGGGCTCGGTGGGCATCGCGCAGGCGTCGGTGGTGTACGACGACAGGCGGCTTGCGGATCGCGTGGCGTTCGTCCACGAGAAGCTGGGCACCGACGCGATCGCCGAGCAGTACATCGATGGCCGGGAGGTGTACGTCGGCGTGCTGGGCAACGAAAGGCTCCAGACGCTGCCCATCTGGGAGCTGCGTATGACCAAGCTCCGCGTGGATGCGCCGATGATCGCCACCGGCCGGATCAAGTGGGATGCCAAGTACCAGAGGCAGATCGGCGTGGAAACCAGCACCGCGCGCGACCTGCCGCCGGGCCTCGAACAGTCGCTCCCAAAGCTCTCCAAGCGCATCTACCGTGCGCTGGACCTGTCGGGTTACGCCCGGCTCGACTTCCGCATCAACGCGAACGGCAAGCCCTACCTGCTCGAAGCCAACCCCAACCCGCAGTTGATGTACGGCGAGGACTTTGCCGAGTCCGCCGAGGCAGGGGGCCTTGAGTACGAGCAACTGCTGCAAAAGATCCTCAACCTCGGCTTGCGTTACCGCCTGCGCGGTATGGCCTGAACGCGGGCGCCTAGAATACGCCATGGCTGCTACGCATACGCAATCCGAAAAATCTGAAGAACGCGATGAACGCAAGGGTTTCCAACTGCCGGGCATGCTTGGACGGCTGCAGGCCGCGTGGTATCTCCTGCGCGACCCCGAGGCGTCGGGCCTCGCCAAGCTCGGGGTGGTTCTCATCGGGCTGGGGGGGTTGCTGTTCATGTTCGCGTATGGCATCTCGCCGATCGACTTGATCCCCGAGTTATTCACCGGGCCGATCGGCTTGATTGATGATGTCATCATGGTGCCGGTGGTGCTGTGGGTCTTAAGCCGTTTCATGCCAGCGGAGAAGGCGGAGCGACTGCTCAGGAAGTTCCGCAGCCGGGGCAAGAGCAAGGCACAAGACGCCGGCGCAACAGGCGACGCCCACGCGTGAGCACGCGAGGCAAGTGTCAACAGAGCCGCGACCGTAAGCGGTTGCCTTGGTCCGATTTTCACGCGCGCAAGACAACCGCTCTGCGATAGATCGGCATCCAAACCGTCGCACGACAAGCGTTTGGGATTCGAATTATTCGACGTTCTGGACCTGCTCTTTGATACGGTCGATCGCGCTCTTGATCTCGACGACGGCCCGGCTGATCGTCGCGTCGTTGCACTTGCTGCCGATGGTGTTGGCCTCGCGCAGCAACTCCTGAGCGATAAAGTCCAGCGTCCGGCCGGCGGGCTCGCTGTCGTTCTCCCCGAGCTTGAGCTCGAACTGATCCAGATGGCCCGACAGCCGGCTAAGCTCCTCAGCGATGTCCGACCTGTCCGCAAAGATCGCCACCTCGCGGACCAGGTCCACCTTGCCGACCGACAGCTCCGACTTGGCGATCAGCTCCTCCACGCGCTGCCGAAGGCGGTCGTGGTACTCATCGAGCACCACCGGTGCGCGCTCGGCCACGACCGCGGCCCGCTGGCGGATCAGGGTCAGGTGCTTGCGCAGGTCTTCAACAAGGGCCTTGCCCTCGGTGAGGCGCATCGCGGTGAGGCGGTCGATCGCGGTGTCGAGCAGGCCCAGCAGCACCGGGCGGGCGTGGTGCATGAAGCTCTCATCGGTTGTCGCGGCCTGGAGCACGCCGGGCAAAGCGAGCAACTGCGTCAGCTCGATGGTGACCGCGTGGTCCTGCACCTTGGATTGGATGGTTTCCAGATGGCCAAGGTAACCCAGCAACACGTCCTCGTTGATGATGGACGCGGCGCGGGCGTCAGCGACCCGCAGCTTCACCGACAACGCAAACGATCCCCGTCCCACGCGCTTGCGCAGATGGCTCTCGACCTCGGCATCGAGCGATGCGATCTCCTCGGGGAGGCGCGAGGAGAACTTGAAGTAGCGGTTGTTGAGAGAGCGGAGCTCGAGCGAAAAGTGTACGCCGACCGTGTCGCCGGATGCCTCGCCGAAGCCGGTCATGGAATGAATCAAGGGGCGTCTCCGGTTCGTCTGCGGGCTTGGATCTGCGGCTACCACGCGGCGGGCGCCACGCAGATGACGGGGCTTACTGCTCTTCGGCGGGTGCTGGCTTTTCCATCTCCGGGGCAACTTCAGCGGCGGCTTCAGGTGCAACTTCTGGAGCCGTTTCTGGAGCAACTTCCGGGGTCGCTTCCGGGGCAGCTTCCGGGGTTGTTTCGGGGGTTGTTTCGGGGGTTGTTCCGGGGGTTGTTCCGGGGGTCGGGGTGGTCAGGTCGGATTCGAGTGCTTTGGTTTCATCTGCTCCCGCGCCCATGGTTTGGGTTGGTTGGGCCTGGTTGCTTGAGCCGACGGTCGTGCCCTCGGGTGTGATGAGCCATGTCAATCCCATGGCCAGCAGCAGGAACAGCACGAAGCAGCCCACCGTGGCCCAAGTCAGCACATCGCCGACCTTCGCGCCGAATGCCGCCTGCGCGGACCCGCCGCCCGCTCCGCCGAACGCGCCGGACAGCCCGCCGCCCTTAGGCTTCTGGATCAGGATGACCAGCATCATGAACAGGCAGGTGGCCGCGAAAACAATCGCGAGGACCCAGGTGAAAGCGCTGATGGTTGCAAGGGCGGGGAGCATGTACATGGTCGGGTTCCGGGGGTCGGGTTCCGGGGGTTCAGTTGGGTCAACGTTGTAGCGGGTTGCGGCTGCGTGGGCCACGGCTTGTGTCACAGGTTGGTCAGCGTGCGGCGTCGATGATGCCGACAAAATCCTCAGCCTTAAGCGCCGCCCCGCCGATCAGCCCGCCGTCGATGTCCGGCTGAGCGAGCAGTTCCTTCGCGTTGCTCGGCTTCATGGACCCGCCGTACTGGATGCGGACGCCCGAAGCCACGGCCGGCGAGTAAATGCTCTGGAGGCAATCACGGATCGCGGCGTGGGCCTTCTGTGCGTCCTCGGGTGTCGCGGTCTTGCCCGTGCCGATCGCCCACACCGGCTCATATGCCAGCGTCACCCGGCTCATCCGCTCGGCACTCACACCCGCGAGCCCGTAGCACATCTGCCCGTAGTTAATAAAGTCTGTCTTGCCCGCCTCGCGCTGCTCGATCTTCTCACCAATGGCGAGGATGACATCCAGCCCCGCCTCGAGCGCAGCGAGCACCTTCTCATTGATGAGCACATCCGACTCGCCGATCACGTGCCGACGCTCGGAATGGCCCACCAGCACCACCTTGCAGCCGGTGTCTTTGACCATCGAGAGCGAGACCTCGCCGGTGAAGGCTCCATTAGCTTCGTGGTAAAAGTCCTGAGCACCGACCTTGATGGTTGTGTTGCCCTTGCGGCACAGAGCTTCTGACACGGTGGCCAGGTAAGGCAAAGCGGGGAACACCGCCACCTCCACCGCGTCGCCGACGACCTTGTCCGCCAACGCTTCAGCCAGGGCGACAGCCTCGGCCTTGTGCAGGTTCATCTTCCAGTTGCCACCGACGAAAGGCTTACGATCTGCCACGAGCTCAGCTCCAATCTTTTCACAAAAACCAAGTGGATGACGCCCCGGACGGCCACGCCTTGGACCGAATCGGGCAGTATAGCCTAAGTCGTCGCCCCAAGCCTGCCGGTGCGAGCACGCCGGGTAACCTACCCCCGGAGGGACTGCACGGCCTGTTGGCCTCGTTCAGGTGAGACATGAGGTTGTCAGTCTTACGGCCTTGCGGGGCACGCCTGTGGAGTCACCAAGATGACACTTGCGTGTTCTCGGACCTGCAAATCCTTAAAATTTATGGACTTTCTGTGGCCGGGGGCAATCGGTGTGGCATTCTGTGATAGAATAAACGCCGCCCGTGGTGGGGTGACTCGAACGGAATAAGCCCCGTGCGAGTAGATAAGGTTGGGTGGCCGCGTTGCGGTCCAGGTCCACGCTTCTCCCAGGAACTATTGTGCTCAGGCTCCAGGTACTCAACGGCGCAGACCGAGGGCGAACCTTCGAGTTGATCGGCGATCAACCGGAAGTGCTGGGCCGCCGTGCGCCCAAAATAAGCCTCGATGACTCGCGCATCTCCCGCCGGCACGCCGAGATCAGCAGGCAGGGCGGCACGTGGCTGATCCGGGACGTCGGTTCATCCAACGGCACCTACGTCAACGGCCGACAGATCAAACGCCTCACCGAACTCGAAGAGGGCGACGAACTGCTCATCGGTCGGCTGCGCATCCGCGTCACCGGCGTCGGAGCAAAGTCCACCGCCACCAAGCCCACCCCCAAACGCGATACGCCGCCCAAGCCCATCCGCCTCGAACTCGACGCGCCGGCTACGGACCTCCGCGAAGCCTCCGGCCCCCCCGTGAAGCAGCCCGCAGCCGAGCCCGACTCGGTCTTCGACCTCGACGACATGGATGACCTTGACGACGTGGTCGATCTGGGTGCGGCAGGCGGCTCCGCGTCGGGCTCCTCAGCCGCGCTTGATTTCATCGACGAGGCGCTGGACGAACTCGACGCTCAGACCCCCCGCCAGACCGCCGCCGCCGAGGCCGCGCGACAGGAAGCTGAAGCAGAAGCAAAACGGGAGGCTGAGGCCGAAGCAGCAGCAGCCGAGGCCGCGCGTCTCGAAGCGGAAGCCGCCGCAAAGCGCGAAGCTGAAGCCGCAGCGCAACGTGAGGCCGAGGCAGCAGCGAAGCGTGAAGCGGAGGCGCAGGCTCAACGCGAAGC
>JBGTLW010000239.1:0-3778 GCA_041743835.1 Phycisphaeraceae bacterium | reverse complement strand
TGTCCACCAAGTCCAACTTCTGGCACCGCATCCTCGCGTTCATCTTCCTGCCCCTGGCTTACCGCTCGGGCATCAAGTTCAAGGACGTGGCCAAGGACTCCGCCTCGATCGTGCTGCCCTTCCGGCGGTTCAACAAGAACTGGTACCGGGCCATGGCCGGGGCGGCGCTGCTCGGCAACTCCGAGGTCGCGGGGGGCATGTACGTCTTCGGGAAGGTCGGCGTGAAATACACCGTCGTCTGCAAGGACATGAGCTACCGCTTCCTCCGCCCGTGCTTCGGCCCAGCGGTTTACAAGATCGACCCCCGCGAAGACATCGAGGCCCTGGTCGCCACCGGCGAAGAGTTCAACGTCACCCTCGACATGACCATCGTGCAGGCGGTCTTCAAGAAGGACGAGAAAGAGCGACGCGTCGGTAGCTGTGTCATCACCTTCCACGTCACGCCTAAGACCCAGTTCCGCGCACGCACCAAACGCAAGCGCAAGTGAGGGCCGGGGTCATTATTGCCGCCTGTTTTTGATGTAGCTCGAAAAAACGGGCTTGCCTTCACAGAGCCGCCTCATCCCCGCGGCGGTCCGCCTCGGGGACGAGGCGGCTCGGATGGGCAACAGTCCCCGCGCTTATTGGTGACTCGATTTACTTGCCCTCATGGATCAACCACGCGTCGTCTGTGCCCGAGGGGGTGAACAGGTCGTCTTGCTGGTTGGGCTGGCTTTGGCCGTATTGCGTTTGCGGGATGATGTGCGAGTGCTCGAACATGACCGCGCCGTCATTGCGGGCAATGGAGCCGCGCCAGCCTGCGTCAGACCAGACGCTCTTTGAGCCCGGCGGGCCGTGCATCGGTGTGGTGTCGCGGTCGGCGAGCACCACAGCCGCAAAGTTGTAGGTTTCTCGCCACTCGTCGCGTCGCCCGCCGGGCTGCGTGATGTTGAGCATGGCGTAGGAGTAGTTGTGTGCGGTCAGGGGGCCGCCATGGTTGTAGTCGTAAGGTGTCGTCACGACATCGGCGGGGTTGAGCAGGTAATCGGGGGCAACGTACCCCGCATCCAGCAGCAGGCCGAAGCGGTGCTCGACACTGAGGTCCACAGCCCGACCCTGCGCATCGAGGCCGGGGTACCAACCCGCATTGGCACCGGCTTGATTGGACATGGCATAGCTCAGCATGCCGAGATGGATTTGCCGAAGTTGAGAAGAGTTTTGTACTTGCCTCGCGGTCCGTCGGGCGGCACCCAAGGCGGGGAGCATGATGCCGATCATCAGCACGACCGCGACTGGGCCTAGCAGGATCGACGTGCCGCCAAGCGTCAGCCCTGTGATGGCCAGGCCCTTGCCCTTCTGGGCGTAGGGCGGGTCGCCCGTCCTGCCCAGGGCCATGATGCCGAGGATGAGCGCCACGATGCCGGTGACGATGCCTATGCCCAGGCAAGCCAACGGCAGGGAGATGATGCCAAGGACCATGGCGGTCGTCGCCAGGCCGGAGGTCGGGCGGTTGTCGCCACCTGCTTGCTGAGGATGGGTGTGGGTCGTGTTCATGGAGCTTGCCCGGTGGTGGTGAAGAGGCATCGCATCCGCCCGACGGTCTGGGCATGATGACGTGGAAACTATACCACGGAGTCAGAATATCGGGCCACGGATATGCGTTCCTAGGCGGTTTGTGGCGTTTGCACGCCCGGCTACGGCATTGACCTGGGCAAAAATCTGAAACCCCACGCGCGAATGGCCGAGAAGGTTAACTAAAACGGACAAGCGTATGAGACTTTGGTAAAAATAGGGGAACCCCCTTGCCATCCACCGAATCAGAGGCTATTTTTGAGACAGATTCAGCCTGCCTGAAACAAAATGGCTCGTGGGGGGCCAAACAAGAAGCCCACGAACAACGTAACTACTCACGGCACTGCTATACCGGCTGTCACTGCGTCCCGAAGGGGCCTCCGGTTAAATGTTTCAACGGGACACATGCGAAAGAAGTGCAGAAGCGATGATTAACATCTATGTTGGAAACCTGGCTTACATCGTCCGCGATGTGGACCTGATCGATTATTTCTCCTCCTACGGCCACATCAACAAGGCCACCGTGGTCACCGACCGGGAAACCGGGCGGTCCAAGGGCTATGGCTTCGTGGAGATGGCGGACCGGGCCGAGGGCGAGAACGCCATCGCCGCCCTCGCGGGTCAGCCCTACAAGGGCCGTCCCATGACCGTCAACGAGGCCCGACCTCGTGGCAGCGGTAACGGCGAACGCGTGCTCGGTGACGGCACCGGCGGGACGATCGCCAAGGAAAACGCCCACGGCCGCGACCACGACGAGAACCACGACGGCTACCGCCCGCGCCCGCAGACCAGCGGCCAGGAAGATGCCGCGCCGGTGCTCGGTGGCTACAGCAACTCGCTCCTGCGACGCTGAGTCCACACCGCCAGCGCACCCGTGGATAAGCCCACATCCGAGCCGTCGCGTCCACGCGACGGGGCGAGCGACAGCTCGCGCTCATGCCACACTGCGGCGGTCCCGCCTCGGGGACGACGCGGCTCTGACAAGGCATTGCTGCTTGACTGACCCATTGCGTTGGGCGGTGGATGAGCTTGGGAAGCGGCGTGCAACGCTCAACAGATGCCCGGTGTCCTAAGCCATGCAATGGCCCGGAGCTATCATGCGTTAACCCCGCTCGGGAAACACGCATGGCCGAACACGCCGCGACGGCAAACCCTAACGAACTGCCCAAGCTGCTGCGCGACGCCGCTGCGGGCGATGGTGCCGCGTGGGAACGCCTGGTGGGGCTGTACGCCGGGCGGGTCTTTGGCCTGCTGGTCCGGCAGTGCGGCGACCGCGATCTTGCGGAGGAACTGACTCAAGCCACCTTCGTGAAGGTCGTGGGCAAGCTCTCGGTCGCGGCGGGGTATCAGGAGCGGGGGCGGTTTGAGGCCTGGCTGTTTCGGATCGCGGGGAACAACCTGCGCGATGAGATGCGTCGGCGGAAGCGTCAGGCCGTGCCGATGGACATGGGCCCCGGCGCCACGTCGGGCGCAGCCGACGCCAGCCCCTGGGCCGCAGCCGAGTCGTCCATCACCCACGATGCCGGGCGGGTTGCCCCCGACGCCGGGACCGACCCAGCCGAGGCTGTGGACCGCTCTGAGCAGTTGGACCTGCTGCGGGACGCCATCGCGGGCCTGCCCGAGGCCGACCGTGACATCTTGTATCTCCGCCACACAGCCGGGCTTACCTTCGCGCAGATCGCAGAATCGCTCGACCAGCCGCTGGGCACCGTCCTTGCCCGTGGGCACCGTGCATTAAAGAAGCTCCGTGCCGCGTTAGAACAAAGGGGGGTCGCAGCCCCCTGATCGCCCATAATCGCCCCCGGCTCGGTCGCCCAGCTTGGCCCTGCCATGAAACCCGTAAAGCTATGAACACCCCGACCTCACAACCCGACCCCCGGAACCCCGGGATGCAGCCCCAGGAGCAGGACTTCCAGCTCACCGACCCGGCTCTGGACGCTCTTCTCGACGAGTTGCTCGCCCCGGCCCCGGCCACCGACGACCTCAACCAGCGGATCCTCGCAGCCACCGCGCCAATCGTCCGCGCCCAGCATCAACCGGTGCTCGCACGTCTGGGCTACAAGCCCGCCCTGCGCAGCGCCGCCGCGGTCGCGGTGATGGCCACGCTGACGTACCTGCTCTGGCCGCAGGCCCAGCCCATCACCCCGGAGACTGGCCCGGTCGCCTCTGCTTCGTTTGCGCAGTTCGACGCGCTCGATGCCGCCGCCGCCGCCACGCAGGACCGCCC
>JBGTLW010000238.1:0-9191 GCA_041743835.1 Phycisphaeraceae bacterium | reverse complement strand
CCACCCCCTCCGCCCCCCCCACCTCCGCCGCCCCCCCCCCCCCAGCCGGCGTCCTGAAAGTTGTCTCGCCGCAGACCGAAGTAGGCTTGCTGCGCGATCTGCAATGGCTGGGTGATGACCACCGGCTCATCCTCGACCGGCGGCAGTTCCAGAATGGTCACCGACATCGATTGGGTCTGGATGGTTGCCATTGGTATCTTGACGATAGGGATACGCAGCAGCCCCGCGTTGATGACATCGCCCTGGATGATGCCGTTGCCGCTGAACGTCGCACCCTGCGAGATGAGCAGCGGGCCATCGGTCAGCACCAGCGTCTCGAACACACCCAGCTCAAAGCTGCTGCCGGGCAGGATTTCCAGGCTCGAAACCTCGATGGTCACCGGCGGGGCGGGGGCGGGCTCGGTGCGCGTGCCGATGAAGTACGCGTCCTGCCCGGGCGAGGCGGAGTCAAAAGCGATCGTCCCCAGTTGCGTTGAGAACAGGGCGATGTCATTGCCATCTCCCGCCTGATAGCTGATGTAGAGGGGCGTCGAGCCAAATGTCCCGACGGTGGACCCCTCGCTCAGGCCCGCGAATGTCCCGGTCCGGACGCCACCCACGCCCAGGATGTTGAACACCTGTCCCGCGTCGGGGGTGAAGCCGCCAAACATGATGACCGAAAGAGTCCCGCCGCCGAGCGAGACATTGCCATCCACGATCAGGCGGTCGTACTCGCCCAGCGCGGTTCCACCCAGCTCGATCTCCAGCGTGGAGCTGGCATTCATGGCGTAACTGCCGGACATGGTGGAGACCGCCGGCGACGCACCGGGCGCGAATGTGCCGCCGTCCTGCGTGAAGCTGCCCAGGAATGTCTGGGTCACCAGCCTGCCGGACCCCGTGAGGTTGATGTCGCCCGTGGCATCGACGGTG
The DNA here is from genome assembly GCA_041743835.1 of Phycisphaeraceae bacterium. Classification (GTDB taxonomy): domain Bacteria; phylum Planctomycetota; class Phycisphaerae; order Phycisphaerales; family Phycisphaeraceae; genus JBGTLW01. The sequence continues at coordinate 8,282 of JBGTLW010000238.1, read as the reverse complement.
ACCGTGTCGGCCGCGAACGCACTGCCCGAGCCGATGTTGATCACCCCGCCATTGAGCGCTGCCGCGGTGCCGTTGACGACCTGACTGCTGTTGAGTTGGAGCGTCCCCGCGTTCGCCTCCACATGGCCGCCCCCGGTCACATTGACGCTGTTGAATGTGAGCGTCCCTCCCTCTGCCCGGATGGTGGACTGGTTGGTGAGGTTGGCGATGTCGATGGTGCCGATGCCGCGGATGGTGTTGTCGGCGTTGATGAGGGTGCTGGCCGGGCCGTTGCCGCTGATGCGTGAGTCGAAGGACTCAACCATGACCAGTTCACCGCCGCCGGTGAGGGTGGCGGTGTCGTTGATGCGGTAGGTCTCCAGGCCGCTGCTTGCGTTGCCCTCGTAGGTGAGGACGCCCGCGTGGTTGATGTTGCCGTCGAGGTTGATCGTCTGATTCAATCCCATGCGCAGGGTGCCGTTGATGGTCAGGTCCTGCAGTCTGCCGCCGCTGTTCGTCTCGACAAAGCTGGTGTCGGTGGTATTCAGCACGCCGCCCAGGGTTGTGGCGTCAAGGCGAAGCGTTGCTCCCGCCGCAACTTCCATCAGGCCGCCGGTGTTGTCCAGATTGACGCTGTTGAAGGTGAGCGTCCCTCCCTCTGCCCGGATGGTGGACTGGTTGGTGAGGTTGGCGATATCGATGGTGCCGATGCCCCGGATGGTGTTGTCGGCGTTGATGAGCGTGCTGGAGCCTGTGTTGCCGCTGATGCGTGAGTCGAAGGACTCAACCATGACCAGTTCACCGCCGCCGGTGAGGGTGGCGGTGTCGTTGATGCGGTAGGTCTCCAGGCCGCTGCTGCCGCTTCCCTGGTAGGTGAGGACGCCGGCGTTCTGGATCGAGTCACCGAAGAGGGTGATGGTCTGGTTAAGTCCGACGCTGAGGGTTTGCGATGCGTTGAGGGAAAGGTTGAACGCGCTGCCAGCGGTCACCAGGGCCGAGGCCGGGAAGCTGACGTTGTCGCCGCTGCCGGGCACGGTGGCGGTTCCACCGGGCGTGATGTTGGTCCAGTTGCCCGCGTTGGACCACGTGGTGCCGTCGGCAAAGCCGGACCAGACGAAGTCATCCGCCCGTGTTTCGAGCGTGGGCCAGAGAATCGCGGCGACAGTCGTCAGGCACAGTGCAGGGAACAAACGCGTCATCGAAAACCTCCCGATGTGTGCGTTTATCCCAGATAGAAACCCCGCAGATAGCTCGCACGTGCCGTAAGCTAGAGCGGACATCTGCGTCCGTCAATCATTAAAGTTCTGTGAGTCAGACACGGGGTTAACCGGCTTCCCCCTCGCTCACCAGCGGAAGCTTTGGAAATCACAGCAAACTATTTGCACCGCTTGATACGCCAACCCTATGCCCATCTTTAATCTGGCTTCTTGAGCATGGATTGACGCAGACGGTCTATCTCGGTGGGGATCCGGGCGGCGTCGGCGTGCGTCTCGCGGAGGACCAGGTCGGTCAGGGCTGCGGCCGACTCCAATTCATCAATGATGGTCGCCCCGGCACCGACCTGATGGAAAGCCTCGGCCTCGCGCAGGTAACGTGTGCGCACGATCAGCCGGATGTCCGGGTTGATCCTGCGTACCTCGGGCACCAGCAGGTGATAGTTGGAGCTGTGGGGTGTGGTGATGATGAGGTGGGATGCACGCTTGATGCCCGCCTGTTCCAGGAGCTCGGCCCGCATCGCGTCGCCGAAGATCGCCATGCGGCCCTCATCCGCCAAGCGGGTGACCGTGTCGATGTTCAGGTCGATGACGACGGTGGCCATGCCCGCCTCCCGCAGCAAGCGGTCCACCTGCTGACCCACCGGGCCATAACCCACGACGATCGCCAGCTTGTCTTCAACCTCGCGTACACGACGCATGCCATCGATGTTGAGCTTGCGGGCCTTGCGATCGGCTCGGCGGTTGAGCATGGACCACAGCCGCGGGCTCCGACGCAGCCGGTTCTCGATCGGGTCAATCAGGCGGAACAGCAGCGGGTTGAGCGTGATGGAGACCAGCGCGCTGGCGACCAGGATGTTGATCCCCGCCTCCGGGAGCAACTGGTGCTTGAACGCCAACTGCCCGACGATGAACGAGAACTCGCCGATCTGCGCCAGGGCGATCGCGGTCGTCAGCGCGGTGCGGGCTGGGTACCCAAGCACGACCACAATCACCAGCGCCGCGATGGGCTTGGCAACCATCACGATCGACAGCCCCGCGAGCACCAGGAAGGGTTCTTCCACGATGAAGAACGGGTCGAACAACATGCCCACCGCCACGAAAAACAGCACCGCGAACGCATCGCGCATCGGCAGCGCGTCGATGCCTGCCTGCTGACTCACGGGCGACTGTGCCACCACCATGCCCGCCAGGAAAGCGCCCAACGCCACCGAACCGCCGAACACCGCGGCCGCGCCGGTCGCCACCGCGATCGAAAGCACCAGCACCGTCAGCGTGAACAACTCGCGCGAACGCAGCCGTGTCACCGCCACCAGGATCCATGGCACGATGCGCGACCCGACGACGTACAACACCACCACCATGCCCGCCAGCTTCGCCAACGCGATCAGCAGGGCAACAGCCCAGTGCGGGCCGGCGTGCGTGGGTGCGTCCGCACCATCTTGCACAGCGACGCCAGCCATGGCTGGGATCATCACGAGAATGACCACCGTAAAGATGTCTTCCACGATGAGCCAGCCTACCGCCGCGTGCCCGGCCGGGGTGTGGAGTTGCTGGTTGTCGGTCAGCACACGGATCAGCACGACCGTGCTGGCGACCGCCATGGCCATGCCCAGCACGAGTCCCGCGGTGGGCGGGAAGCCGAACAGCGTAAACACCACCAGCCCCGCCAGCGTGGCGGTGACGCTCTGCACGATCGCCCCGGGGATCGCGATGTAACGCACCTTGAGCAGGTCCGACAGGTGGAAGTGCAGCCCGACGCCGAACATCAGCAGGATGACACCCAACTCCGCCAGTTGCGGTGTGAGGCTGACATCCGCGACGAGCCCCGGCGTGTACGGCCCGACAATGACCCCCGCCAGCAGATATCCCACAATCGGCGACAGCCCAACCCGCTGGGTGAGCAGGCCCATGACCCACGCCGCAGCAAACGCCGCGGCCAGCGTCGTGATGAGCGGGAAATCAAACACCTCGCCCGCGGCCAGCGTCAAGTTGATCAATCCCTGATCCATGCGGACATCCTAGCAAGACACACGGGGTCACCGATCGCCTGCCCCGCCAGCAAGCGGACGCGTTGCCGTGCCACGTGATAAGTCTGCACGCAGTTTAGAGGTAATGAAGCCCATCCAGCAGCGATACACCCTTGCCCCGGGATGTTGCGAGACCGCGCGGCGTTGTGGTATTATCTGGGGCACCAAGCGGGTGTAGCTCAGTTGGTAGAGCGTCAGCTTCCCAAGCTGAATGTCGACGGTTCGAACCCGTTCACCCGCTTTTTAGCATTGTCATGTACACATTGGGTTGCGACTTGCCGCTGAGCTTTGCTTGCTCGGCGGTTTTTGTTTGGTGATTCTTGGGGGGCATGTGGTGGGGGTGATCGCAGCAGGCGTGCACAAAAAAGCCGAGCGGGGTGAGCGCTCGGCTTCATTGCGATTCAGACTAAGCCAACCCGGCGTGTGGGTTGGTTTGGTTTTGGCGACACCGACCACCCACGTCTTCGCGCGGTTGGGTCAGTTGCCGATGGCTCAGGCGTAATACTCAGCGTTTTTCGCGGTGAAGCTGGCCCACTCTTCGGGCAGGTCTTCTTCGGGGAAGATGGCCTTGACCGGGCACTCGTCCACGCACAGCCCGCAGTCGATGCAGGTGTCGGGGTCGATGTACAGCATGGGCGAGGACTCGAAATCATCCTCATCCGAGGTCGGGTGGATGCAGTCCACGGGGCAGACCGCGACGCAAGCGGTGTCCTTGGTTCCGATGCAGGGCTCGGCGATGATGTGGGGCATGTTTCAAACTCCTGGCCTGGTGTGGTGAGCCGCGGCAGGCCGACCGCGTGTGGGTTGTATCGGCAGTATAGGCGCACCACCTGTAGCAGCAAGTGGTTAAGGCTGGAGACTTATTCTCATTTCCCGGCTCGCGCTGGCGTGGCTTACGCGTTAGAATCCTGCACATGTCAGCGACCCCCACCCTGCCCCAAGACACGATTGTGCCCGGCGACTGCATCGCGACGATGAACAGTTGGCCGGAGGCCTCGTTGGACCTGCTTTTTGCCGACCCGCCCTATAACATCGGCTTCACCTACGACACCTATCACGATCGGCTGGACGACGACGACTACGTCGCCTGGACCCGCGACTGGATCACGGCCGGGGCCAGGCTGCTCAAGCCCTCGGGCTCGATGTATGTGCTGATCGGCGATGAGTATGCCGCGGAAACCCGGCTGATCCTCAAGGACCTTGAGAAGGCGGGGCGGCTGTGCTTCCGTAACTGGATCGTCTGGCATTACACCTTCGGGCAGAACTGTAAGATCAAGTTCAACCGGTCGCACGCACACCTGTTCTACTGCGTGGGTTCCGCCGCCTTGGAGAAGTGGCAGGTCGCCGACCCGCCGTTTACGTTTAACCGTCAGGCCATCGCGGTGCCCTCGGCCCGCCAAACCACTTACGCCGACGCCCGCGCGAATCCCAGCGGGAAGCTCCCGGACGACACCTGGTACCTCCGGCCGCAGAACGCCGAGGCAGACGACGTCTTCAGGTACTTCGCGCCCGACGAAGACACGTGGTACCTGTCGCGCCTCTGTGGCACATTCAAGGAGCGCGTGGGGTGGCACAACTGTCAGCTCCCCGAGGCTCTGCTCGAGCGCATCATCAAGCTCAGCTCGAATGAGGGCCATGTCGTGTTCGACCCGTTCTCCGGCTCGGGCACGACGCTGGCGGTCGCGGCCCGGCTTGGCAGGCATTACCTGGGCTGCGAGCTTTCGGAAGACTACGCACGCAAGGCCATGGAGCGGATCACACACGTCAACCAAACCGGCCAATCGCTACAGACCGCGATGTCGGTGAAGGGGATCAAGCGGGGCCAACCCAAGAAGAAGGCCGAGCCAAAGCGTTCCGCCAACCTCTGGGCCGAGTGAGAATCGCGGCGTGATCCTTAAGTGCGGCGGGCGATCAACCGATTATCGGCACGGAGACCCTGCGCAGAGCGGGAGGAGCGAACCGTGCCCAGCTTCAAGCTTTCACATGCCGACGATGACCTGGCGTTGCCCCCGCAGCGTGAGGAAGCGTTGCGCGTCTGGCTTTCGGACCAGCAGTGGATGTCGATCCTGGAGCGGATCGAGCGCCGCAGCCGGGCCGGGGAGCCGGTTGACTTTGCCCCCGCTGAGGACGAGCGTCGGGAGCCGAGCGACCCACGCCGACCGATCACCGCGCGTTGCCTGATCCGCGTGGGGAGCTATGGCGAAGAGGCGGGCACGTTTCTTGTCCGCACGCGCAACATCTCCTCGGGCGGGTTGGGCTTCGTCCACAACCACGACCTCAAGGCTGGGTCACGCTGCACCATCGCGCTTCAGCTTGACGATGGTCAGGGCATGATCCTCTCCGGGCGGATCGCGTGGTGCCGGGAGGTGCTTCAGTTGGAGGTCGAGCAGGCCGCGTTCGAGATCGGTGTGCAGTTCGATCGGCCGATTGCCCTGGGCAATTTTTCTGACCATGTGGCGTAAAGATTTTCGATCCTTTGATCGCTTGGATTACCCCGCCAGTGCGTGCGGGTTTTTTTGTGGGTGTCGGTCTGTAGCGATTGCGCCGCTGCTGCGTCGTGGGCAATGCCTGGCCGCCGGTTGCCCGGCGTGAGTGCGTTTGCCGGCTTATCCGCCCTTGATCCCGCACCGATACCACAGGGGCGGCTTCCTGCGCCCCGTTGTGACCAGCCCACCCCCTGACCTCCCCCGAGGCCCCGCATGGACTTAAATACCATCCTCAAGACGGCTATGGAAATGGATGCCTCCGACATCCACCTGATCTCCGGGCACCCGCCCATGGCCCGTGTCCACACGGTCATGATGGCGCTGGACTACCCCGTGCTCACGCCCGAGTCGGCGCTGCGCATGGTGCAGCACATGGCCAAGGAAGAGCAGCTCAAAACCTTCAACAAGATCAAGGACGCCGACTTCTCGTATGAAGTCCCCGGCCTGGGGCGATACCGTGTGAACGCGCACATGCAGCGGCAGACCGTCGGCATCGCCATGCGCGCGATCAAGACCAAAATCCCGCCGCTCAAAGACCTCACCCTCCCCGAGGTCATCTCCCGCCTGACCTACCTGCCCCGCGGGCTGGTGCTGGTCACCGGCGACACCGGCTCGGGCAAGTCAACCACGCTCGCGGCGATGATCGACGCGATGAACAAGCGGTACCACAAGCACATCATCACCCTGGAAGACCCGATCGAGTATTCGCTGGTCTCCGACAAGTGCGTGATCGAGCAGCGGGAACTGGGCGCGGACACGCCCAGCTTCGCCTCGGGCCTCCGGCACGTGCTGCGTCAGGACCCCGACATCATCCTCGTCGGCGAAATGCGCGACCTGGAGACCACCGCCGCCGCCATCACCGCCGCGGAGACCGGCCACCTGGTGCTCTCGACCCTGCACACGGTCAACGCGTCGCAGACGATCGAGCGAATCATCGACATGTACCCCGCCGACCAGCAGAACCAGATCCGCTCGATGCTGGCCAACACGCTGCAGGCGGTCATCAGCCAGACGCTGTTCAAGCGGATCGACCGCAAGGGCATGGTGCCCGCGGTGGAGACGATGCTCTGCACCCCGGCCGTGCGGAACCTCATCCGTGAGAACCGCGCGTTCGAGATACCCAACGTCATCGAGACCAACCGGCAGTTGGGGATGAACAGCCTGGACAACGCCATCGCCGAGCTCTACTTCAACGGGCAGATCAGCAAGGAAGATGCGGTGTCGCAGGCGGCGTACCCCGAGAAACTCGAGCGCGCGTTGGCAGCGTAAGCCGTAGTTTAGCGCCCGGCGTCAGCCGGCGAGTTCGAGGCGCGAGCGGGTGGATGCCCGCCGCTGAACGAAGGAAGGCGAATGCCCAATTACCGTTACCAAGTCAAGACCACCGGCGGCGAGATGTCCGTGGGCTTTGTCGCCGCGGAGAACGCTTTGGCCGCTGCGACCCAGCTCAGGCAGCAGGGCGCCCAGGTGCTCCAGCTCACGCCGATCTCCGGCCGAACGGGCGGGCGATCGCTTAGCGACACCCTCAAGTCACTGAACTACACGTCCGGCCCGTCACAGAAGGACGTGCTCAACTTCACGACCCAACTCGCGGTGATGATCCGCGCGGGCATCTCCATCCGCGCAGCGCTCGAAGGCATCGCGGAGCAGGCCGAGAACCCCAAGTTTCAGAAGGTCCTGCTGGAGATCAAGCAGGACGTGGAATCGGGCCGCAGCTTCTCCGAGGCGTTGGCGCGGCACCCCAAGCTCTTTGGGCCTCTGTATATCAACATGGTCCGCGCTTCTGAAATGTCCGGCTCGTTCAGCCAGATGCTCGAGCGGATTGCTGGCTACCTGACCCAGCAGATCGAGACGCGCGCCATGGTCATCGGTGCGATGATCTATCCCGCCGTCATCGCAACGCTGGCGGTCAGCACGACCATCTTCCTGCTTACCTTTGTGCTCCCGCGGTTCGCTGCGGTGTTCGAGGGCAAAGAGGCGGCGATGCCCATGCCGACGATCATCCTGATGAACCTCTCGGAGTTCATGGTGGATTGGTGGTGGGCGGTGTGCTCGTTCCTGGTGCTGAGCGTGATCGGGTTGTTCTTCTTCACCAAAACCGAGCCGGGCGGCTGGTGGTGGGACACGCTCAAGCTCAAGGTCCCGGTGTTTAGCCGGATGTTCCGCGCGCTGTATATCAGCCGTGGCCTCAACACGATGGGCGAGCTCATCAACGCGGGCGTACCCATGCTGGACACGCTGGCGATCACCGGCGAGATCTCCGGCAATCGGCTCTACAAGCGGCTGTGGCGGGGGGTCTATGGCTCGGTGAAGCAGGGCCAGAAGATCATCCACCCGCTGCAGAAAACATCGCTGCTGCCCAAGTCGGTGGTCCAGATGGTCGGCGCGGGTGAGGAGTCGGGCAAGCTCGGCGAGGTGCTCGACCACGTCAGCGAGTACTACGCCAAGCAGTTGCGCGACGCCATCCGCACCGTCACCAGCATGATCGAGCCGATCATGATCATCCTCATGGGTTCGGTGGTCGGGTTCATCGCGATGGCGATCATCCTCCCGATCTTCAAGCTCTCGACGCTGGT
>JBGTLW010000237.1:0-1522 GCA_041743835.1 Phycisphaeraceae bacterium | reverse complement strand
TAAGCAAAACCGGGTCGAACGCAAAGCCACGGCCACGCAAGGCCTCAATCACCGCGATGTTGGGGAAGATGTGCCCCCCGGTCCCACCGCCAGCAAAGAGGATGGTGGGGTTGGGGTGAGGCATGGGTCGGGTGTGGGGTTGTGAGCGGGAGGGAGGGAGGCAGCGCCCGCGTTGCGGGCGGGCTATTGGCTGGGCGGGCTATTGGCTAGGGTTAGCTTTACTCACGGCCCTCGTAAAGCTCCATGCCCTGCCAGTCGTCGGGGTTGGTTTCGTAGCGGCCGGTGCTGCTGTTGTAGAGGAAGAGCTTGTGCGCCCGGCGGGCCTTGATGGGCGCGTCTTTGGAGGGCTCGGCATCCGGGGCGTATTCATCGACGATGCCGACGAGCGCCACGCTGCCCCGTGGCCGGAACCTCGTGGGCATGTAGTACACCGGCAGCAGCTTGCCATCGCGGATGAGTGTGCCATCGACATGATGGTTGTCCACCGCAAAGGTCTTGAGGACAAGCTCCATGCGTCTGTTGGGGATGTCGAAGTGGTAGAGGTAGAAGTTGCCGTGGCCCATGTGTGTCGTGCCGAAGACTTCGAGGCAAGGCCCATCGAACCCCGGCAGCAGCACCGGACGGACCTCCAGGATCGACTGCTCGGTCGGCCGATCCTCCGGGTCGATCGACGCAACCCAGTTGATCTTCCCGCCATCGAAATCAAACACGATGAAATCGCCCCACCATTTGGCTTCCCAGTCACACACCGCCACATACTGATTGGCCCGGCTGGTGAACCGGAAAATCTCAACCCGCTTCAGCTCCACCCCCCCGGAACCCTCCACCCCCAACGCCCCAGCCCTCTGGGCTGGGGTCGTCTGATAATGCTCCACCAGCGCCTGCATGATGTCCGGCCGATCCTTCAACGGATACGACCGGCTGCGCGGCACCTGCGGGGACACACCCGTGCAACCCACCCCAAGCAGCAGGCACACACTCAGCCCAACCACCGAAAGTCGCATCGTCAACTCCTCACGCCAGGGAAAGATCGATCAGCCTCGGCGGGGCATCATCGTCGGCGGCGGCTTCCTCGTCCAGCACCGCCTCCACCAGGTCATCGCTCGCCGGGGCGACCCGCAGGTAGTTGGCGTTGTCCAACGCAGCGACCAGCCCCAGCGAGAACGCGCAGAGGATCCAGCCCGTGCCGCCCGAAGACACCAGCGGCAACGCGATGCCCTTGGTCGGCACGACCACCGTGACCACCGCGATGTTGAACGCCGCCTGGATGCCAAACGTCAGCAGCACCCCCAGCCCGACCAGCCGGCCGAAGGTGTCCTTGCAGTCCTTCACGATGCCCAGCCCCACCCACAGGATGGCCAGCACCAGCAGGATGACGATTGCCGCGCCGGGCAGGCCCAGCTCCTCCGCGATGATGGGGTAGATGAAGTCGGTCGTGTCCTCGGGGATGTAGAGGTGCTTCTGGATGGATTGCCCCAGGCCGCTGCCCTGCAACCCGCCCTGCGCGAACGCGAGCATGGAC
>JBGTLW010000236.1:0-20746 GCA_041743835.1 Phycisphaeraceae bacterium | reverse complement strand
TCAAGGCGTGCTGGCGCGAAAGAGGGAGATGGACCCGCTCAGCCCCCAAGTGCGCTGCAGCTTGTCTCGTCCGAGTTCGCGGGCATCATCGTCGCGGTGCTCGCGGACGCTGACCCGGTATTGGCCGCCGCCTTTGCACATGTCGGTGAAGCTTGCGGACACCGCGGCGTTTTCGACGACGATCGACGCGAGCGTTGGATCTTTGACGCCCTGGGCCGGGTACCACAGGCCGCCGAGGATTTCGGACTCGCCGCGTGCAGTCGTGCGGAGGACGGTGTTGCCCTTTTCGGTCTTGTAGCCGAGCACCCAGAACGTGCCGCCGTGGTTCTCGACCATGGCGGGCGGGGCACCCACTTCGATGTTGAGTTGCCATGCCCGCCACGCCTGGCCTTCGCGCAGCGCGATACGCCCGCCCACCGTGTTTTCGCTGAAGACGCTGGCTCGATCGTGAACGAGCGTCGTCTCCGGCAGCCCCATCATGTGTCGCAGCACCACCGGCTGGTCTGTCGCAATCTCCACGTTCGTCGGGCGGAAGTTGAAGCGCTCAAACGCCACCGGCTGGGTGTTCTCAAACCTCAACGTCCCGCGGTCGGGCGCATCGCCTTCCGAACCCAGCCACCAGGATTGATAGCCGATGAGTCGCTGCACGTTGGCGCGCACCGTGACCGTGCCGGACACGCGGTAACTGCCGCGGGGGACGTAGAGCACCTTCGCCCCCGAGTCGATCGCCTTCTGAATCGCTGGACCCTGGTCCTCCTTGCTCTCCACCTCGGCCCCGAAGTCGGCGACGCTGACCCACGCACTGGCGGGCACGCCAACCACCTTCGGCACATCAACCACCGGAAGATTCAGCGTCTTGCCCGGCGCATCGAACAGCGACATCGGCTTAGGCCAGACATACTCATCGACCCGCGTTGCACCGACCGCCACCTCATCCCCCTGCTTCACAGCCACGCCGTAACCCCCGACCGAGATGTTGCGAGCGACCAGCGCGGTACTGTTCTCGATGGCTGCGTGCTCGGGGCTTCCACCCGTGAGGCTTGAGTCGATCATCACGAGCAACCCGGCCTCGGTGAAGTGGCCGGTCGCCCCGACGCTGCGCACCGCGGGGACGGTGTTGATGCTGGTGAGTCCTTGCAGGGCGACGGTGTGGCCCTCGTTGACCAGGCCGAACTGTTGCTGGCCTTGGACGTGGATGTTGGTGAGTGTGGAGCCGTACAGGTCGCCGCCGAGGCGGACGCCGGTGTTAAAGCCGTGGACCTCCACGTTCTTGATGAGCAGGCAGCCGACCGCCCGCGTCAGCCTCAGGCCGTCTGCCGCGTCACCGAGCGCGACGATGCGGACGTTCTCCATCGCGCCGGTGTTTGACGCGTTGAAGTCCACGCCGACCGCGCCGGGGTTGTCTTCGCCGACGACGAAGGTCATGTCCATGATGTAGTTGTTGTGGCCACGATTGCCCGCGCCGGTGACGGGGTTGCTCCCGCCCATGCCGGGGATCGACCCGGAACTGGTCACCGCCCGCGGCTTGTCCGCGCTGCCAAACGCGACCGATCCCGGCCGCAGGTAGATGAAGGTCTGGCCCATCCCCGCGCCCTGCCAGGTGAGAAACGCGTGCCACTCGCCCTTTTCGTTCTTCCAGTCGATCGGCTCACTCACGACGTACACCCCGGGCGGGAAGTACAGCGTGCGGTGTCGACCCAGGTTCTCGGCTACAGCCCGCCTGATCGCGGCGGTGTCGTCGGTCTTCCCGTCGCCCTTCGCGCCATAATCAGTCTTGATGTTGGCGAGGCCGGCATCTTCAGGCACATGCACCGACTCGGGGCCGACGCGGGGCACGGGGAGGATGGGTTGGTACGCCTCACTCAGCGGCTGCATCGGCTCCTTACGCAGCCCCAGCGCGATCGGTGTCGCGGGATGTTCGGGCTTGCCCGGCGTGTCGGACGCTTGCAGGAATTGCTCGGGTGTCAATGCTGCGGCGGTGAGGCGGACCTCATCGAGATAACCCTTCCACCCCGCAGAACCCGGCCCACCGCCGATGTAAAGCCGCTGCGCATCGGTGTAAGCGGGGTCGGATGGGCCGGCTTCAGTGACCAGTGCATGATCCCAATACAGCCGTGCCTTGTTGCCCTCGGCGGTCTTCTCAAACACATAGGCAAAGTGGTGCCAGCCCGCCCCGGTGACGCTTGGGTTGTCTGCATACGAACCCCAATAGCCCTTGGGTGCCTTGTGGCCGCCGAAGCGCAGCTTCTTCGCGCCTTTGAGATTCTCGGTGCTCAGTGACCACGCGTGCGGGTGCGGGTTGCCCGGCTCTCGGAGGATGATGATGTCGTGCCACTTGTCGATGCCGCCCTCATTGCGGATGAAGCCTTCGATAGTGAAGCTGGCCGGCTGGAGCTTGCCGAGGCCGGCATCGACTTCGAGGTAATCGCTGTTCCCCCGGCCATCTTGTTGCATGGTAGATTCGAAGCGAAGCGAACTTTTGTTCTCGTAGGCTTTGCCGGTGAGGGGGTCGTAGATATATCGGCCGGGCAGCTCGTGAAACGCGGTCAGGCTGCCCTTGTCCCACGAATGCCCCGTTGCAGCGAAATTGCGCTCGCCGGCCGAGGCGTCGGCAATCGTTTTACCGGCCAACCGCTGGCCGATCTCCGCGTCCATCCGCCACCAGCCGACGATGTCGGTGGGCGCGGCTGCCCAAGCGCTTCCCGCCAGCAGCATCAAGGACAAAACACACGCGATTCGCGTTAACTCAAGCATAGGTTACTCCCTGTTATTACATCCATTGGCCTTGACACTTCGGCCGACAATCACGGCCGCATGCGTGCAGCCCAGTTGGTCTGTTCGGTCGACGTGGGTAAGTCCATGCGCAGTTGCTCGGCCGAGTGACGTTCGACCCGGCCGTCGTCCCAGAGGATATTGCTGCCGCCTTGGTGGCGGTCAACACCCGACGAGACCCCTGCGCCGTTGTTGGCGTTCGAGTACACACCCGACAGCCAAGTGCTGATGCTCCCCATGTGGTTGAACTGGTTGGTCACCACGTCCTCGACAAGCCGCGGCACATCCGACGCCGAGCCCAGGATATTGCTCACCCGCGCCGGCTTGGAGGGCCACCAGCCCGCGCCTCCGGCGGCAATCGCTCTCGCGCCAAATTGCGTGTTGGTGACACCGTTTTCGTTCGAGGTGATGAGCATCGTGTAGGTCTTGAGCGGGTTGCCTACGTTGGTGGCAGGGAAGCGGACGGAAGTGGGCGACGTGGGGCAGTAGAGCTTCGCCATTGAAACGTCGCGGTTTGGGTGCAGCGACGCCGATTCCGCCTGCGTGCGGTGCGCGATCCCCACCTCGTAGATATGGTCGATGAGCCCGATCTGTTTCAACTGTGACCGCCAGATGTTGGCTTGAAACGCCGCGGGGTTGTCCCACGCGCCGCCGGCGACGGGGTAATAGCCCGATGACTCCTGGGAATAAATCGTCAGCAATAGCCCGATCTGGCGCAGGTTGCTCATGCAATGCACTGCCCGCGCCGTCTCACGCACCTGACGCAACACGGGCAGCAGCAGCGCGATCAGCACCGCGATGATGGAGATCACCACTAAAAGTTCTAAAAGTGTGAAGCCCGATCTACAGGTCGGATGCGTCATGAGGATGCTCCTCGAAAAGCAGCTTGCGCGCACAGTCACCATGTCTCGACCAGCCCCATCTGCTTCCGCGACCAGATGAGCTTGTCCGCATTGGACTCGAAGCCGTTCTTGTAGATGTAGCCCGCCGGCCAGGTGCGGACGAAGTCGTCCTCGTAGGTGTACCCCTCCACGTGCCCGTCGCCGTGGAGCACACTCATGTTCTTTCCGGGGTGGTAAATGTCTAGCGAATGGTTCGCCTGCCAACCGGCTGGGTCGTTGCCGATGGGCGGGTACGCGGCCGGGGCGTAGTTGGGCCAGAACTGCCGGGTGTCGCTCATCAACACGACGCGGGAGGGGTCGGTCAGCTCTTCGATTAGCGACATGCGGCGTTCGTTAGGCCGCGACGCGTTGCCGTTGGCGGTGCCGAAGATGTAGTACTGCACGTTGTAGTGCCCGGAGATCCCGCCGCCACCGGGGTTGAAGCTGCCTGGGTCGTAGGGCGTGGCGCTCGAATACCGCAGGTGCAGGCCGTCAGCCAACGGGCAGATCAGCGACGGGACCCAGATCGCGCTCCAGTAGCTGCTCTTGTCGCCACGGGTGGGCATGTAGTCCGCCTCGACCAGGCGGTGTACCCAGGTCTTGGTCCAACTGCCGCCGGTGAACCACGACTCGTGGTTGGCCGCGGGCGGCAGGTACCCACGGCTGTCCGCGGCGTAGGCGTAAAAGGCAAATCCAAACTGCCGCTGCTGTGATGTGCATAGCGTCACCCGCGCCGTGTCCCGCGCGTTGCGTAGGGCCGGCAGCAGCAGCGCGATCAGCAGCGCGATGATAGAGATCACCACGAGCAGTTCGATGAGGGTAAAACCGGTCGGGGTGGTTCGTCGCATATACAAGCCCTCTGCGGAGTCGAAGGGGCGGCCCATCCGAAGTGGGCCGAAACCGCCGGGCCGACTTCCATCGGCCCGGCGGCAGGAGGAGCAACCTAAAACTTACGCCTTGCGTCCGCGCCCGAGCATCAGCAGGCCGCCGAGGCCCAGCAGCGCCAGCGACCCCGGCTCGGGAATGACCTGGATCTCGTAGATTCGGCCACGCTGTGACCCACCGCCGTTACGTCCAATGGCCTCGACTGTGAGCGATGTGGTGGAGATCGCATCAATCGTCAACTTTTGTGTGCCAGCCGTATCCGAGGCGATGTTATACGATCCGCTGCCGATTAGATTGTCGTCGTCGTCATATAGATTCCAAGTACTTGTCCTGCCCATAGTCAGCCAGATCGTGTCAATGGTCACGGCCGATGACCATGTCAGCGTGACCGAATAGGGCGGTGCGGTATGGGCGCTTTGAACATACGTGGCGAAATCCGCATCATTGATGTTAGCCGCCGTCCCCTCGCCACCGCTTCGGCTGGCTGTGGCCTGCGGCGCGAAGTTGCCCGTCAACGGATCCGTATTGTTCGTGAAAATGTTGTTGGTAATGATGGCTGCCTGACCGCTAGTGGCCATCAGCCCTAGGCAAACGAACGCAGCCAAGTTGCAGGTGAGTCGAGTCATAATATTTTCCTTGTTGAAAAGTAAATGTGGCTGAAGTATCGAAGCGGCTTGGTGCATGGCGATCCTCCTGATTCAGGGGGCTGTGTGGGCGAGCGTCGACGCCGACGCCCCGGGGTGAAGTTGGTAGTCGGCCTGCCGGGCGGGACAGGGGTCGTTGGGTTGATCGATGCGGCGGAGCAGGGCCTGGGCGGCGAGCAGGCCGAGCATCTCGCGGGGCTCGGTGAGGCGGGTCATGTCCAGCACCGTGCCGGAGACGCGATCGGGGCCGAAGGTCACCAGCGACAGGTCGCGGGGCACCCGCTGCTGCCGCGCTACTGCTGCCATGTGGAACACCTCAGCATCACGCGGGCTCTGGCAGACCACCGCGGTGGGCGCGTCATCGCTGGCCAGCACGGCTGCGGCCCGGACGACGGCTTCGTAGCCGTCCAACTCGTGAGGCACGGCGATGTTTTGCGGCGACAGGCCTGCGTCGGCCATCGCCTGCTCGTAGCCGGCCCGGCGGTCGAGGACGCTGTAGTGCGGCAGGAACTTGTTGCCCGGGCCGTGGGTGAAGTCGGCGAAGGCGATCCGCCGGTGCCCCAGACCACGGAGGTGCTCCACCGCTTTTCGCCCCGCCCCGATGTCATCGGGATACACCGAGTCGTGCTCGCGCTTGAGGTTGAGCCAGACCACCGGCAACCCGGCCCGGTCGATGGCCTCCTGCATGTGGGCGGGCAGGGCGTGGGTGTAGTTGACCAGCAGCCCATCGACCATCTGCTGCTCGAGGAACCGGGGCAGGTGGGCTTCGTCGGCGAGCTGGTCATCATCGAGGAACCAGAGCGACAGATGCATCTGCTTCTGCTGGAGGGCATCGTGCATGCCGCGGATCATCTCGCGGGTGAAGTTGGAGCGTTCGTAGTGGGTGCCCATGAGCAGGCCGACGTGCTGGAACCGGCCGGTGGAGATGGCCTTGGCGGCGGCGTTGGGCCGGTAGCCCAGTTCCTCGGCCATGCGGCGGATCTTCTGGGCGCGCTTGGCGAAGGTCGGCCGCTGGTACTGCACATCCGAGCCGAGGATCCGGGCCGCCGTCGCCCGGGAGACACCGGCTTTCGCGGCGATCTGATTGAGGGTGGCTTGGGTCAAGAAGTCGGTCCTGGCGTGGCAAAGGGGCACTTGGAGACAAGGCAAGAAAGACCAAAAACCCACGCGGCCTCTCACCTCGCGAGTAAATGAGACTAGTACTAGTATAATCCCGGTGGTGACCCGTGTCAACAGAAATATGTGCCCTTCAACCCCAGTTTTTCCCGCACAGAACGGCAGATCGCCCCATCGAATCAGGCGGCATGTGAGACTTTTCTTATTTACAATCCCGGTGGTAGCCCGCAATGGCCAACGTATCGTGCAGCCACGGCTTAAGACCGGGCACTCTGGATTTGAGGCATCTTGGGAGTGCCTGCCGCACGCGACCCCGGCCAGCGCCGACAGGATGATTAATCAGGTGCGCAGCCCGAGTCGCATGCCCAGGAAACGCACACCATCATGAACAACCGACCCCCGAACATCCTCTGGATCATGGCCGACCAGCACCACGCCGGGTGCATGAGCTGCGCCGATCGCCCCGATGTGCGCACGCCCAATCTCGACCGACTCGCGCAGCGCGGTGTGCGCTTTACGCGCGCCTACTGCAACAACCCGATCTGTGGCCCATCCCGCTGCAGCATGATCACCGGCCAATACCCGCACACCACCGGCATCACCGGCAACAACATCCACGAACTGGACCTGCCCACGCCGCGGACGCTGCCCGTCGTCCTGCGTGGCTTGGGCTACCAGAACATGCTTGTGGGTAAAGCGCACATGATCCGACAGTGGAACAAGGCCGGGTTCGAGCAGCTGCGCTATTGCGATCTGGCCGACTCGGACGATGGCGACCCGCGGAACGTGCACTACTTTCAGTATCTGATCGATCATGATCTAGCCGACGCTTACGACCTCGGCTCGCGATTCGAGGGGCAATCAGGTTATCAGCTCGAACGATTCATCAGCGAGGTCCCCCTGGAACACCACCTCGAAACGTGGACCGGCGACCAGGCCGTTGAACTGTTGCGGGCACGCGACCGCCACCGGCCGTTCATGATGCAACTGAGCTTCCAGCGCCCGCACGAGCCGCTGTGTATCCCGCCGGAGTGCAGCAACTGGTACGACCCCGATGCGCTGCATTTACCCGGCAATATCAGCGATTATTTCAATCGCCGCTTCGCGGGCAAACCACGGTTCCAGCGCGACTACGTCAACAGCGGGACGATGGGCTATCCCTATAGACCCCGAGACGAAGCGGACCTGCGTGGCCAGGTGGCTTACTACTACACACTGATCACAATGATCGACCAGCAGATAGGCCGCGTGCTTGATGAACTCGAAGCGCAGAACGAATTGAATCACACAGTCATCTGCTACGTCGCGGACCACGGCGACTTCGCCGGGGAACACGGCCTGCACCTCAAGAACCTGGGCATCTATGAAGCGATCCATCGCGTGCCTTTCATCGTCAGCTACCCCGGCGGGCCGCGGGGCACCGCCTGCGATGCGATGACCGAACTGGTGGACCTCTACCCGACCCTGCTTGATGCGGCCGGGCTTGGGGAGCACATCCCCGATTCTGTCGAAGGCGTCAGCCGACTACCCGAGGCCCGCGGCGAGCGTGAAGGCGCAGCGTGCGTGGTCTGTGAGTACGACTTCAACACCCAGCAGCCTTACTCGGTCGCTGTGCGATCTCGCACCCATCGCCTGGTGCTCTACCCGTGGCAGGAGGGTGAGATCGGCGAACTCTACGATCACCGCGGTGACCCCGGCGAGTTGCACAACCTGTGGGAGCATCCCGAGCATCTGGGCACACGGCTGGCGCTGACCGAGCGTGCGCTGTCGTTGGTCAGTCGATACCGCAGACGCTGGTCCACCCGTGATGATGGACGCGCGACCGGCCACCCCACCGCCCGCCAGCTCCTCCAGCAGCACGGGGCCACCTGGTCCTCCCCCCAAGTCCGCGCCGCCCTTACGCAGACCCCCGATCCCAGCGGCCCTAAAGCCCCGATTTGACCACCGGATCGCGGATTGCCCTTTTTTTTGCCAGCAGAAAAATCTTGACAGGCCCGCATGGCCTGCGTTATACTTAATCCGCACGTGCGGATGAACTATGGCTATCACGCTCAAACAAGTCGCAACGCGTACCAAGCTCTGTCATCAGACGGTCAGCGATATCCTCAACCGTCGCCCCGGCAAGTGGGATTTGTACGCCGCGAGCACCCGCAAACGGGTGCAGGAGGCTGCGGCGGAGATGGGCTACATGCCCAACACCGCCGCCCGCGCCACCCGCTCGGGGCGGTTCGGCGCGATCACCCTGCTGCTGAGCACCGGCTACGCCCGCAGCACCGTGCCCACAGACCTGCTCAACACGCTCCTGCAGCAACTCAGCGAGCGCGACCTCAATCTCATGGCCGTCCGCCTGCCAGACGACCAACTCACCGATGACCGCTACGTCCCACGCATCCTTCGCGAGACGCACAGCGATGGCCTGCTGATCGACTACACCCACGCCATCCCCCAGCGGCTGATCGATCTGATCGACGAGCACAAGATCCCCGCGGTCTGGCTCAACTCCAAGCAGCCGCACTGCTGCGTGCGCCCCGACGATCTGGACGCCGCCAAGCGCGCGACCCGCTACCTGATCGAGTTGGGTCACCGCCACATCGCCTACGCCGACTTTTCCTATGGCCACCTCTACCCCACGCCGCACTACAGCGCGTTAGACCGTGAGGCGGGCTACCGCATCATGATGGACGAAGCGGGGCTTGAACCATGGGTCATCCGTGACGAAGGGGTGGCGGTGCGGACCGGCACGCGCTGTGCCTTCGCGCGTCAGTGCCTCGGAGCGGCGGACAGGCCCTCAGCTGTCATCAGCTACGGGAGCACCACGGCCGAGCCGTTCATGATTGCCGCGCTGCAACAGGGTCTGTCGGTGCCCGCAGACCTATCCGTCGTGTCATTTGCCGACACCCCTTCGCAGATCATGGATCAGGTCATGACCACGTACGTGGTTCCACACGCACAGATCGGCATCCGGGCCACGGAGATGCTGCTGGAGAGCATCGAGCAACCGCAAGAAACGTTCCCCGAAACCCGCATCCCGTTTTCTTTCGAGGTCGGAGGCACCGCGTCGCCCCCGGCGGTCACTTAACCCTTCAAAGAGGAGACGCATCATGAGAAGTCTGGAACCTGCATCACGATTCGCCGCATTAACGCTCTCGGCCATCACCATGTCCTGTCTGCTATTTGGTACTCACGCGCACGGCTCGGAGATCCTGAGCTTTCAAGAGGGCGCCGATGGTTACACCGGGACATTGGATACATGGATCACAAACGACACGACGACAGCCTCGCAAGGTGCCGCGACGACGGTCGCGGTAAGACGGCGAGGAGGTGCCGGGAACCAACGCGTGGGGTTGATTCGTTTCGACAATATCTTCGGCCTGGGCTCCGGCCAGATTGATCCGTCACTTGACTCAACCGATATCGTCTCCGCCACGCTGAAACTCTACTTCACGGCGGTGGACACCAGCAAGACGGTCACGGTGAACCTCGCGAACCAGACCTGGAACGAAAGCAGCACGACCTCCAGCCTGGGACTGACAGATGCCAATCCCAGCCTTATGCTGGGAACCCCCGTCACAAGTATTGATATGTCTGACAAATCGCCCAATAGCTGGATCGAGATTGATGTGACAGACAATGTCCGTTCATGGCTGACCGGGGGAAACAATCACGGGTGGGGATTGTGGGAAACGGTTGCAAGCGGGTCAAGCCCCCAACAGTTCGCCTCAAGCGAATACACGAGCGACACGTTGTTTCGCCCGATCCTCGAAGTCACAATCATCCCCGAGCCGGCGTCGCTGGCGTTGATGGGGCTTGGCGGGTTGCTGGTGCTTTCCCGTTCGCGCCCGCGTCAGGCGGTGTGAGTACAAAGACCTCATTCTCGCGGCGTGCCCGGCAGCGGGCCCGCCGTGTTTGCCCGGCCGAATCCCGTGGTATCCGAGGTGCCGACATGCGACGAACCGCCTTTACCCTGATCGAGCTTTTAGTCGTGATCAGCATCATCGCGCTGCTGATCGCGCTGCTGCTGCCGGCGCTGCGCAACGCAAGGGAGACGGCCCGGCAGGTGATGTGCATGTCGGGCATGCGGCAGTTGTCGTTGTTCAGCATCACGTACGCCACCGATCATCAGGACGCGATGATTTTCGGGTATGGCACCAGCGCCAACCCCTACCAGGGCTGGCCGGAGATGTTTGTGTACGCGCCCACGCGGGGCACGGGGTATCTGGGCAACTTCACCGCCGGCGGCTACACGCCGATGGTCATGCCCGAGCTGCTGCGGTGCCCCGCCGACCCGGACAACGAGTCATACGTCGGCGAGCCGGCGAGTTGGCGGCCGCGTGCGGACATCGAGCGGGTCAGCTACGGCGTCAGCGGATACGCGGCGAGCCAGCAGCCATTCTCACTCGAACCCCCCCGCCGCCTCTCCTCGCTCAACTCCGGCCACCTGCTTTTTTACGACAAATTCAGCGGCACCGTCTCGGGGACCAGTGGGACCAATCAGCCAGCCCGACGCCTGATGATGTACCGGACGTTTTTCGGGGGCGGGTTCCTCTGGGCGTTCGAGTTGGGTGCCCGGCACCCCAACACGACCTTCAACATCAGCTCGGTGGACAACAGCGTGCGGTCCATCACGTTCGATGAATTCACCGGCACCCCACCGGGGACGGGGCTGTGGGTCGGCCGCTGAGTCCCAACGGGTTTGTGCCCACTCCCGCCGACCGCGGTGCCCCAGCCCGCTCATGCCTGATC
The DNA here is from genome assembly GCA_041743835.1 of Phycisphaeraceae bacterium. Lineage (GTDB taxonomy): Bacteria > Planctomycetota > Phycisphaerae > Phycisphaerales > Phycisphaeraceae > JBGTLW01. The sequence goes on along the minus strand of JBGTLW010000236.1, from coordinate 9,705 downwards.
CCGCGCTGAGGCGAGGCGGTTCTCGCAGCGCGGTGTGGGCACCTTTTGATACGCGACGCAAAGGAACTCAACATGCCTTGGCAAGCCATCGGTTTCGCAGTCATCATCACCGCTCACCTGTCGCTGTCGTCGGCACAGCTCGCCGCGGACGCACCACCGAAGACCTGGGTCCAAGCTGATGGCAACCCGCTGGAGGTGGATGGGGAAGCGCGTTGGCGGGCCGATCGCCTGTGGCCGGTGGACCCGCTTCAGCCCGAGGCTTACCTCCCCATGCCTTGGCGCGAGGGCGGCTGGCAGGCGACCGAGCATGCCGCGGACGGCCAGCCGCGCATCGCGGTGGAAGACGGCGTGGTACTGATGCGTACCGCGGCGAATACACGTCAGGGCCATCGCGTGCCGGCCCTGGCCTACCTTGTGCCGGCGGACGGGTGGTACGGCCTCGCCGGCCACGTCCAGGCCAAGCGGCTCGACGGGTACGGCTATATCCGGCTGCACCTGGTCCGCCGCTCGCCCGAGCGTGTCGATCGTGTCCATGAATGGCTGCTGGAGCCCGACCAACGGACGCCCCTGGGCAAAGTGGCGGTGAAAGCCGAGCGGGGCGAGGAACTGGTGCTGGTGCTGACCGCCGAACGCGCGACCGTGGATGCACACCTGCACGAGCTGGCCTTCGGCCCGGAACTGGCCGACGCCGAGGTCCGCGCGAACCGTGAGCGGCTGGCCGATCTGAAGCGTGCCCCGGTCACGCCGAACCCCACCGACGAGCAGATGCTGGCCGTCAACGAGGCCGTTATGGAAAATCATAAGCCCGGCGACGTGGTGTACCCGCCCGCCGCCCGTGTCCGGAATGTCAAGGCCTTCGGGGCGGTGGGCGATGGCAAGCATGATGACACCGCGGCTTTCCAGTTGGCGTTGGAAAGCGCGCAACTGGTGTACGTGCCCGATGGCACCTACCTCATCACCGACACGCTGCGCTGGACCGGCCGCCAGACGCGCACCGTGCTCGAAGGCCAGAGTCGGGACGGCGTGGTCATCAAGCTGATGGATCAATGCCCCGGCTTCCAGAACCCGGCCGAGCCCCAGGCGATGGTCTGGACGGGCAAGGCCCCGGCGCAGCGGTTCCGAAACTCGCTGCGCAATCTCACGCTCGACGTGGGCCGAGGCAACCCCGGCTCGATCGGTCTCCAATTCATGGCCAACAACCAGGGCGGCGTGTTTGACCTGACCATCCGCTCTTCCGACCCCCAGCGCATCGGTAAGATCGGCCTGGACCTGGGCTATTCCGATGAACAGGGCCCATGCCTGATCCAACGCGTGACCGTCGAGGGCTTCGACATCGGCGTCAGCACCGTCCATGCCGTCAACAGCATCACCGCCGAGCACATCACACTCCGCGACCAGCGTACCGTCGGCTGGCTCAACGACGGCCAGTGCATCTCGTTGCGCGGCCTGCGCAGCGACAACGCCGTCACCGCCTATCACAACAAAGGGGGTGCCAGCCTCACCGCCATCATCGACAGTGAATTGCGCGGCAAGGGCGGGGCGAAGCAATTCCCCGCCATCATCAATGAATCCGCCATGTTTGCGCGAAATATCCAGACGGTGGGTTACGCCAAGGCGATCGAACATACCGTCGGCACCGGGCACAACGCCGAAGGGGCAAGGGTTGACGAGTTTGTCTCGCACGACGTGTTGACGCTCTTCGAGGATACGCCCCCGCGGTCGCTGAACCTGCCGATCAAGGATGCTCCCGTACTGGCATACGACCCGCCGGAGAACTGGGTGAACGTCGCCGACTTCAAGGAACACGCCGTTCAGCGCACGACCGGCAGTGAAGATCGTGACCAGCGCAATCCCAAGATCGACTGGTCCCCGGCGGTGCAGGCGGCGATCGATTCGGGGGCGAAGACGATTTACCTCCCCACCGATCAAACGATCGGGTTGTTCAGCGATATCCGCGTCCGAGGCAACGTTCAGCGGATCATCGGCCTCGAACGCGGCCTGGATAAGCCGATGGCGAAAACCAACGTGAAAGGCAAGTTTCCGCCGGATTCGGACTGGTTCCCGACCTTCATCATCGAAGACGGCGCTTCCCCGCTGGTCGTCATCGAACGCTTCGACCTGTCTTACACCGGCACCAGCTTTGTTCATCGGAGCGATCGGACGCTGGTGATCCGCAATCTGTTTATACACAAGGTCATTGCCGAGGAGGGCGCGGGGGACCTGTTTCTGGAAGATGTCGTGGGCGCTTACCTCGAGTTGCAGCCGGGCACGCGAGCCTGGGCACGCCAACTCAATGTCGAGAACTGGCATCAGCCGAAGACACTCAACCGCGGCGGCGACCTGTGGGTCTTGGGCGTCAAGACCGAAACCGACACCAGCGTCCACCGCGTGGAAGCCGGCGGCCGCTCCGAATTCGTCGGCGGTTTCGTTTACTCCAACAAGGCTGGCGACCCGGAGAAGGTCATGTTCCACAACGACAACAGCTCGCTGTCCTTCACCGTCGGTGAATGGGTTATCCGCCAGCAGCCATTCGACCTCGTGCGTCAGACTCAAGGCGACGAGACTCGCCTTCTTGAGCACGGCCAGGCCCACCGCCGCGGCCACGGCAGCGTGGTCCCGCTGTACGTAAGTCAGCCACAGACCCCAAGCCCCCAGCCGTAGCCCGGATTCGCAGCAGATGTTGCCCGGCGGGATGGACAGTATCGATGGCACGCCGCGCAGCGGGGGCCAAGCGGCTCACACCCATGCACATCCCGGCTGCGGCAGAAAATCCGCGAACAAGGGGCTTGACAGGCAACTGCGATGGGGTATATTAGAAACAGTTTCATGAACTGTACCACTGCGGCGACCCGACTGGATCTACACGATGGCCTCTGTCCGAGATATCGCAAAACGTGCTGGAGTGTCGGCCACGACCGTGTCGAGGGTGCTCAATAACCACCCTTGATCGTAAGATGTTACGCCTAGAGAGCGTTGCAACAGAGCTGGAGCGTCCCGTTTCGACCCCCCGAAAGCGTGGATTTACTCGTTTGCTACCGGACCATGCACTTATTCGGGGTAAAACGATATATTCTCAACCGCTTTGCGGTCTGCGATCAAGGCATCCAATTTCTCAATATTTTGTGATATAGGGGTTGACATTCAGAAATATGAGGCTAATATGCAACAGTTACATTATTTGATTCATATTGATCTGTGTCAGTTTGGATTGTTTCGAACAGCTTGCCCCTGAAAGGTAGACGCATGGCTTCTGTGAGAGAAATCGCGAAAAAGGCGGGCGTCTCGGGCGCAACGGTTTCTCGAGTGCTCAACAACCAGACCAAGGTAAGCAATGCGGCGCGTCAGAAGGTGCTGACCGCAATTAATCAATCTGGCTATGTGCCCACGGTCGGGCGGCGCAGCACCGCGAATATCGCGTACGTCTATACCGATGAGTTCTCACTTGGGTCGCCATATGATGCCGCAGCAATGTGTGGCATTGCCTCGGGGCTTGAAAGCTGTGGCCTGGACCTGATTATCCTACACACCCGCCACAGCAGGCAGCCCGACGAAACCTACAGCCAGATGTTCATGCGGAAAGGCGTCCGCGGGGCGATCATCCGTGCGACGACCGCGAGCAGGCACATCTGCACAGCGATTGCAGAGGAAGGTTTCCCGGCGGTCGTCATGGGCGAGCGGTTCGATGATCCGCGCGTCCGATACGTCGGGTACGAGTCGCGGCAGGCCAGCCGTGAGGCTGTGAACTATCTGATCGAACAGGGGCACCGTCGTATTGCCATGTGCACCAACGTGGTGGACGACACCGATCACATTGATCGTGTCGCCGGCTATATCGATGCGTTACAGGATCACGGCCTAGAATCCGAACAGAAGATGCTGTTGCGGGTCCCGGCTCATCGCCCAGGTGGGCAGCAGATGATTCGGCGGGTGATGGCGATGAAGGACAGGCCCACCGCTTTGTATATTGCCGACCCCTTCACATGTATCGGTGCCTCGACCGAGGCCCACGTCCAGGGTGTCAGTATCCCGCGGGACCTCTCGATCGTAGGCTTTGATGACGGCGATATCCGCTACTCGGTTTATCCGCAGATGTCCGCGGTCTGCCAGGACGCGGGAGCGCTGGGGCGCGAGGCCTTCGACCTACTGGTTGAAGTGATGAACGATGGGCCGGCTGGAAATGACACCTCGGTGACTTGTAGCCGGACGCTGCGTGCCTGGTTCGAAGTCCACAATTCCAGTGGAGCGCCTGCGGAACTTACGGCTTCGCAGGAATAAGCTTTGTAGGTATGCCTGACTCCCAGGCCTAACAGACGAAAGGAGGTGTGCGGTGACTCAGAAGTATGGTACGAGATAGGAATGAAGATACCGTCCGGCGGGGTATGCCAGACGGTATCGGTGAGAAAAAGTGGACTCTCTCTCACGTTTCAGCCTATCACGGTGAGCCATCTGTTTCAAGCCGCTATGAGGTTTGCTCCGCCCCGTCACCGGGGCCAAGGTGTTCGCGTGAATACATCGCCTTGTTCAGGATGCGATTCGCGAGGAACGAAGTATTGAGGGTTTCAGCGAGGAGTGTTTCCTCGTACTTCAAAGCGACAGGCTTTCGTTTGTCGCTGGTCAAATCAAGTTGGTTCCTTACATAAAGGCTTTAAAGATGAAAACTGCAATCTCAACGCATCGGATGAAAAGCATCTCAACGCTTGGTGTGGCTGTGGTCTCCTCGCTCTCCCTCGGTGGAGCGGCGCAGGCTGTGAACGGCTTCGCCAACGGTGGATTTGAAAACGTCGGGGACACAACGCCGGCTGAATCGTGGCTGACAGCCGCGGCGGGCTACACGCTGTCCACCGATGCCCGCACCGGTAACTTCTCGGCACAACTGTCGTCACCTCAATTCAATGCCGCGGTCATGCTCCAAAACTCAATCGAGCAGGGCGGTCTGGCTCCGCTGGTTGAGGGCGACACACCCTTGCTGAGTTTCTGGGCCAAGGGTTTTGCCGGGTCCACCGGCAACGTGCTGTTTGCTCTTCGTTATCTGGATGGCGTGGGCAACATCCTCGCCAACAGCGGTAACCAGAACTTCCAGAACGACATCAACCCCAACACCTGGACCGAAATCACCTATAGCCTCGGCGCTGTCCCAACTGGTGCCACAGCCGCCTTCATCGAGTTCAGCCAGGGCATCGGCCCAATCGGAGGCGAACTGCTTGCGGGCACCGTGCTGATCGACGACCTAAATCTGTCGGTCATCCCCGAGCCGGCCTCGCTGGCGCTGATGGGGCTTGGAGGCCTCGTGTTGGTTGCCCGGCGTCGCCGTCAGGCCTGATGACATTGTGACCTTGTCCGTATCGGGGGCTTGACCGCCCCCGATACGCTTCTTCCCAGTACCCAATCCTGCTATTTGGAGCCCCGCCATGAATCGACGCCCTACCGCTTTTACCCTGATCGAACTCCTTGTTGTCATCTCCATCATCGCGCTGTTGATCGCGATCCTGCTGCCAGCGTTGGGGGCTGCGCGGGATGCTGCACGTGCGACCATCTGTCTTTCCAGCGTGCGGCAGATCGCCATTGCCACCACGGTGTATGCAACCGAGCACCGCGACCAGTTCCCAGCCGCGTACAGCGGGCAGAACGGCGTGTCCTATGCCGGGGGCACTTGGATCGGGGACGACAAGAGGTTCCACGTCGCGCTGGAGTCGTACATCGAGGCACCCCGTGGAACCAACTTCAGCTACAACGACTTTTACTGGTGCCCAAGCACCGTGCTGCCATGGAACGGGACCGATGAACCCAAGTCCACTTACTCCTCCAACGTCAACGTCCTGACACACTTCGACCGGCTCACCTTCCCGGGCAGCACGCCAAGGCTGGTGCGGGTGGATTCCATCATTCGGCCAAGCGAGGTCATTTCATTAGGGGATGCCAACCAAGCCAGCAGCACGGTTAGTGGCCCGATATATAGCGGGACATTGGATGGTTGGACCTACAACAACATCCCGTTGCTTGTGAACAATCCCGAGACGCTGCTGCCGGTCATCGGCAACGTGGACACGACTGCCGGCGGCCAGCCCATCGGAATCCGCTACCGACACCTCGGCAATCAGTCCGCGAATATGGCGTATGTCGATGGACACGCCTCCCCCGCACAGCAGGATGTGCTTCAAAACAAGAACATGGCCACGGTGTACTAAGGTTTAGCATTAGCCTCGGCCAGCTATGTGTCGTGCAATCACAGAGCCTGACCGATGAGAGCCGGCGTTGGTCAATCCGTGGGGAATGACCGCCCTCTACCACGAAGACGATCTTTTCACATTTGACTAGAAAAGGATTAAAAGTGACTATTCACTCTACCGCTGCAATCTTCATTTTTCTGGCACTCATGAGCGTATCGAACACATCACGTGCCCAGCCCGTCAAGGTGGGCATAGTCCCTCAAGGCACGGGTTATACCCTCACGGTGGAGGGGCAGCCGTTCGCTATCAAAGGTGCGGGGGGCGATGCGTGCAAGGCTAAATTAGTAGCGGCTGGGGGCAATGCGTTCCGGACGTGGGGCGTGGGGGATGACACACAGGGCAAACTCGACGAGGCGCATGAGTTGGGGCTTAAGGTGGTGTTGGGTATCTGGTTGCGTCACGAACGGCATGGCTTTGACTACAGCAACGTGCAGGAGGTGGCTGACCAGTACGAGCGCGTCCGTGAGGCGGTCGAAAAGTACAAAGATCATCCGGCCTTGCTCGCGTGGGCTTTGGGCAACGAGATGGAAGGCTTTGAGGCTGGCGATAACGCCGCCATCTGGTCGCACATTCAGGCGTGTGCCGCGTTAGTCAAGAAACTGGACCCCCATCATCCGACGATGACCGTCGTTTCTGAGATAGGCGGGCAACGCGTCCCCGCGATCCACAAGCTATGCCCGGACATCGATATCGTCGGCATCAACAGCTACGGCGGGGCACCATCCATTCCGCAACGCTACCGCGCGGCCGGGGGCACCAAACCCTACATCGTCACGGAGTTCGGCCCGCCGGGCACGTGGGAAGTGGGGCTAAACAACTTTGGAGCGGTCAACGAAATGACCAGCAAACAAAAAGCAGAATCCTACGGAAGGGCTTACAAGGCTCTGTCTGAAGATGCGCTGTGCCTAGGGTCCTTTGCGTTCACATGGGGATTCAAGCAGGAAGCCACGGCTACGTGGTTTGGGATGTTCCTGCCCAACGGCGACAAGACTCCTGCGGTTGATGCAATGACGCTGGCATGGTCCGGCAAGCCCGCCGAGAACCTAAGCCCGGATATCGAGCCATTGACAGTGTCGGCTGATGCGGTCGAACCTGGCCAGACCATCACAGTCAAGCTCAAAGCCAGTGATCCCGAGGGCAGGCCGATCACAGTCGATTGGCAGCTTCACACTGAAGCGGAACAGTACTTCACCGGCGGTGATCGACAGGACCAACCCCGCAGCTTTCCCGACGCGTATACAGAGCGCTCGGCATCTCACGCGGTCTTGGTGATGCCGCAAGAACCGGGCAGATACCGTGTGTATGCGTTCGTAAGTGATGGAGAGGGTAGCGGGGCGATGGCCAATCACCCCCTGCTGGTGAAGGGGCAGGACAAGGCTCCCAAAGGTGTCGCCGGCCGGATACCACACGTGATCTATGGCGACGGAAAAGCCAAGGAAAACTTTATTCCTTCGGGGTACATGGGCGATGTCGAATCCATCAAAATGGATGAGCAGAGCCGGGTGAACCCTCACGCCGGTGAAACCAGCCTCAAGGCCACGTTTGCGAAAGATTCGGGCTGGGGTGGCGTGGTCTGGCAGCACCCGGCTAACGACTGGGGCGATCAGCCCGGAGGGTTCAACCTCACCGGCGCCAAGCGGCTGGTCTTCCACGCACGCGGGGCCAAGGGTGGCGAGCGCATCAACTTCGGCTTCGGTGCGCTGGGGGCCGACACCAAGTTCCCAGACTCGGCCGGGCACACCCAGGAGTTCACCCTCACCGACCAGTGGAAGGAATACGCGATCGATGTGACAGGCAAGGACCTTTCCCGCATCAAAACAGGCTTCCTGTGGTCAGCGGGCGCACAGGGCAACGAGTTGACCTTCTTCCTCGACGAGGTCCGGTTTGAATGACGACAGGCACGCGACCAATGGCAAGGCACCGCTCCCTAACGGTCGCGGCTCTGTTAAGGCGATGGCACGACGTGGAACGGGTGCTCGGGGGCGAGGCGGTCGTTCACGGTGCGGCACTTGATGCCATCCGACACCGGGCTTAGTTCCATGCCCAGCGACAAGCCATCGCGCTCATACCGCAGCGTCCGCATGCAGTCGCCCGCGTGGTATGTGTCGCTGAGCGTGTGGCGGGCGTGGTGATCGCGGAAGGCGGCGAGGCTGTCCCAGTCATCGACCGAGGCGACCTCGATGACAAAGCCATTGTGCGTGGTGAGCAGCTCATCGGCTGTGAACGTGCGTGCCGGCCCCTGGTAGTTGAACAGGTCGATGACCGCGAACCCGTTGACTTCGCGCAGCGCGATGGCGTGCGTTCGGCCATGGTTGAACTGTTGCAGCGGGTGCATGGCCACGAGGATGGGGCCGTCACGCCAATAGACGCTGGCTGGCTCGACGCGCTGGCCGCCCCACCGCTCCAGCCGTTCATCGCCCAGCCACACCCCGTCGGTTGACGCGTCGAAGCATGTCAATAGCAGCGACAGGCGCAGCGACTCGGTCGGATCAACCGATGCATCCCCCTTCTGCGGCTCGCTGCCCCAGCCGCACCGACCCTTGTAAGCCACCATCGCGGCGCCTTCATGCGCCACGGCATTGGCGCGGCCCTGGTCGTTGAGGTGTCGTTTGCGCTCGGGCTCGATGACGGATGTGAGGTAACGCGGGAACAGTGCCGCGACGTCCGCCAGTGAAGCCGCGGGCCGACGCCGGCGGTACGCGAGGTGGAACACGCTCATCTGGTAGCCGTCGAGGAACGGCCGATCGGATGTGCCCATCGCAAAGTCATCGGTCATGTGCGTACACAAAGACAGCGACGACGCGGGCACCTCTGCCAGGGGCGTCTGCGGGTGACGCTCGTGCTTCCACACGTTGCGCTGCATTGCGGCCTGCTCGGCGGTGGCGTGGATGGTCGAAGGGTGTTGACGATCCAGCAGCAGCGCGGCCGCGTCATCGGGCACGTGGTACGTCGGGATGAGGTGCCAAGGCAGGTGGCAGGGGATGTGATAGTCACTGTTGTGCGTGGCCTGGCCAAGCTGGGTCGGCAGCAGCGCGTTGGTCGGGTTGATGAAGACCGCATCGCCGAAGACCTGGTAGAGCACCATGTGGGCGTTGTGCAGGTGGGCGCAGAGGTCCACCATGTACGCGCGGCTGTGCGGCCCGGCGAGGCTGGAGGTGCCGGGGTGGAAGTGGGCGCAAAGGTCCATCCACACCCGCCCCTCGCACCAGCGGGCAAGCTCCCGCGCTTCGGCGTCGGGCGAGAGCTCCCCCACCTCCGCGAGGCAGGTGAGCGTGATCGGCGTGTAGGTCGGGCTGGTGTATTCGGAGAGCATCCCGCGGCGGGAGAGCAGCTTGCGCAGCGAGTCCAGGCACAGCAGGCCATCAGACATCGCGCTGCGGTCCCCCACGGCCGGCCCGCCGACCAGCGTCGCCGCCGCGGACATCGCGGGGTAGTTGTCGTTGTAGCCACGGAAGCGCTGGCCGTGCTCGCCGGGCAG
>JBGTLW010000235.1:0-18434 GCA_041743835.1 Phycisphaeraceae bacterium | reverse complement strand
GCCGCAGAGCCGCCGGATGACCCGCCGGGCACGCGTGCGGTGTCCCACGGGTTGAACACGAAACCGTCTGCACAGTTCTCACACGACGAGCCCATCGCAAACTCGTCCATCTTCGTCTTGCCCAGCACCACCGCGCCGGCTTCTTCCAGCCGTTTCACAGCCGTGGCGGTGAAGGGCGAACGGTAACCCTTGAGCATCTTCGACGAGCAGGTCGTATGGCCGTAGTCCGTACACAGCACATCCTTGATGGCGATCGGCACGCCCGCGAGTGGCCCCGTGACCTCGCCCCGGTCCACCGCGGCCGCCTGCGCCAAGGCCCGCTCGTCGTAACGCTCCGTGAAGGCGGCGATCTTGCCGTCGTGCCGATCGATGCGATCCAGATACACCCGCGTCGCCTCGGTGGCGGTGAGTGATTTGTCAGCGATCGCATCGCGCAAGGCGGTGAGCGTGGTCGTGGTCGGGTCCATCACGCGGCACCCCCGTCGCCGATGACCTTGGGCACGCGGAAGAAGCCGTCGCCAGCATCGGGCGCGTTGCGCAGGGCGATGTCCAGCGGCAGGCCCGGCTGCTCGGCGTCTTCGCGCATGACGTTGGTCAGGTCCAGCGGGTGGGCCAGGGGCTCGACACCGCTGACATCCAGCTCGTTGAGCTTGGAGATGTAGCCGAGGATCGCGCCGAGTTGATCGGTGAGCTGGGCGATCCGCGAGTCGTCCAGCTTCAGCCGGCTGAGCTTGGCGACGTGACGCACATCGTCTTGGGAGATCGGTTGGGGCATGAAGTGGGTAGGTTATGGCGGCGCGCGTCTGCCGTCTAGCCACGTGTGTTTATGGGCGATGAGCGCGCCCAATCCTTCATCTAGACGCCGGCCTTCCGCCGCTATACGCTAACCCCATGCCGAACACCAAACTCCTTGAGTGCTTTGAGAACCCCAACCCCGGGCGGCCGTACAGCATCGAACACGTCTCCGATGAGTTCACCTCCGTCTGCCCCAAGACCGGGCACCCGGATTTCGGGGTCGTCACACTCCAATACATCCCCGGCGACCAGTGCATCGAGCTTAAGAGCCTCAAGCTCTACTACCAGTCGTTCCGCAGCGAGGGCATCTTCTACGAGGCGGTCACGAACCAGATCGCCGACGACCTGGATAAAGCGATGCAGCCGGTGTGGATGATGGTGCAGACCGATTGGCGTGGCCGGGGCGGCATCCGCTCGACGGTCCACGTCGAAGTCGGTGAGCACCCGCACGACGGCCCGCGGTACGACCGCGCCCGGCCCGAAGACGACTTCGACGATGAAGAGGATGAGGGAGCGCTCCCGCCGGGCTATTAAGCAAGTCAACCGCTAACACCCGTCCGCGGCTCACGGCTTCGCACTTCTGCCACGCAGTGTTGCCCTGGGCGAGGCGTGGTCGCCAAGCTGTAGCGGTGTCACGCCGCGTGGTGTTGTTCGAGCAGCGTGATGCCGTATCGCAACAGACGGGCCGCATCGGCGGCTGGGACGGGCCGTGAGAAGAGATAGCCCTGGATCTGATCGCAGTCCAGCGCCTGCACCTGTGCGAGTTGTTCCATGCGTTCGACACCCTCGACGGTGACGCTCATGCCCAGGTTGCGTGCGAGGGTGACGATCGCCTGAACCACCGCCGTGTATGCGGTCCGTTTTTCGAGGTGCTTGATGAAGCTTCGGTCGATCTTGAGCACGTCGATGGGGAATCGGTGGAGGCAGGTCAGCGACGACATGCCCGTGCCAAAGTCGTCCATCGAGAGGCGGATGCCCATCGCCTTGACCCGGTTGAGCACCGACACGATCTCGTCGGAGCGCCCGGAGACGATCGACTCGGTGATCTCGAGGTTGACGTCCCTGGGGTTAATGCCGGTTTGCTGGATTGTCTGGCGCAGATGATCGATAAAGTCCGGCTGGAAGATCTGGCGTTTGGAGACGTTGACGCTCATGGTCATCGGCCTCTGGTTGCCCACCTCCCGCCGCCAGTCGGCGAGCTGATGCAGGGCGGTTTCGAGTGCGTAGCTGCCCAGTGCGCTGATCATGCCGTTCTCCTCTGCGACGGGGATGAACGTGCCGGGCGAGACCTCGCCGAGCTGCGGGTGGAACCACCGCATCAGCGCCTCAAATCCGGTGATCTCCCCGGATTCGCTGGCGACGATCGGCTGATAGAACATCGTCATCTCGCCGCGATCCAGCGCCCGGCGCAGCTCGTTCTCCAGCCTGAGTCGATGCAGCGATTGTTCATGCATCGACTGGTCAAAAACCGCGTAGCGGTTGCGGCCGGCATTCTTGGCGCGGTACATGGCCGCGTCGGCGTCGCGGAGCAGTGTGCCCGGCACGGTGCTGGCGCTGGTGGCACTGGTGGTCACGCCGATACTCGGGGAAGTGGTGACCTCGTGGCCACAGACGTTGAACGGCGGGCGCATGGCGTCGATCAGTTGCTGTGCCAGATGGGTCGGCTCCCCGGGGTCTTGGAGGTTTTCGAGCAGCACGAGGAACTCGTCGCCCCCCAGCCGCGCGGCGAGCCAGCGTCCGGCGTCCTGCTTCTGCCCGGTGAACTGCTCCAGCGTCCGCATCATCCGTCGGGCGATCAGGGTCAACAGTTGGTCGCCCGCGTCGTGGCCTAAGCTATCGTTGATGATCTTAAACCTGTCGAAGTCCAGGAAAAGCAGGGCGTAGGGTTTGCTGCGTGCCTCGGCGTCGTTCGCGGCCTCTTGGAGGCGTTCCAGCGAGTGGGTGCGGTTGGGCAGCCCGGTGAGCCGGTCGTGACGCGATGCGTGATGCGCTTCCTGTCGCTGGCGGTCCACCTCGTCTAGCACGTCCGCGAGCATGCAGCGCTGGTGGTCGATCATCGCCCGGACGTCAAGCACTTCTCTGCACACCCCGCCACGGGTCACGATCACAGGGTCGTAGCGGTACTCCACATCACGCGCCAGGGCCGCGTCGATCGCGTCGCCGATCGGCGTCGCCGCGTCCAGCCGCAGGTGGTTCATGCCGTGCTGCGCGCGGAGGAACGCGGTGATCGGCTTGTGGCTGAACAGGTCCTTGACATAGGCACGGGTCAGCAGTTGATAGGTGCGTATCCGGTACATTGGTACGACCTGACCAGGCTCGACCTCGATCAGCAGGCCGATCAACTCCGATTGTTCGCGCAACACATCCAGCGCGTCGCGCAGCGGCGCTTGCCCATTAAGCCGCATCGCCTGCCCGGCTTGCGAACAGACCCTGGCGATGGTGACTTCGGACTGCCGTTTCGTGCAGCTTCCAACTTGTGGGCTTGCTTCGTGAGGCTTGGTCAGCGGGTTGGGTTCCAATTCCATCTCCTCCGTCCACGCCGTGACATGCAGAGTCTCTGCCAAGCTGGCGCGGGCTTGCCCCTATGTCATCGTCCGATGTGCGCCAAGGCTTTCTCACAACGCGCCCCTAACCAATTCTTCACACGACACACGGGCCCCATCAGCGCCATTGAACCGTGAGGGGCCTTCTTGGCCTTAACACCGCATCCACGCTATCCTCTGGGCCTATGAGCATCCTCGTCAACAAGCACACCAAACTCATCTGCCAGGGCATCACAGGCTCGGCGGGGCAATTTCACACCACCGGCTGCCTCAAGTACGGCACACAGGTCGTAGGCGGGGTCACCCCCGGCAAGGGCGGCCAGACCGATGAGAACGGGCTCCCCGTCTTCGACACCGTCTGGGAAGCCGTCGAGGCTACCGGTGCCGACGCGACGATGATCTTCGTCCCGCCGCCCTTTGCCGCGGACGCGATCCTGGAGGCTGCGGACGCGGGGATCAAGCTCATCGTCGCCATCACCGAGGGCGTCCCAGTGCTGGACATGACCCGCGTCAAGCAGACGCTGTCGCTGCCGCGGTACAAGGGCATCCGGCTGATCGGGCCTAACTGCCCCGGCATCATCACGCCGGGCGAGTGCAAGATCGGCATCATGCCCGGCTACATCCACGTGCCCGCGTCGCAGTCCAAGTCCGGCAAAGCCGTGGGCATCATCTCACGCTCGGGCACGCTGACCTACGAGGCGGTGTGGCAGTCCGCGAACCACGGCCTTGGGCAGACCACCTGCATCGGTATCGGTGGCGACCCGGTGCGTGGCATGGGCTTCATCGATTGCCTGGAACTCTTCAACGCCGACGACCAGACCGATGGCATCATCATGATCGGTGAGATCGGCGGGACCGACGAGGAGGCCGCGGCCGCGTACATCAAGGCGAATGTGAAGAAGCCGGTCGCCGCGTTCATCGCCGGCCGCACCGCTCCCCCCGGAAGAAGGATGGGCCACGCAGGGGCTATCATTTCCGGCGGTGAAGGCACAGCCGAATCGAAGATCGAAGCCTTGCGCGATGCGGGGTGCGCGATCGCGGAGTCGCCAGCCGACCTGGGCAGCACCATGGCTGTGGCCCTGGGCCTGGCCGTCCACGCGTGAGCCTCGGGTCGGGTTGCTGGCGGCAGTGGCCGTCACGGTTCCAGCAGAATCTTCAGCACGTCCGATTTGCCCGCGGCCTGCAACGCCTGCTCGGCGTCGGCGAGTTTCATCCGGCGCGTGATGAGCGGTGACACGTCAATCGTGCCGGCGGAGAGCGCATCGAGCGCCTCGGCAAACGGGCCGCAACGTGAGCCGATCACCGTGACCTCATCAATCACAATCTGGGATAAATCGTACACGTGGCCAGTCGCGCCATTGCTGCCGTCGGCTGCGGGTCCAGCGTTCTTGCCCGCAGCGGGGGGTGCGACGGTGGTTTTAAGGACGATGGTGCCGCGTGGCCGGACCATTTGCAGGGCGGTGGGCAGCCCGGTGGGTGAGCCTGTGCAATCGACGACGATATCCTGATCTTTGCGGAGGCCGACATCACCGATCAGCCGCGACTTGATGCCCCAGCGTTCACAGTGTTCGAGCTTGCGCGGGTGCTTGCCGACGCATCGGACCGTGGCGTTGAGCTTGGAGAGCACCTGGGCGCAGAGCAGGCCGAGCCGGCCATCGCCCAGCACCGTGATGTATGGCCGGCCCTCGATGGCGAGCTGACGGACGATCTGAAAAGCCGCGGCCAAAGGCTCGACGAACACCGCCGCGTCGTCCTCCACATTGCCGGGCACGGCATGAAGATTCCGCACCGGCAGCGTGAACCGATCCGCGAAGCAGCCGTCGCGCCCGGCGATGCCCAACACCGTGCGGTCGCGGCAGTGTTCCTTGAGCCCGGCCTTGCACATGTCGCACTCCCCGCAGACGCAGTTGATCTCGCCGCACACGCGCTTGCCGATCCATGGCTTGCCCGCCGCGTCTGCCGCCGATTCAACGGTGCCCACAAACTCGTGCCCGAGCACCCCCGCAAAGTTCATGTACCCCTTGCATAGCTCAAGGTCGGTGGAGCAGATGCCCATGCGGGTGGGGCGGATGACGACTTCGCCGGGGCCGGGCTTAGGCTCGAGCCTTCGGTTGTCGAGTGTGGGCTTGCCGTGTTGGAGGACCAGTGCTCGCATGTGGTTTTCGCGGTGGGGCGGTGACGCACTATACCCCGCGGGCGGGCTTGGCGCGGCTGCGACCGCACGCGCCCCACGCGCGACGCGTTGAAGGCTTACAATGACCGCGTGAGTGCCCCATCCTTCTCTACCTCCTCCGCCCACCTGACCACGCCGCGCATGGACCGCCCGCGCCTGGTGATCCTCGCCAACACGGGCAAGGAACACGTCGGCCCGGTGCTGGAGAAGTTTCGGCCTTGGCTGGCTGAGCGGGCGGAGATCGTCGCGGAGCCGGACTTCCGCACCCTGGACCGCGAGAAGGCGGCGTTGCTGCCCCCGGCCGACCTTGCGCTGGTGCTCGGTGGCGATGGCACGCTGCTGTCGCAGGCCCGAGCGCTCATCGAGACGGGCATCCCGCTGCTGGGCATCAACTTCGGGAAGGTCGGCTTCCTCGCCGAGTTCTCCATCGACGGCGTGAAGGACCACTGGGGCGCCATCACCGGCGGGACTTGCCGGATGACCGCACGGATGATGATCGACGTGAAGGTTTTCCCCGCCGGCTATCCGCAGTGGGGCAACGGCGGCGGGGTGGACGTGCAGCCGATCTTCCATGGCGTGGCGATGAACGACGCGGTGATCAACGCCGGGGCCCCGTTCCGTATGATCGAGATCGAGTTGGCGATCGAGCCGGAGTATTCACGCACCAGCGCCACCACGTTCTCCGGCGACGGTGTGGTCGTGGCGACGCCATCTGGCTCCACGGCGTACAACCTGTCGGTCGGCGGCCCCATCATCTCGCCGGGCATCGACGGGCTGTGCATCAGCGCGATCGCGCCCCAATCCCTCGCGTTTCGACCCATCGTCTATCAGGCGTCGTGCAACACATGGCTCCACCTGCACTCGGCCAACGAGGGCACAACGCTGGTGCTTGATGGCCAGCAGTCTTTCGCGCTGGCCAAGGACCAGCAGGTGCTCGTCACCCGCCACCCCAACAAGACCAAGCTGGTGCACAACCCCGAGTTCAACTACTGGAAGATGCTCGCGCATAAGATGCACTGGGCCGCGAGGCCGCGGCGAAACTGATCGGCCACACCAAACCCGAGGTCTGCCATGCGCGCACGTCTTGCTTTGTTTGCTCTGTTCACGTTCATCCTCGCGGGCTGCGGCGGGTCGCAGACGTATCGCACGACCGACGCCAGGCTCGGCACGCAGAGCCTTCAGTCCACCGTCAGACTCGAAGACCGCTCGCTGACCACCACCACGCGGGCCGGGGGCTATCCGATCCGGCAGGTGCGGCTGCGCCTCGCGGATGGCACCATCGTCGAACCCAGCGTCTCGACCATTCGGCCAAGCCAACGCAGGGGCGGGTTGCCTATCGGCATCGGTGTCGGTACTGGGATCGGCGGGAACGTGGGCGTGGGTGTCGGCACGGGGGTCCGCGTGGGCGGCAAAGTCGTCCCCGGCGACCGCGACGCACGCTTCCTGGATGTGGACCCCCAGCAACAGCTCTTCACGCTGCTCATCGAGATCGATTCGGACCCGACGATCACCGTCCCGCTCCCCCTCGGCAAGGAGGCCACACCAGGCAGCACAACCACACAGTCTGAAACTGACGGCCGTGTTGAGACGTGGAAACTCCCCGACGGAACCACCCGCACCTTCCGCGTGACGCAGGCTGGGGATGACGTGCCGCGCTACGATGCGGTGGAGTGAACAGACGCCCAGCGCGATTGCGACCCCAAAGCCTAGGGATTGCAATTCCGAAGCCTAGGGATTGCAATTCCGAAGCCTAGGGATTGCAATCCCTAGGCTTCCCCGCTCCCCCTCACGCATTGGGCAGCTTGCCGCGGAGCTTGTGGGGCTTAAGCAGCATGGCCCGCTGGTAGTCGCGGTTGAGCTGGCCGATGAAATCGATGCTGATTTCCTTCGGGCACGCGGCCTGACACTCGGCGTGGTTGGTGCAGGACCCGAAGCCCTCCTCCTCGTGCTGCTCGACCATGTTGATGACGCGCTGGTCACGCTCGGGCTGGCCCTGGGGCAGCGAGCCGAGGTGCGAGACCTTCGCGGACATGAAGAGCATCGCTGAACCGTTGGGGCAAGCCGCGACGCACGCCCCACATCCTATGCACGCGGCGGCGTCCATCGCGCGCTCGGCGATGTCCTGCGGGATGGGGTTCGAGTTGGGTTCGGGCTTGGGGCCTGTGGGCACGGAGATATACCCGCCCGCCTGGATGATGCGGTCCAGCGCCGAGCGATCGGTCATCAGGTCTTTCACAACCTTGAACGCACCGCCACGGAAAGGCTCGATCCAAAGCTCCTGCCCGTCATGGAAGTCTCGCATGTAGAGCTGGCAGGTGGCCGCGGCGTGGCCGGGGCCGTGGGCGTAGCCGTTGATGACCAGCGAGCATGTGCCGCATATGCCCTCGCGGCAGTCGCTATCGAACACGACGGGCAGCTTGTCGGATTCGAGGAGCTTGTCGTTGAGCAGGTCGAGCATCTCAAGGAAGGACATATCCGCGACGACGCCGTCAAGCTCGTGCCGCTCGAAGTGGCCCTTGTCGGCGGTCTTCGCCTGACGCCAGATGTGGAGGACTAGACGCATTACTTGTAACTCCGGGTCGTCGGCTTGAGGGCCTCGAAGGTCAGTGGCTCGGTGTGGCGGGCGGGCTCGGCTCCCTCGCCCCGGTACTCCCACACTGCGGTATGCGCGAAGTTCACGTCATCGCGCACGGCTTCGCCCTCGTCGGTCTGGTGCTCCTCGCGGAGGTGGCAGCCAGCGGACTCATCCCGAGCCAGCGCGTCGAGGCACATGGTTTCGCCCAGTTCAAGGAAATCGCTTAGCCGCAGCGCCCGCTCCAGCGGCTGGTTGGTGGTCATGGTGTCCGCGGGGATTTTGACATCGGTCCAGAACTGCTTCTGCAAGTCGCGGATCTGGTCGATCGCACCGCGCAGGCCAGCGGCGTTCCGCGACATGCCGCAGTGGTCCCACATGATCTGCCCCAGTTCCTTGTGGATGGACATCGGCGTGCGCTTGCCCCGGATGGCGGCGATGCGGTCGATGCGGGCCTGGGACTCTGCCTTCACCTGTGCGAACGCCGGCTCGCTGGTCTTCACCTTGTCGCGGAAGTGGTCGGCCAGGTAATTGCCGATCGTCACCGGCAGGACGAAGTAGCCGTCGTTGAGGCACTGCATCAGGGCAGACGCCCCGAGGCGGTTGGCCCCGTGGTCGGAGAAGTTGGATTCGCCGATGGAGTAAAGCCCGGGGATCGTGGTCGCCAGTTCGTAGTCCACCCACAGGCCACCCATGCAGTAATGCACCGCCGGGAAGATGCGCATCGGCGTGTCGTAGGGGTTCTCCGCGGTGATCTCCTTGTACATGTCAAAGAGGTTGCCGTAACGCGCAGCGATGGTGTCGTGTCCGAAGCGCTTGATGGCATCGCGGAAGTCCAGATACACCGCCTGACCCGAAGCGCCCACACCCAGCCCGTCATCGCAGACGTACTTGGCGTTGCGGCTGGCCACGTCGCGGGGGACAAGGTTGCCATAGGCCGGGTAACGCTCTTCCAGGTAGTAGAACCGGTCGCTCTCGGGGATCTCGCTGGGCGGACGCTTCTCGTCGGGCTTGCGCGGGACCCAGATGCGGCCGTCGTTGCGGAGCGACTCGCTCATGAGCGTGAGCTTGGATTGCTCATCGCCCTGCACGGGGATGCAAGTGGGGTGGATCTGCACAAAGCACGGGTTGGCGAAGCCCGCGCCCCGGCGGTGCGCACGCCAGTTCGCGGTGATGTTGCAGTTCACCGCATTGGTCGAGCGGTAGTACACCGGGCCATAACCCCCCGTGCCCAGCACAACGGCATCGGCGGCATAGGTGTGCAACTCGCCGGTGTCCAGGTGCCGTGTGACGATGCCCCGTGCGCGCCCGTCGATGATGACCAGGTCCTGCATCTCCTCGCGGGGATGGGTCTTGACCTTGCCAGCGTTGACCTGCTGTTGCAGGGCCTGATAAGCACCCAGCAGCAACTGCTGCCCGGTCTGCCCGCGTGCGTAAAACGTGCGGGAAACCAGAACGCCGCCGAAGCTGCGGTTGGAGAGCAGCCCCGAATATTCGCGGGCAAAGGGCACACCCTGAGCGACGCACTGGTCGATGATGCTGGCGCTGCCCTCCGCCAGACGGTGGACGTTGGCCTCACGGGCGCGGAAGTCGCCACCCTTCTGCGTGTCGTAGAAGAGGCGGTCGATCGAATCGCCGTCGCCCTGATAATTCTTCGCGGCGTTGATCCCGCCCTGCGCAGCGATGGAGTGGGCCCGGCGGGTCGAGTCGTGGTAGGTAAAGCAGCGCACGTTGTAACCCAGCGCGCCCAGCGACGCCGCTGCGGATGCCCCAGCCAGGCCGGAGCCAACGACGATGATGTCGTAGCTACGTTTGTTGTTGGGTCCGACGAGCTTGACGTGCTCGCGGTACCGGGTCCATTTCTCGGCAATCGGGCCTTCGGGAACCTTGCTGTTCAGCGACCAGGCTGCGGAGGCGTTGTCTGGCATGGCGGTGGGGGTGGCGTGGGACATGGCTCAGCGTCCCTCCGAAGTGGGGGCATCTGAAGTCTGTCGGACGGTGCTTCGTGCATCGGGGTCGTCGGGCGTCGCGGGCTTTGCTTCAACAATTTTCTCGCTGTGCGCGTGCTCAGCGGGGACCGGCTCGGTGAGGTTGAGGTACATCGAGATCGGCACCACCGAGAACCCGACGAAGATGACCACCGCAGCCGCCGCGGAGAACCGCTTGAGCAACACGCCCCGGTCGGGGTTGTTGATGCCCAGGGTCTGACACAGGCTCCACACGCCGTGGTACAGGTGCCACGCCACTATGGCCATAGCCGCGACGTACAGCCCCGCGACCCACGCCATGCGGAAAGAGCCGTAGACGTTGGCGTAAACCTTGCCGTACTCGAAGGGCGAGGGCCTGACGGTTCCGGTGGTGAAGTGGAGGATGTGGAAGACGATGAAAATCAGCAGCAGCAGGCCCGAATACATCATGTATCGGCTGGAGAGTGTGGAGGTGCGTCGGGCGTTCTTCGCGTAGGGTTGTGGCCGGGCGCCGCGGTTCTGGCGCGCGAGTTGGATCACCGTCACCACGTGCAGCACCACCGCCGCTAGCAGCAGCACGCGGAACACCCACAGGAAGACCATCTCACCCACGAAGTCGCCCATGAAGCCGCGCAATGCCTCGGCGTAGTGGTCGAACGCAGCGGCACCCATGAACACCTTGAGATTGCCAGCCATGTGACCGATCAGGAACCCGAACATGAATAACCCTGTCAGCGCGACGACAACCTTCTTGCCAACCGAGGTGCGATAAAAGCGGAGGATCCGCATGGCTGACTTTTGCTCCACAGAGGGGCCGAGTACGCAAGGACACGAGACTCGTGTCACACCAAACAATGAAGCATAGCGGGTCTATCCTCAGTTGTGGAGTCGAGGGCGCGATCATGCGAAAAATTTGCCAGGCCTGCCCGGCGCCAAACCTATTGCGATGCCCCCAGCCCAAGGGCCACGACCCGCGACCCGAACCGGCATCATGGTCAGATGCCATGTCGGGCCTGCTCTGGTAGGCTTGTCAATCCGTGGGGGCGTAGCTCAGTGGTTAGAGCAGGCCACTCATAATGGCTCGGTCGCGGGTTCGAATCCTGCCGCCCCTATTCAGTTCGCATTCGCGTGTGCGCGGGCACAAGAAACAAAGAAATGGGCGATACAGGGCTCGAACCTGTGACCTCACCCGTGTGAAGGGTGCGCTCTAGCCAACTGAGCTAATCGCCCGTAACCCAAGGACCTACGGGATGGGTGGTGAACCGCCTATCAAGCAGCGTTCCACCACCGACAAGAGCAATATAGCAGGGTTACTTTCGCGTGCCAAGCGTCACAGGCTAGACTACGGCCGCCCGCAGTGGATGGGCCAGCCGCACGCCGCGGGTAGGGATCGCGCCTCGGGGCGGGCATCGTTTGACGAGGGACCAACCAATGACCATCAGCACCAAACTGCTGATCCTCTTGCTGATGATCGCGGTGCTGCCGCTTGGTGTGGTGGGGCTGTTTGATCTGGTGTCTGCGAGGCGGCTGGGTGAGGGTTTGGCTGAGGACCGCCGCCAGCTACTCACCCGGCTCGCGTTCGAGCAGATGCAGGAGCTTGTGGAAGCATACGGACGCGTGCTCATTCGCGATCAGCGTGTGCTGGAGCATGCCGTCACCATGCAGGCCCGGGAAGCGGGGCGGCTCCTTGGCCAGTCCAATCCGCCGCAGCAACCCGTGCTGTTGGCCTCGGCGTGGCAGACCGCTGATTCGAAGCAATGGCCCGAGGGCACCGCGCTTTCGCCCCTGCACACGCGGCCCAATCTCGACGGCACGCGTACCCAGATCCCCGTGACCTATGAGCACCAAGTGTTCTACGCCGTCGCGGGAGTAGCCCCGGAATTGATCGAACACGACATGGGCCGACTGGCGGCCATGACAGACACCTACCGCTTTGCTCGCCAGCTCGCGCCCCACCAGATGTACTGGCAGTACACCAGCCTTGACAGTGGATTTCACAGCGCGTACCCCGGCAACGGTGAGTACCCCGAGGACTACGACCCGCGTGTCCGGCCTTGGTATCACAAGGCCCGCGATACAGGTCAGGTCAGTTGGGTGCTGCTGCCCGATGTTGCCACACGCGAGGTTTCGCTGACACTCTCCGCGCCGGTTTACCGACTCGATGGCACCTTCGCGGGTGTCACGGGGATCGACGTGCCGCTGACTTCGCTTTTCGGGGAGCTGCGCTTGCCAGCGCGCTGGGCGTCACAGGCCGAGGCGATGCTGGTTGGCCCCGGCGAGTACGTCGGGCTGGGAGCGGGGCACGCGGTCGTGCTCGCACGCCAGCGGACGACTCCGGGCGGCGATCGGGATTGGCGTAAAACGCCCGAGCCGGAGGTGCTCGTGGTGGATGACCCCGCTCAACTGGCCCGCGTGTTGGCGGCCGCGAGCGAGGGGCACGCCGGGGTCGAACGCATCACGGTGGATGGCCGATCGTTCCTGATCGCATACGGCACGGGCGGCGTTTTTCCACTGGTGAAAGTCCCCGAGCTGGTCCTCCTTGCGGATGTCGAGCAGGCCCGTCTGCGTGTGCTCGAAGAAACCCGGCACCGACAGGCCACGATGCTGGTCATCCTGCTGCTCATGGGCCTGGCGGTGGTGGGTCTCGCGCTGGCCGCATCACGCAAGGTGACCCGCCCGGCCCGCGAGCTAGCCAACGCGGCCCATCGCCTGGCGGAGGGCGATTACGACGCGCGTGCCGAAGTCCGTGGACGCGATGAACTGGCCCAGCTCAGCGAGGTATTCAATCAGATCGGCCCACAACTCCGCGAGCGAGAGCGGATCAAGCACTCCCTGACGGTCGCGATGGAAGTGCAACGCAACCTGCTGCCAAGCACCACGCCGAGCTTGCAAGGCCTGGATATCGCGGGCCACAGCACCTACTGCGATGAGACCGGCGGCGACTACTACGACTATCTCGATATCGTCGGGCTCGACGGTCATGGCGTGGCGGTCGTGGTGGGCGATGTGATGGGGCACGGCGTGGCTGCGGCCATGCTCATGGCCACCGCGCGCGGCATCCTCCGCAGCCGTTGCACCACGCCCGGCTCACTGGCGGACCTGCTCAACCACCTCAACCAATTGCTCGTCCACGACACCGGCGGCAAGCGGTTCATGACCATGATGCTGATGACCATCGACAGCGAGCATATGGCGCTGCGTTTCGCATCCGCGGGCCACGACCCGCCGTTCATCTATGACCCGGCAAGCGATCGCTTCCACGAGCTCGACCACTCGGGCCTGCCGCTGGGCATCGTGGCGGAGGAACGGTACGAGGAGGCCATGATCGATGGTCTCTCCCCGGGCACCTTGCTGCTCACCGCGACCGACGGCGTCTGGGAGATGAAGGGCCGCGATGGCGGCATGTTCGGCAAAGACCGGGTGAAACAACTGCTGCGTGCCCACCACGCCAAACCCGCGGCTGACATCGAAAGAGAACTCTGCGAAGCGCTATCCGCTTACCGTGGCGATGGCACGCCAGATGACGACGTCACGTTTGTGGTCGTCAAGCTCACGTGACCAGCGCGGGTTGCCCGCGGTAGACGCGCGTTTCGCCGGGGTTCAGACGTGGGCGAGTTTGTTGAGGCCGTTGTAGGCCGCGACTTTGTAGGCCTCTGCCAGCGTCGGGAAGTTGAAGACGTTGTTCACGAAGAACTCGGCCGTGCCGTTAAACGCCATCACCGTCTGCCCGATGTGGATCAGTTCGGTTGCGCCGGTTCCGATGGCGTGCACGCCGAGGATGCGGTGGTCGTCCTGGTGGATCAGCAGCTTAAGCATGCCCTGCTCATCGCCCAGCAGTTGCCCGCGCGCGATCTCTTTGTAGGACGCGATGCCCGCCTCGTAGGGGATGCCTTCTTCGGTGAGTTGTTCCTCGGTCTTGCCGACCATGCTGATCTCGGGCACAGCGTAGATGCCGTAGGGGAACAGGTGCGTGTTGTAGTTGCCCACATCGACACCGAAGGCGTGGCACACGGCGCGTCGGCCCTGCTCCATGCTCGTGGACGCGAGCGACGGGAAGCCGATCACATCGCCCGCGGCATAGACGTGGTCCACCACGTGGTCCTGGCCGTCGCCGTTCCTGGACAGCGTCTGGTAGTGTTTGTTGACGCGCAGCCGTTCGCGGTCATCGAAGGTGATCCCCACGTTGTCCAGCCCGAGCTTGCCGCACACACCTTGCCGGCCGACGGCATACAGCAGCGTCTCGGCCCGCAGTTTCTTGCCCGATTCAAGCATCGCCTCAACCTGGGGCTTGTGCACCGCCACGCCGTTCTGATCTTCGGTCGTCAGCTCTCGGATGGACTCGACCTTCTCGCCCATGCGTAGCGTCACGCCCGCCTGCCGCATGAAATACTGGAACGCCTCGCTGATCTCCTGGTCGAGGAAGCCGAGCAACACGTTTCGACCCTCGATGAGGGTCACGCGGACACCCAGCGTCGCCATGATGCAGGCGTACTCGGTCCCGATCACGCCTCCGCCCACGACGATCAGCGTCTTGGGCAGCTTCTGGAGTTTGAGGAAAGTGTCGGAGGTGAAGATCGAGTAATCGTTGAACGGGATGTCGTCGGGCTTCGCGGGCCTTGTGCCCACACCCAGCATGAACTTGTCGCCGGTGATCATCTCCGAATCATTCTCACGCTCGACCACCAGCAGGTTCGGCCCCTCGAATCGGCCGGCGCCCCAGATCAACTCGATCCCGTTGCGGTCGAACTGGTCGCGGATCGTGTCCCATTCATGCCGTATGACCTGTGATGCGACGGACACCAGGTCCGCGATGCTGATCTCTTTCTTCACGCGGTAGCTCTCGCCGAACAGCCCGCGCTTGGATGCGCCTGTGAGGTGCAGAGCCGCTTCGCGCAGGGCTTTGGACGGGATCGTGCCGGTGTTGATCTGCGCACCGCCGAGCACGTTGCCCTTCTCGATGACAGCCACGCGTTTCCCGAGTTTCGCGCCCTGGATCGCGGCCTTCTGGCCCGAGGGGCCTGTCCCAATCACAACGAGGTCGAAGTGCTTCATGATGACGGATATCCCTGATCAATAATCACCGGGCGCAGAGGACGCCAAGTGACGACGCTGGTTGAATGATCGGCAGGTGATCGCAGCGGGGTTAACAGCAGGCCGGGCATAGGAATGATAACAACCCTGACGCCCCGCATCCGTGGTTCGCGTCAGACTTCGATGAAACACCCGCGCCATTATCGGCCCAGCGGTCGGCCCAAACCACGCGCCCTAGAACAAAACACCATGACCCGCCACCCCATGCCTCGGTGCCGGAAGCCGCAGCCAACCCGTGTCCCCATGGGTACGAGTCAGGCGACACCAACCCAGACAACAGACGGGTGGTATGGCGGTTTCTTTAGCTGGTTGCGAACGCCTTGTATCCCATCATCGCACCAATAGCGAGGACACCCGCGATGAGCATGCGAATGTATGGCAGAGGGATGAATAGTACGACCACGATACACATCGCAAAGGTCACACAGAACCAAAGTACACCCGATTGCTCATCAGCGACGGCGATCTTCGCCATGGCACCACAAACGAAGAGGCCAAAGATGATCTCAAGCATGTTAGTTCCCTTACGGAAATTCATTAAGTGACCAGCTGCCCACGGAAGTAGGCTCCCAACCGACCACTTCGTCCATTGTCCCACGCGGGCGTTGGCGGTCAAGGGGGACGTGGTTGGGCTTACTCCTCGGGTTCGCTCTGGTTGGCGGTGGGGTCGGTCTGGTCGAGTGGGCCGGTGGGGATCTGCCCGAGCGGGGGCAGGGCGTCGGCTTCGAGCAGGGTGGTGGTTTGGCCTTCGCGGGTGAGCGTGATGGCTTGCCCGGTGCCGGGGAGTGTGATGGTCTCGGTGGTGTCGCCGACGCTGACGGTGAAGCCGGTGCCGTCGGGGAGTGATTGGATGGTGGGCTGGGGCGTCCCGCGGTCGTAGGGGAGCATGATCCAGAGGATGGGGGTCTGCGGCTTGGTGTGTGCGCGGAGCCAGACCTGGTACTCGCCGGTCTGCCACGTGCCTTCCCAGCCGGGCGGTGGCATGAGGGCCTTGCCATCGGTTTGCTTGATCCGGTCGTAGTACCAGTTGAACTCCCCAGCCTCGCGCTTGTCGCGCGGGATGAACGTCATGTTGGCTTTGTTGCCGGGGTGCTTCTGGCTCTTGAAGCGCTTGGCCCAGTCATCCTGCGACTCGCCGGGTTTGATGAGGATTTCTTCGGGGTAGCTCATCCACTCGTCGAGGTACCACCCGCTTCTGGTTTCGAGCTTGAGGTCGGTGGCCTGGGCGAACTTCACGACGATATCCTTGTCCCACTGGCCGGGGAGGCGTACCGTGTCGCCTTCGATGTGCGCTTCACGGGCCAGCACGTGGATGTTCAACTGCTGGGGTTCGGTCGTTTGTGTTTCATCGCGGACGACGAGGTAGTCCGGCAGCTTCGAGCCTTGGGGGTGTTTGACGAGGACCGCGGTGCGGCGGTGGACGATCGGGTCGGTTTGGCGGGAGGGGTACTGCCGGCCGAACTCATGCTGATGCGCATCGTGTGGGCGTAGCGTCAGGTTATTGCCCTTTCGCTCGGCGACGACGGCGTCTGCCTTGGGGGTGGTGACAAACGCGCCGACGTGGGCGGTGGAGCCGATCTCTTCCATCGCTTCGTAGGCGTCGTTGGTCTTGTTGTGTCGGAGCTGCTGGGTGTTGCCAAAGGTCATGCTGTTGTGCATGGCCGCGTGGTCCATGCGGGGGTGATAGGAGCAGTTGTAATCGAGGCTGATGGGGGTGCCGCCGGAGTAGAAGTGGTAGGAGAGCTCTTCGTTGTGCGCATGGCCGCGCGCGGGTCCGGCTTTGAAGGTGAGGAAGGTTTCGTCGTCGGTGCCGAACTTGTCCCGCATGATCGCGCCGAAGCCGTAGAACGTCCGGCTTGTCCAGTCCATGTCGGCGGGGTCTGTGGCGGGGATGGACGGGTCCATCTCGATGGCCTTGGCGATGAGGCCTGTGGCGGCCTTGCCGGGGTTGATGAGCGACATGGTCCCGACCATCTCGGAGGCGAACGCGGGGTCGGTGTCTTTGTAGAAGACGGCGAGCTTGCCGAAGCCCGCCTGGAGCCCGGCGTCCCAGCGGTGGGTGTCGCCGATGGGCGCTTCGTGTCGGCGGTCGAGTCGGGGGTCGTGCGGCGTGATGAGCATGCGGTGCCAGACGCCGGACTTCTGGATCATGGGGTTGTCGGTCAGCGCGTTGCCGAAGCCCGCGTTGAGGAACAGCCGGGCGGTGTCGATCTGGAGGTTCATGGAGTAGCCCGCGTAGCCGGGGCACTCGTACCCGACGCCATCGGGCGGCAGGAACACCTTGCCCAGGTCGTCCACGAAGTTGTCGTAGGCAAACGCAAGCCAATTGTCGGCGTGCGGGTGGTCCCGCATCATCGCGCCCACCATGGCTGCGGGCATGTACTTGTCGGTGTGGAAGTTGGGGTTGCCCGGCGACCAGCCGTGGTGCCAGCCCGGCCAGTGGTCCAGGTCGGTGAAGATGTACCCCATCGCCGCCTGCGCGGGGCCGCCCAAGGGCTTGCCATCGGCAAACAAGTCGGCACCGGGCAGGTTGTGGTTGATCCTGCGGACGGTGGACGACGTGGGGTTGAGGAAGTCGTCCTGATATCGCCGCTGGATCCACAGACCCGCTTCGGGGATGCTGCCGCCACCCTTGGTCGGCTCGCGCAGGATCAGGCTCAGCACCTTGAACTCGGTCTGGTCCAGTTGCTTCTTCAGGGCGTTGATCTTGCTCTTGTCCGGCTCGGCCTCGGCCTCAGCCTGCTTCAACTGGGATTGAAGGTCGTCCCGCGTCGCTTTGACGCCATCGATGAGCGTGGCCAGTTCCGGGTTGGACCCATCGGTGTAAGTCTTGTTAAGCGCATCGAGTTGTTTGCGGGTGATGAGGATGTTGGGGCCAGCCACCGACGGGTCGCGTTCCCAGTTGAGGATGTAATGGTGATGCTGGGCGACGAGGGTCCAGTCGGTGTGCCGACGGACGACATCGTTGAGGGATGCGAAGTCGCTGGCCTGCCCGACAAGCAGGGCGTAGGACCGTTGGCCGTAGTGCATGCCCGAGCGGTTGGGTTCGCCGTCGAGCAGCGGCAGGCGGGCCATGCCCCGGCTCTTGTCGTGGGCGTAGGTGGCGATGGTGTTGGGGTATGGCCCGACCCACTTGCTGGCGTAAGCGGCGACGATGCCGAACGCGGGCTGAGGCTCGGCGGGAGCGCCGGCCTTGTCGCTTGGTGCGCGGAGCATGACGAAGTCCTGCGCACCGCCGCCACCCTGATTCCAGCGCGGGCGGAGCAGGGCGAACGGCCGGCCGCGCTGCGCGG
>JBGTLW010000234.1:0-23529 GCA_041743835.1 Phycisphaeraceae bacterium | reverse complement strand
TGCCCTTCCACGCGCAGCGTGACGCGAAGCTCGGGGCCACCGGCCTCGACGAACACCCACGAGGCGTCTGGTGCCCGGCGCCAACCCGCCCGCAACGCGTGTTGCGCAGCCCGCAGGTGTGCTCGGTCGTTGTGCTGGGCGAGGAGTTGGCCCAGCGCGGGGCCAAGCCGATACCGCGCGGGTTCGGACACCGCGACAAGGAAGCCCCCGGCCGCGAGCGTGCGCGACAGGTTGTGCGCGGTGGGTCGTTTCAAGCCCAAGGCCTCGGCGATCTGCGCCACGGTTAGGCCATCCTCCGAAGCGCTGACCGCTTCGAGGATGCTAAGCCCACGCGTGAGAGATTGTACCAGTTCGCCGCTCGGCATGTCATCTATGATGATAAACAATACAGAATAGATGTCAAGGGCTGGCCGTGTCACAGGCCGTCACGTGCTGGTGCGTGCGTTGACGGGGTGCGGATCGGGGTTGACGCTGTCAAAACACCGGGGTTTGTTACCATGCGGCTCCGCGCCGGGTCATGGCCCCGGCTGTTCGCCCTCCACCCCCCGCTCCGTCACGCATATGGACCAAGACCCGTATAACGCCACACTGCTCGAACGCGTCGATTTCAACCCCGAGCTGGCGGAGTTCCGGGTCCGGTTCGACGATGGCACGGTTCCCGAGTTCGAGCCCGGCCAATTCGCCACGCTCGGCCTGCTCGCCCCCCCCGAAGAACAACCCCCGGAAGCGGAATTCCCAGCAGAGCAGCCCGCCGATGGCGCAGCCACTCCACCAAAGCGAAAGCGCGGCCCCAAGCTCATCCGTCGGGCCTACTCCATCGCCACCGCGCCGGGCCTCAACGTCTGGACCGGCTTCTACATCGTGCGCGTCGAGGGCGGCGCGCTCACACCCAAGCTCTGGGAGCTCAAGCCCGGCGACCGGCTGTTCATGGGCACCAAGATCACCGGCCACTTCACGCTCGACGGTGTGCCCGAAGGCAAGGACCTCATCATGCTCGGCACGGGCACCGGGCTTGCGCCGTACCGCGCGATGTATCAGAAGTTCAACAACACCGGCCGGTGGCGCAACTTCATCCTCTTCGATGGCTGCCGACTCTCGCAGGACTTAGGTTACAAAGCGGAGCTTGAGGCACTGGCCGCGAAAGACCCCACCTTCAAGTATCTGCCCACCGTCACGCGTGAACCCGAGGGTTCGGGATACACCGGGCTGCATGGCCGGGTGACCGACCACCTCAAGCCCGAGGCCTTCAAGCGGCTCACCGGCTTCGACCTCACGCCCGACCACTGCCACGTCTTCCTCTGCGGCAACCCGCAGATGATCGACCAGTGCGAGGAGATGCTCACCGCCCGTGGCTTTGTCACCAAAGACCGCGAACACCCCGAGGGCACCATCCACCTGGAGCGGTATTGGTAGGTCTTGGGGTATCGGTGCGGTTGCGTAGCGGGCCACGCGGCTGAATCCTTGAAATGCGATCCCCATGCCACTCCTCGCCAAACTCCGGTGCCTGCTGACGATGGGGCGGGGTGTGGTGCGGGGGCTGCCGGTGGCGGCTGCGGGGAGCGATCCGATCGAGCTTTATAACCGGTGGTTTGACGCGGCCCGTGACGCTGGGCTTTTGCTGCCCGAAGCGGCTTGCCTTGCGACCGCCACGCCCGATGGCCAGCCGTCTGCCCGCATGGTGCTGCTCAAGGGTGTCAGCGGCGGGGGCTTCGTGTTCTTCACGAACTACCACAGCCGAAAGGCGGTGGAACTGGATGCCAACCCGCGCGTGGCGCTGTGCATCCATTGGCCCATCCTGCAACGCCAGATTCGCATCGAGGGCACCGCCAGTCGCGTCACGCAAGACGAGTCGGATGTATATTTCGCGTCGCGCCCGCGTGGCAGCCGGATCGGCGCGTGGGCGTCGAAGCAGAGCCAGACGCTGCCCGCGCTGGCCGATCTCGAAGCCCGTGTGAGCCGATTCAACACGCAGTTCCCCGGCGATGCGATCCCGCGCCCGGACTTCTGGGGCGGCTACCGCGTTCGGCCGACCACCATCGAGTTCTGGCAGGGCAAGGCCAACCGGCTGCACGACCGCCTCGTGTTTGAGCGGGATGGCGATGGCTGGGTCACGCGCTGGCTTTACCCGTGAGGGGGGTACACAGAGCCGCCGCGTCCCTGCGGCGGTCCGCCTCGGGGACGAGGCGGCTCGGATGACGGCGTTTCACACATGATTCATGCCGGCTCATCCAGCCGGTACGCGCGGATTTTCTTGTAGAGCGTGGTGCGGTTGATGTCGAGTTGGCGGGCGGTCTCGCTGCGGTTCCAGTCGTTGGCTTGCAGGGCTGCGAGGATGATCTGCTGCTCGCACGGCCGGAGCGCCTCTTCCAACGGTGTGGGTGTCCAGCCGCCCGCCAGCGCGGGAATCGTCAGTGACGTGTGACCGCAATGGGCGGCTGAGGCGGTCGCCGCCGCGATGGGCCGGGGCGGTTCGTTTGTGCCAGCCACCGCTTCGGGCAGGTCGGTCGGTTGGATCACGGGGGATCGGCTCATCAGCACCGCGTGCTCGATCGCCCGCTCCAGTTCCCGCACGTTGCCCGGCCAGGCATACGTTTCCATCACACGCAAGGCCTCATCACCCAGCCGACGCGGTTTGCGCAGCTCCGCGCCCTGCCGCTCCAGAAAGTGGTCGGCCATGGCGCGGATGTCCCCCCGCCGATCACGCAAGGGCGGCAGCGTCACCTGGGTGGGCTGCAACTGATACGCGAGGTCTTCGCGGAATGCCCCGGCTTTTGCGCACGCCAGTAGATCGCTCCGCGCGGTGAATATCAGACGTGCCGTGTTGGTGAGTTTTTGCTCGGCACCGACACGCTGGTAGTGGCCGGTCTGGATCAGGCGGTGGAGCAATTCTTGCAGCGCGGGTGTGGCGCGGTCGAGCCGGGTGATGAGCAGCGTGCCGGTCGCTGCATCGCCGAGCTTGCCGGCAGATTCGGTGCGGATGCCGGGCAGAGCGCCGCGTGTGTGGCCGAAGAGGGCGGCGTGGTCGTGGGCCTCGTCGTGGTTGCCCAGCTCGTAGCTGACCACCGGGCCGGGGCTTTGGTCGTGGGTGATCGCGTGCGCCGCGGCGCGGCGGTGGATGGCGTGTGCGACGGCGGTTTTGCCCACGCCAGCCTCGCCGATGATGAGGGCTGGCTTGTGTGAGTTGCCGAGCACTTCGATCAGCTCGAACACGCGCGCCATGCGCGGGTCGCTGCCGATGAGTGTGCCCAGGCCCTCGTGGCGATCGAGTCGTTGGCGGAGTTGGCCATTCTCCGCGAGCAGCGCGTGCTGGTGGACCGCTTTGTTCACAGCCAGGCGGAGGTCGTCGCAGACGATTGGCTTGGTCAGATAATCAATCGCCCCGAGTTTTACCGCTTCGACCGCGGAATCCACCCGGCCAAAGCCGGTGACGACGATGGGCACGACTGAGCGGTGGTCCCGCCGCAGCCGCCGCAGCAGCTCGAGCCCGTCGCACCGCGGCATGTTCAGGTCGGTGACGACCAGCGCGAAGGGGGCAGTGTTTTCGGTTTCATCGGTGCGCGTCGCGGCCCCTTCCAGCGCGTCGAGCGCCGCCTCGCCGTCGTGCGCAGACTCGACATCGTGACCATCCCGCCGGAGCACCTGCGCCAGAGCGTCGGCTGCGACCGGGTCGTCATCCACGACCAGAATCCGCGCGGCGGTGATCGGTGCGGCCTGGCTAACCATCGCACACCCCCGCGCGTGTGGTGGGCAATGCAGCGATAGCTGGGGCGGATGTGATAAGGCGTGGCATCCTCAGGCGCATCGGCTGGTTCAGCCATGCGGTTGAGGCGGTGTGGCGTCGGCGCGACAGGTTAGGCGGCGGGGTGTTGCATCTGTGCAACATGGGCGGTTTAAGCCGCGACCGCGTCGGGGGTGTTGGCCTCGGGTTGCACGCTGTCGGGTAACCAGCGCGTGGCCTGCCACAGGCTCTGGGTGCCCTCGGCCGGGTCGCCCGGCAGGTTGACGCGGAGCTTGCCGATGTGCTGGCAACGCATCTTCAGCAGGATGATATTCATCAGCGTTTGCGCCAGGGCGGTGTTGTCCGGCTTCTCCAGACTCAGTTCCAACTCAAACCCGCCATCGTCACCCTTGAGCGCGAGCAACACGCCCACGGGCTGGCCCGCTTCGCTGGCGATCAGGCTCAAGCCCGTGCGCACAGCCGCAGCCTCGGCCGACCCGCCATGCGCCTGCGCAAACGCGATCGCCTCGTCCAGCTCCGTCTGCCTGATCTCTCGGACCTCGTATCCCATCAGATCACTCCACCCCCCCCCCCCGGAAATCTTCCCAGGGAGATTGCTGCCTTGCTACAGACTGGGCCTTGCACGAATTGAGCTAAACCCGTCCGGGCAGTTGGATGAACTCGCTGCCTTCTCAGTTCATCGACCTGTCCACACCCGCCCTTGAGGCGTGGTTATGGGGCGGTGTCTGCGGCCACGGGCTCGGCTTGCGGCCAGACCACGACGGGGGAGGGCCGGCCCCAGCCGGTTCGGCCGTCGGCCAAGGTGTAGCGGGTCATGATGCTGTGGATGCCCGGGCTGTCGATCGTGGCGGTAATGCTGCACACAGCGTGGCGCGTGCTGCCCAGCGCGGTTTCTCCGCCGGTGAATGCCGTGCTTTCGCCGAGCTTGTGCGTGTTGGCGAAGAACTCGATCCGTGTGACGCCAGCGACCATGGCCTTGGCCTCGATCTCGAAGGCTTGCCCGCTGCGCAGCCCCCACTCGCGGTGGCCCGACACGCGTGGGGCGGGGTCCTGGTTCAGGATGAGGTTGGTGCTGCCCGGCCGTGTGATTTCCACCAGCGGGAAACGGGATGAGTACGCTCGCCAGACCCACGCAAACTGCTCATCGATCAGCCACGAAGCGCGTTGCTTGTCGGCTGCGAACTCCGCGTAAGGCGCGATGAGCGCGTTCTGGTTGTCGGTCTGGAAGATGTCGTGGATCGGCACGTTCCACCCGGCGTGGCTGCCCAGCCAGCCGTCCGCCTCTTTGAGTGGCTTGAGCTTGCACGGGCCTTGGCGGGGGTCCCAATCCGCGGGGATGCGGTGCTTGATGAGCTGGTCGATGAAGGGGATGCCCAGGTCGGCATAGGTGGCGGGGCTGTGAAAGACGCGCCAGGTGATGGCGTTGGCGGCCATGTTGCCATCCGGCCGGGACCACCAGTTGTCGAGCAACTGGGTCTTGTCCCCGCCGCTGAAGATGTTCTCCCACTCGGACTGCATGCCGAGGCTTGGGGCGCGGTTGTCGGGTGGCCCGGCCTGCTGGCCTCCGCCGTGCCCGTTCATGAACCCCAGCGCGCGATCGGGGAAGACATCCATGAACCGCGGCGCCGAGGGCGAGAAACGCGAGTAACCCGCCGTGACCATCGGGACATAGCGGACCTCGGGTCGGCCGGTTGCTTTGGCAAGCTCGTCGAGCCCCTGCGCGAGCGCGGTGGAGTTGAGGTCGATGCTCCGCGAGCGGAGCGGGGCGTGCTTGGCATCGTCGGGCAGCGACTCGCCGTACTTGTCGGTGTTGATGCGTAGGATCGCAAACTTCCAGTACGCGCAGGCCTCGAGCCACCGCTCATCCAGGTCAAACCCGTTGAGCACCAGCACCCCGCGCACCACATCCGCGCGCTCCGGGACCCAACCCTCCATGTACGGCGTGCCAAGCCAGTCCGGCTCCATGTCCATCGCCCGCGCGGCCGGCGCGAACACACCCAAACCGGTTAGCACAATCCCAAAGCCCCACGCGAGACGCTGGATCACATACCGATTCATCGTGCGGCCTCCTTTGCTTTGTCGGGGTAGTACGCCCGGTACTTGGCGGGCTTCATGGCTTTGTCGATAGCCCAGTGCCTCTCAAACAGGCCCCGCCGCCGGTAGTAATCGCTCAGTTCGCCCCATTGAAGCGCTGTGAGTTGGGCGTCCTCGTCGTAGGGGGCCTCGGCGAGAATGAGCTTGACGGTGTCGAGCACCCACGCGACGTGCGAGCCGGGGTGTTGGTCGATCATCGCTTGCGTGGCCTTGAGGCGGTCGGGCGCGGGGACGGTGCGCAGCGTCTTGTTGAAATACGTCGGCCAGTCCTGGATCGCGGTACGCTCGCCATCGAGCGGGTCGATGCCGGGGTGGTAGGGGTAGATGCGCCCTACGGCGGGCTTGGGCACGGGTGTGGTGCGGATCATGGGCCCCGGCTCGGGGATGAGATTGAACTTCGCGGCGAGGCTCGCAGACGTGATCATCGTCGTCTTGCGCTCGAAGGAGAGCAGCGCGGTGATCAGGTGGTAGCCCGGCTCAGGGGTGAAGGGTGTGTCGGCTGTGAGGGGGGTCGTGTTGATGAAGAACCGGCCACGCACCCCGACGAGTCGGGCGTCGAAAGTCAGCGTCGGCTTGCCCGGCACGTGGACCAGCCGCTGGAGGACCAGCCCGCCTTCCCAGTCGCCCCCGGCTTGGTCAAGCAGTTCGAGCTTCCCGCCGCGCGGCGGGATACCGGGCATGCCCCAACGCCCGATGACCTGCTGAAGATTTGCCGGCTCGCGTCCTGCCAAGTCATCGGCGGGTGGTGCGCTGCCGACCACGGTGACCTCTACCTCGCGCTTGCCAATGGTCCGGCTCGTCGCGGGTTGAAGCGGAGGCTTGACCACATCAGTGATGTCGATGTCGTCTGTCCCGCCGGGGAAGTTGCTGGTCCAGACCCAGTGGTTCATGGGCGCGCTGTTGTGGATCTGCATGACCGGCACGCCGGCCGGCGCCGCGTCGAAGGCTGGGGCAATCGTGACTGTCGCGCCCTGCTCAGCGGTGGGCTCGAACAGGCGTTGATAGGTGTAGGGCGAGATGAATCGGACGCGGTCTTCGCCGCCGGGCGTCGGCGCGTTGTCGCGGGTGGCGTAGCGGTTGATGGCGTAGGGCCGGCCCTGCTCAAAGACCCGGCGGTGGACCGCATCCGTGCCGCGGTAGTACACGCTGTTGTTGATGATGAGGCTGCCGGGGCCCATCGGCATCGGGCCTTTGGCAAATGGCGCGAACGGGTAGCCGGGCGTGAAAAACCAATGGCAATCCTCAAAAAGAAGCCCCTCGATCAGGTCCGCCTCATCGAAGTACACCCCCGCGCCACTCACCATGCCGTGGAACACGAGATACTTGCTTGGCCCGGTGATGCGGATCAATCGGACATCGCGCAGGCGCAGGGCTGTGAGCAGCAGGTGATCGCTTGCGTGGAGGATCAATTCACCCGAGCCGTGGCCGCGGTTGCGCACCCCCGTGACGGTGATATCGCGGAGCGTGCAGTGCGTCGCGTCACGCAGGGCGATCGGGTGAGAAAGCGGGTTGTGGATCGTGATGCGGTCGAGGTGGCAGTCCCGCGTGCTGGTGAACTGGATCGCGGCGGCATCGGTGGGCGTAAAGCCGGGGGCGCTGATGTAGTGGGTGGGGTCGGCCTCGGGGTCTGGGGTGTGTGGCCCGGTGTAGAGGAGTGTGAGGTTGACGACGGCCGCATCGCGCGCTTGGGTCAGCGTGATGGCGGTGGGGTTGCCATCCTGGCCGTAGCGGAGGGTCGCGCCGGTTTCAGCCCCGCGTAGTGTGATGCCGGACTTGAGCGTGAGCGGCGCTTCGAGGTTGTGTTCCCCCGCCGCCAATTCGACGACGCCCGTGTCGAGCTTGTCGATGGCCTGCTGGATGTCGCCGCCGAGCGGGACGGTGAGGTTGGCTGGCGCGGGCGGGGCGATACCCCCTGTGCGGCCGACGGTGGCCCAGGTGTCGCGGAGCGGATAGTGCTCGGGGTGGTCCATCGCCAGCCGTGTGAGGCCCGCGTCGCCAAGCCTTTTATCACGGTCGGGATTGCTTGCGCTCTGCGCGGGCGTCACCTGCACGGCTGCGGGTTGGTTGGGCTTGCTGGTGCCAGCGGGTTGGGTGATGGCTCCCGGCTGCGCGGGTGACTTGGGCTGCTCGGGGCAGCCCAGCAGCAGGCCCGTGCCGCAGCAGGTCAGCAGCGCTACAGCCTTGAAGCGTGTCGCCAGCGAGGGGGTTGTAATCGCGGTCGCGCGGGGCATGTCGTGTTACTCGCCGAAGATGATCTGGCCTTCGTGGAGGCGGTAGGTCGCGTTGCCCACTCGCACGGTGCCGTCGTTGCCGGTCTTGACGGCGGGGGGTTCTGCGTCTGTGAGCGTGAGCATCACGCGGACGGATTCGCTGGTGGTGCGGATGGTGACGAAGTTGGCGTAGGGCGGGTTTGCCGTGCCCTCGAAGACCGCGTCCACGGGGTAGATAATCGTGCCGGTGAGCGTCTGGCCACCGATGGTGTGGGTGAAGGTGTTGGCGTCGAGTGTGAACTTGCCCGCGTCGGTGCCGTAGCCCAGGTGCATGGTCCAGAACCGCGGGGCCTGCCCGCCGCCGGTGATGGTGTCGGCCATGTAGATCGCCGCGGGCGCTCCGCTGCGTCCTGAGTAATCGATGCCGACGACACGTTGCCCGGCAAAGTCGCCGCCGACTGGGATGTCGATGGTTTGTTCATGGGTTTTCCCGTCTTCGCCACGCGCGCGGACTTTGATCTGTTCCTTGGTGCGTTGGACCGAGCCTTTGAGGGTAAAGCGCGCGGTGGCGGTGCGTGCGTCGGGGTCGGCGTGCATGTTGTCGAGGGTGGTGGTCATCTGCGGCTTGTACACAGCTTGGCCGCGGACCCACTCGTGCGAGAAGCCGAACTGGTTGTCCAGCCGCGCCGCGCCCGGCGCGTGGGAGTACGCCGCCGCGTCCCGTGCGGCAAAGGTAAGCCAGCGTGCGCCGCGGCCGATGAGTCTTGCCCGGCCGTGATCGAACACCGCCGCAAGATCATCGTCTCCCATCCACCCGGTGCGGGCCACGACCACACCCGCGGCCTGGCTTTGCAGCACGGTGGGCCAGCGTTCGCCGGCGGGTGGGGCCGCGGTGAGGGTATCGAGGCCCGAGCCGAGCATGTAAAGCCCGTGATGCGGCCGAACCACGCCCAGATATCGTTCGCCGCCCAGCGCCTCGAAGAGCCAGGCGATCACGGGGCGGTCCTGCTCGGGCGCAAGCTCGGTGGACATGGCAAAGATGCCCGATCGATCGACCGCCGCGGAGAACCCGCCCACCACCGGCATGCCCGCGTTGGGGACGGTCATCAACACCGCCGGGCGCAGCACCGTGGCCACCGCTTCGTGCGTGGTGAGGTCGCGGCCCATGACCAGCTTGTGCGCACGGACAAACGGCAGGATGCCCGACGCGAACGCAGCCTGCTTCACCGCCTCGCCGCCCACGCCGAAACCCTCCGACGCGACGGCGGTGTCCAGATAGTGATGGATGAATGTTTCGATGGCCGCGAGCCGTGCAGGCGCATCGGCATCGTCGGTGTCGCCCAGCATCGCGAGTTCCGCAAGCCCGACGCTCCCGACGACCACGGCCTGGGTGTGGTCGCGGGTGTTGAGCTTGTCCACGCCAAGCCCGCCGACCCGCTCCAGCAGCTTGTCGGACTCTGCCCGCATGAACGCGCGGACCTGATCGCGGGTGTCCCCGTCCCAGGCCGGGTAAGC
This sequence comes from Phycisphaeraceae bacterium, assembly GCA_041743835.1. Lineage (GTDB taxonomy): Bacteria > Planctomycetota > Phycisphaerae > Phycisphaerales > Phycisphaeraceae > JBGTLW01. The sequence goes on along the minus strand of JBGTLW010000234.1, from coordinate 13,971 downwards.
CATGTCATACGCCAGCGCCAGGCCCATCAACCGCGACGCTCGATCAATCGTCGGCAGGCGATCGATCAGCGGGTAGCCCATCACCTCGCCCAGCGCGACTTTCCTTGCAGCGTCGGCCTCTTCCTCTGTCCCCTCAAGCAGATACACCGCAGCATGTCCCGCCGCGCGATAGCCAGCCTCCTTGAGCACCTGCTGGTTCTGCCCCACGATGGAGGACTTGGTCATCAGCTTCAGCGCCTGCTGCGTGCGATCGACTACCGATACGCCCCAGGGTGTCTGCGCTTTGGTGCGGAGTGCCTCGACTTCGGCCTCGCCACGCACGATCAGCCGTGGATGCTCGCCCGGCGCAATCGGCTGGTGACCCGCGACCACCGCGACATCCGCGCCTGCCGCAAGGTTGCAGGCCAAGAACATCCACACGGGCCACATCACTTGAGCACGAAACATAGACGGTTCCTATCTGCGTATCGCTGCCGGTCACCCCCGGAACCTCCCCCGGAACATTCCCCCCGAAACTTTTCCCGGAACCTCTACGCGACAAGCGCAGATCACTCCGCCAGCCGGATCATGAGCGAGAAGCCCATCGTCCCGCCGGCGTTCTCCACACGGTAGAGAATTTTGTTCTGACCCTGCTGGAGCTTGGCCAGTTGCACGTTTTCGGTGGCGTGGTAGGGCTTGCGCTCCTTGGGGCTGGTCCAGATCAGGTCGTCGTTGATCCACAACTTGCCGTAGTCATCGGTGCCCGTGGCGATCCAGACCTCTCGCGGCATGTCGGAGTAGAGCTCGGTGGTCGCGTAGTAGATGCTGTAGGCGTCCACGTTTTTGGGTTCGATTTTCCAGAAGGCCTGCTTCTTGCCCGGCCCGGGGCTGACGTGGCCGGTCTTCTTGTATTCCCACCGGAGCTTGTCTCCGCCGCTGCCGGTGAACACGTCGTCGAGGTTGACGCTGGCCTCGGGTCCGAAGCGGATGTCGAGGTTCTCGCGGCGGCGGTCGCTGGGGAACGGCCCGATGATGTACCACGAGTCCACATACATCCATTGCGTGTCCGTGCCAGAGGCCGTGGTGAGCTTGCGTCCGGGCACGGCGTCGTAGTTGCCGGGGTCGGGTTGATGGGTGTAGTCCAGCTCCTCGGGCATCAGCTCCGGGCCGCGGTAGCCGATCATCGCCACGTCATCGCTGGACAGGTCCACGTCGATCCCATCGCCCGCGCCGGCGTTGGCCTTCTTCGTGAAAGCCAGCAGCTTCTTGGCGTTCTCGGTCATCTCGCGCATCTCGATCGTCGAGAGCTTGATCTGCTGCTTGAACTCATCGAGCCCGCCGCCGGGCAAGGTGGTGGTGATGTCGCGGTAGAGCGCGGCCCGGTCCAGCTCGGGTCGGCTTGGTCGGGGCGTCGCTGAGCTCTCGTAGGCCTGTTCATACGACAGGCTCGGCCGCAGCCCGACCGATCGCGCGGCCAGGAACTCGCGGTACACCGTGAACATGTCCTGCTCCACCGCCCGGCCCGCGTCGTACACGTCGTGGAGCTGCTCCATGTCGCTGCCGGCAGCAGCCGCGGCCGCGCGAAAGCCCTGCTCCTGCTCATCGAGTGTTGCCTCGTGCTCGTCGCCGATCCCCGCATCGGTGATCCACTGGTCCCGCACCCGCCGCATCTCGCCGAGGATCGCCTGCATCTCGGCCAGCTCGCCGCGCAGCCTCTGGGTCTGCTGGTTGCGGTAGTCGCGCACGACCCGCCGCAGCTCGCCCGGCGAAAACAGGTTGGCCTGATCGGTCGGCGTGTGGAAGAACAGCATGTACCCCCCGCCCACCACAAGCACAGCAAAGACGACCGCGGTCATCAGCTTGCGGGCAAACGGCTCCTGGACTTCGATCGGTTCGCTCATGGCTTGTGGAGTGTGGGGTGAGGCTCGGGTTGTCGCTTACGGTGTTATCGTCGTCGTCGGGCGCTGCCTCGGCTACTCCATGGTGGTGCGCATGCCCCAGTTGGTGAGGCCGTAGTGGCTGAGCTGATCCCAGATCGGCATCATGTGCTGTATCTGGGTGCGTTTGTCCACCTCGAAGCGGACCTTCATGTCGGGCTGCTGCGCCGCGTCACGGATGGCGTCGATCATGCCCTGTTGCTGGACCTGGTTGTCGCCGATGTAAATCTGGCCGTCGGCGGTGACGCGGATGAGCAGGTCCTTGTCCTTGGGTTTGACGCTGGAGACCGCGGCGGTCGGCTCGGGGAGCTGGATGCCAAGCTCTTTGATGGACTTCTTGGTCACCGCGATGACGATGAAGAAGATCAAGAGCAGGAAGACCAGGTCCATCATCGGCCCCATCTCGACGCCGGCCGGTTCATTGGCTTCGGTGCGGACTCTCATGAGTTACGCTCCCTTCTTGAGGAACCAGGCGTGCATCAGGGCCGAGGACTCCTCCCCGACGATGCTGGCCAGTTGCCCGGACTTGCTGCGGAAGTAGTAGTAGAGCCCCAGCGCCGGGACGGCGATGATCAGCCCCGCGGCCGTGGTCACCATGGCCTTGCCGATGTCGTTGGCGAGCACCGACGGGTCGTCCATCGTGCCGATCGCGCCGATGCTTGCGAACGCGCCCATCAGGCCGAACACCGTGCCCATCAGCCCCAGCAGCGGGGAGATCGCGCCGACCGAGGACAGCACGTGGTTCCGCCGGGTGTGGACCTCAAAGTCACGCGCGGCGATATCTTCAGCGCCGCTGGTCAGGTGCTCGTAAGGGGCTTCGCGGTGATCGACGATGAACGCGATCACCTTGCCCAGGGTGCTGCCGTCGGCCTCGGCCATCTGGACCAAGTCGGCGTAGTCCCCCGCCCGCCACATGCTGTTGGCCCGTGTCGCCAGACCGACCGGAGCGACCCGCCCGCGCGTCAGGCCCAGCACGCGATCCACTGTAAAGATCAGCCCGATCAACGCGACAAAAGCCAGCGCCCACATCGTCCGCCCGCCCTGTTGCCACTTCTTCTTGAACCCGATCCAAGCCGAGCCGCTCACGTCCGCGCCCTCGGCTGCGGCCTCGGTGTCGTCACCCGCTTCTGTGTCTTCAACGGCCGGGGGATCGGCCGCTTCCTGCGCCAAGGCGGCAGGCCCCCCAACCCCTCCCGCTGCGGCGACCAGCAACAACCCTAAGAGAATCAACCCAAAGACGCGATTCATAAATGCTCCTTGTTTCGGATGGACGCACGGTATTGTCCTAGCCTAGAACGATGTTACATGAGCGATTTCAAAGAATACGAAATCTTGGTCGGTACGGCTGCCAAAAATCGCCACCCTTGAGGCGGGGGCAGCGATTGATGAGCGATTCAGGGTAACGCCTGTAGCAGCCGCGTCGCTTGCAAGCCGACCCCCCGTTCGCCGAAGGTCGCGGCCGCGGTGTGAAGCAGGTCGCGGCGGATGCGGATGCGATCAAGCCACGCAGCACGCGTTGCCTCTGCGGAGGCCCTGACCCGAGGGACCACCGCAAGCGTGACCCGGCCCACCGGCGGAAACCGCGCGATATCAACGCGAACCAGCAAGGGGTAATCCCCAGCGACAAGCTCCAGAGCTTCGCCGGGCACAACCGCTTCGCCCGCGACCCATGCCTTGGCCGCACCGGTGTCCAGTTGCAGCGTCATCGGCCGCGTAGCGCGGAGCACGGTGAAGAAGTAGGTGGACGAGGGCTCCGCCTTGTCGATCGCCAGGCCCACGTCGATATGACGGGTCGCGCGGTAGTAGATGCCCTCGCTGCGCACGACCTGAGCCGAGCCAGCCAGCACGACCGCGCTTGGCGGCAACGGCTCGAAGCGCGCTGAACGACCCGCCACCTCGATCGTCTGGCCTAGTGACGCGACGGAAGCAGCCGCCCAGTCGATGCCCAAGGTGTCGGGCGCTTCGATCAGCGGCATCGGCCCAGCCATCAGCCACGACTCGGGCGGGATGCCCGGCAGCAGCACACTTAGCGGCGTGGTGTCTTCTGGGCTGAAGTTGGCTAGCGGCGGGACGGGTCGGCTTGGCGTGTTGGGCTCCGGGCCGATCTCCGCCAAAGCAAACCGGGCGATGTGTTCCAATGCTGCGCGGTGTTGGGCCGGGTCATCGCTGCCGATGCAGATCAGCTCGTCCCCGCTGCGGAGGAGCATGTATCGGCCGAAGAACACCGGCGGGGCATCGAGTTTACGATCCGGCAGCTCGTGACGCGCGACGAGGTACGGCCGATCCCCGCCCGAAAGAAACGCGATAGAGCCGTTGGGCTTCGCGTCTCCCCAGCTACGCCTGCCTTCATCGCTTTGCACGATGTATGCCCCGGCCCTCACCAGCGGCAGGGGGGTGGCGGTGTTGATGATGACCGGGTTGGGTCGCGCCAGGTGTTGGCCGTTGCTTGCGTCGTACACGTCGAGCTGATCCCACGGCACGGGGTGATGGCCAGCCGACTCATCCGCGCTGCGGGGCAGGTACAGCAGCCCGTCGTACACCAGCCCCTGATCCGTCTGCTGCATGGATGACGACCCGGCGCGGCGGACCTCCCACCGCGTGTGGGTGCGGAGCTTGCCGTCTGCGTCCATCCAATACCGCACCGCCGCCTGCCCGAAGCGCTGGGCGACAAAGTAGGCGGTGTCGTGCTCGACGATCGGCGGGTTGTGCGTGACCACGGAGAGCGGGGTTGCCCCCATCGTCGAACCATCGCGCAGGTCCAGTGCCGTGCCGCGCGGCGTGAGGAGAACATCGCGTGGCCCGGCCGGCGCGCTTAGCCGCATGACGGCGATGCCGGGCCAGTCATCCAGCAGGTCCGCACGACGCCACAACACCTTGCCGGTGGCCGCATCGATTGCGACGATGTGCGCGGGAGTCTGTTGAGTTGCTTTGTCGCGCGGGCCTTCGCCGGGGCAGATGAGGACGCCCTCGCAGAGGATCGGCGAGTGAGTGGGTTCGCCGCCGATGAAGAGGCCGGTCGGTTGCGTCCAGATCGCCCGGCCGTCCAAGTCGAAGCACGCCGCGACGCCGTGACCAAAGACCGCGTACACCCGGCCTTGTGTCACAATCGGGGTGGGGCCGGTGTGGCGGCGGGTTGTGGCGCTGGCTTGTTGTGGCGGCGCGTCGGCGTCCAGCACACAGCGTTGCCGCCAAAGCTCTTGCCCGGTGTTGCGATCCAGACACACAAGGGTATCGGGTTCGACGGTGACGAACACGCGATCGCCCTCGATGACCGGCACCGACCAACCCTGGCCGACCGCACTCCGCCAGGCGATGTTGTGTCCACGGGTGAGGTCCCAGTGCAGCGGGGGGTTGGCGTCGGTGTATTGCCTGGCGGGGTTGGTGTAGATGCCGTGCGCGTGGGGGGCGGGCTGCGCGTGGGGTGGCGGCTGTGGCGGGGGTTGGATCGCGGGCGTGGTGTCGGGTGGCGGTGTGACTGCAATGGCGTCGGTGTCGGTTCGTTGGCGTGATCTGCCGCGGACCTGCCCAGTGCGCAAGCCATCGGTGTCTTGGAGGGTGTAGCTGCCAGCGAGCACGCGCCACGATTGGCCGGTGAGGCTGCCCGTGTACTTGCCCTGATCGCCCGCAGCGTTGTACGTGCCCACGACCTTGCCGTCTGAGAATGTGGCATCGATCAGGCAAACGATGTCCCGCGTGCGCTGGCCCTTGCGGTTGCGTCCCGGAACCCAGGGGTCTGGCATCAGCGTGACCCGCAGCGTGCCCGAGAGCCTGTTGCCTTCCACCGTCAACCCGCTGGTGTCGAGCTCGTGCAGCGCGCGGTTCCACGTCGGGGTCCGGCCCTCGGCCAAGGCCCATCCCCGCCAGTCCCGCTCCAGCGACAGCAGCAGAGGTTGACGGCCAGGCAACGGCGCGATGGCGTGGTCCTCCGCGTCCACATCATCAAGCGCGGCCTCCGGCTGTGCGGTATCACCCTCCGCCTCGGCTGTGGCGGGGGGCGCGGTTGCGGGGCGGGTGTCGCCTGCGAAGGCATCGAGCTGGAGTTCCATCGCCTGGTGGCCGGGCAGCAGCCGAGCGTCGAGGGAGAGTGTGGCGGGTGCAGGCTCCACGCGGTGGCGGCCGCCCAGATGCCAGTTGATGACGGTCCGGCGGTGGGCCTTGAGCATGGAATGCATGTTCTCGCCCTCGCCGGTGTCGAGGTGGGCGTTGAATCGGCCGAGCTTTGCGGCGACGCTGCCAGACAGCACCCGCCCGTCCCACTTCAGGCCCGCGGTGTTGAGGTCTTGCACCAGCAGACGCCGCTGTAGCGCCACGTTTGGCGAGGTGAGCTGGCTGTGGGTCCAGCGGCCATCTGTCGCGTGGAGCGCGAGCAGCGCGTCTTTGGCCTCGATCCCGCTGGGGTCCTGTCTAGCGGTGGTGTCGTAGTGAATCAAAGCCTCGGTCAGGCGCAACTCGATCAACTCCCCGGATTCCCCGGAATCCCCGGAATCCGCGTCGGCCAAGACCCGGCCCGCCACGGCGAGGCCCAGCGTCGCGCTGGCAATGCACAGCAGGACAAGACCCCAGCATGTGCGGCACGGCCGTTGAATGGAAACGCTCCTGAACAGAAGACGGAGAAAACCCCGCGACATCCGTCTATTGCCCGCTGGACCCGTTGGGTTACACGTCGGTCAGCGTCGCGTTGGAGCCTGCGATGCGGGTGCCCGAGGGGTAGACGGGCGGCCAGAGGGCTAGCTAGGATGGTTTGCGTTCAGCGTGACCACACACCCCATGCGGAGACCAGCTATGAACACCAAGCCAAGTCGTTTGTATCCCCATGCGTGCTCGTTATTTCTTGGCCTGTGTGTGTTGGGGTTGACGTTGGGCGTTGCGCCCGCTGAAGACCCGTCCAAGGGGTATGTCGCGGCCATCGAGAAGGCCCAGGGCGCGGCCGACTACCGAGCGAAACGCGCGTTGGAGGCGGATATTGTCGTGAACTTCGGCGGAAACACCGTGCTTGAGGGCCGCATGCTCTTTGATACGCCGGTGGGCAAAGCACGCATGGAACTCAAGGGCGGCGTGGTGATCGTGTTCGATGGCGACAAGTGCTGGGTGACCCCGGCCGATAGCGAGTTGCTGCCCCAGGCCCGGTTCCATGCGCTGACCTGGCCTTACTTCCTCGCGGCCCCGTTCAAGCTCAGTGACCCCGGGGCGCACGTCAAGCACATGGGCCCGGCCGACCTGCTCAACACCACACACGACACCGCCAAGCTCACCTTCGATGCGGGTGTGGGCGATGCGCCGGACGACTGGTACGTGCTCTACAAGGAGCCGGGCACGGATCGGCTCAAGGCCATGGCCTACATCGTGACGTACAGCAAGTCCAAGGAGGAGGCTGAGTCTGAGCCCCACGCGGTGGTCTTCGATGGCTATCAGACCATCGACGGTGTGACGCTGCCGATGACCTGGGCGTTCTACGACTGGAACCAGGAGAAGGGTGTCCACGGCCAGGCGATCGGGCGGGTGACGGTGAGCAACGCGCGATTCGTCGATCCCCCTGCCGACGCGTTCACTAAGCCGGCAGGCGCCGCCGAATCAAAGCTCCCCGGCGAATGACGCGGCGGATGGGTTGGCGGGTGTGCTTGTGCAGCGGCCACAGGTCAGTCTGTGCGGGGTGTGGCGACCTGGAAGAAGGCGCGGTCGATGTCCACACCGATTTCGTTGAGGTGTTCCTGGAAGCGGTCGAGGTATTCGTGCAGCCCGCTGCGGAGGATCTCTTCGATGTCGCCGAACGCCAGGTCGCTGCGCAGTCGGCCAAGCTGGCGGGTGACCTCGGCGGTGGCGGGTGAGCGGTGGGGGCCGATGATGCGTTGCAGGGCGTCGTCGGCGTGGTTGAGGCAGAACGCCAGGGCGCGGGGGAACTCGGTGTCGAGCATGAGGAACGCGACCACCTGGTTAGGTGTGATGGCCCCGCGGAACTGGCGGTACATGTTGAGCGCCCCGGCCGACCGCAGCAGGGCCGCCCACTGCACCACGTCCAGCGCGCTGCCCACGTCCTCGGGCCGGGGCAGCAGGAGGAAGTATTTGACATCGACGATGCGTGAGGTCTTGTCTGCGCGTTCGAGCATGCGTCCGAGCCGGGCAAACTCCCAGGCGATGGAGTGGCTCAGCGTGCCGTCGGTCACCGCGTCAAAGAGCTGGCACGCGAGCTTGATCTGGGTGTAGAACTTGTGCGGCTGGTCGGCGTGGCGCTGGTCGGTCGCGGCCTTCCCCAGCATGATGTGCATCGCGTTGACCTGCTCCCACATCTCCGAGGAGATCACGTCCCTTACCGTGCGGGCGTTCTCCCGGGCCGCGGCGATGCACGAGAGGATGGAGTTGGGGTACTGCGGGTCGAGGGTGAGGAACTGGGTAACGTTGGCGCGGTTGATCTTGTCGTAGCGCTCGGCAAACAGCTCGTCGTCGCCGGTGATGCCGATCAGCGGCTCCCACTGCTCGCCCATCCCGCCGGTGCGGTCGAGGGTGAGCTGGTGGTTGACGTCGATGAGGCGTGCGGTGTTTTCCGCTCGTTCGACGTATCGGCTCATCCAATAGATGGAGTTGGCGACGCGGCTGAGCATCAGGCGATCCCGCTCCGGGCGGCGCTCTGCAACTGGGTCTGGAGCGGGGCCGCGATGGCTGGGGGTACTTGGGGGGCCGGGGTTGGGTTTCGGCTCAGCACCCAGGTGTCTTTGGTTCCGCCGCCTTGTGAGGAGTTGACCACGAGCGACCCCTTGCGTAATGCCACGCGTGTCAGCCCGCCGGGCAGCACGTAGCAGTCTGTGCCACAGAGGATATACGGCCGCAGGTCCACGTGCCGACCCTCGAACCGGTCGCCCACGATCGTCGGGGCGCGGGACAGCGAGAGCGTTGGCTGGGCGATGTAGTCGTCGGGGTCTGCCTTGATGCGGTCGGCGGTGGCGGCTCGCTCGGCGGCGGTGGCGTGCGGGCCGACCATGATCCCCTTGCCGCCCGCCTCGTGCGCCGGCTTGACCACCAGCTTGTCCAGGTTCGCCAGCACATACGCCCGCTCGTCCGGCCGGGCGCAGAGGAACGTCTCGACGTTGGGAAGGATCGGGTCCTGCTGGAGGTAGTAGCGGATCATGTCGGGCACGAAGGCGTAGATCACCTTGTTGTCGGCAATGCCGCAGCCCGGCGCGTTCGCCAGCGCCACCCGGCCCGCGGCGTACACCGACATGATGCCCTCGACGCCGAGCATCGACTCGGGGTTGAACCACGTCGGGTCCAGGTAGTCGTCGTCGATCCGCCGATAGATCACGTCCACCCGCTCAAGCCCGAACGTCGTCCGCATCTTCACATAGCCATCATCCACCACAAGGTCGCTGCCCTGCACCAGCGGCACGCCCATCTGCTGAGCGAGGTAGGAGTGCTCGAAGTATGCGGAGTTGTAGATGCCAGGCGTGAGGACCACGATCCGTGGCCGCTCAATCGCCGAGGGCGCGATCTGCGCCAGGGTCGTGAGCAGCCGCTCGGGGTAGTCGTCCACCGGGCAGATCGGCAGCGCGCCGAACACACGCGGGAAGGTCTGCTTGAGCACCCTGCGGTTCTCCAGGACGTACGACACACCCGACGGGCAGCGGAGGTTGTCCTCCAGCACCTTGAAGCCCTCGTTGTCGCGGACCAGGTCGATGCCGCTGATGTGGCAGTAGGTTCCCTTAGGCGGTGTGATGCCGTGCAGCTTTTTCCAGGTGGGGTTGTCTGCCTCGACGAACTGGGCGGGGACCGCGCCGTCCTTGATGATCTGCTGCTTGCTGTAGACGTCGCCGAGGAACAGGTTCAGCGCGGTGATGCGCTGCTGAAGGCCCTGCTCGACGCGTTCCCAGTCGTGGGCTTCGATAATGCGGGGCACCACATCGAACGGGATGATCCGCTCGGTGGATTCGCCATCGCCATAGACGCTGAAGGTGATGCCCGATTCGTACAGCGCCGCCTCGGCCGCGGTCTGCCGACGCGAGAGTTCGCCCTCGGCCAGCATCTCGATCCGATCGATCAGGGGCCGGGCACCGGTGCGTGGCTCGCCCTCGTCGGTCAGCAACTCGTCGTAATAGCCGTCGGTGGTGTAATTGCAGAATCTCATGTTGCCCGCCCAAGGTGTGAATAGCCGCACACTCTTCCGCACCCTGCGGAAAAATTAGGCATGACCAGCCGAACGGAAGCCCACCTTGCCGCTCATTTAGGCGACACAGGCCCGCCCACGCTCCTGCCATCCTATCCACCAGACACAGGCAACCGGCGTGCCGAAACGCTGGACTGTGGAAAATTATAGCGCGTGGGGTGGTGATTGACCATGCGAATTGACGGGCCCGGGGCATCTCCCTCGCTCCCAGCCCCGCCTGATTCAGGTGAAAGCGAAGCCCCGCACGGTCGTGACCACCACATCCAGCATCCGTTCGAGGGTCGCCCGATCCATCGCCGGGGCGGGCATCAGCACCAGCACATCGCCCAGCGGGCGGATCAGCAGGCCGTGCTCCCGGCAGGCTGCGCAGACCGCCGCGCCGGTGCGCTTGGAGAAGTCGAAAGGCTCGGCCCGCCCTGCCGGCCCACGCGAACGGCACAACTCGATGCCCACCATCAGCCCGCGCTGGCGTATGTCCAGCACGTGCGGGTGGTCGCGCAACGCATCAAGTCGATCGCGGATGAGCGCAGCATTCGACTGCGTAAGTGCCAGCACCCCCGCGCTCTCGAAAAGCGCCAATGACGCCAGAGCCGCAGCACAGCCAAGCGGGTTGCCGGTGTAGGTGTGGCCGTGGTATAGCGTCTTCTTCTCGGAGAGGTCGCCACTAAACGCGTCGTACACCGCGTCGGTCGCCATCGTTACCGCGACGGGCAGGTACCCGCCGGTCAGCCCCTTGGCCAGGCAGAGGATGTCCGGGCCGGCGAACCCAGCCGCGCGGTCCTGCTCGCAGGCGAACATCGTGCCGGTGCGACCAAAACCCGTCGCCACCTCATCCGCGATCAGCAGCACCTCGAACTCGCGCGCTAGCGATGCAACCCCCGCGACAAACCCCGGCGGCTGGCAGACCATCCCCGCCGCGCCCTGCATCACCGGCTCGACCACGATCGCGGCCGTCTCATCCGCTGAACGTTCGAGCATCTCACGCAGCTTGCGCAGACTCAGTTCCATCAGCGCTTGATTGAGCCCCACCCGCTCGCTGGGCCAAAGCCCATCGCTTGCTTGCCCGGTGTCTTGCGCGCGATCGGTGGGTATGGTTTGGCGGCAGGCGTCTACGTGGGGGAAGCTGGCGACCTCGAACAGCATCGACCCGAAGGGTTTGTGGAACAGCTCGCTGTAGCCCACCGACATCGAGCCGACCGTGTCGCCGTGGTACGCCCCCGCCAGCCCGATGAACTTGCGCTTGGTGGGTCGGCCGGTGTGGAACCAGTACCCCGCCGCCATCTTGAACGCGACCTCGAGCGCAGTCGCACCGGCGTCCGAGTAGAACACCTTGTTCAACGCACCGCCTTGCACCGCGTGCCCCGGCTTGGCTGTGTGCGGAAGATGGCGGCGGGTCAGACCCACCAGTTCCGCGGCCAGCTTGATGCTCGGCGGGTTGGCGAGACCGAGCAGGGTGGTGTGCGCGGCCTTGCCCAGTTGCTGGCGGATGGCGTCATCGATCGCCGGGACGCGGTGGCCATGGACGTTGCACCACAGGCTGGACACGCCATCGATGTACCGCCGGCCGTCGGTGTCGATCAACTCGAACCCCTCCGCCGCGTCGATAATCAGCGGCTGCTCCGCGCACCACTGGCGCATGGCGGTGAACGGGTGCCAGACGTGGGCGTGGTCCAGTGCGGCAAGTTGGCGGGTTCGATCGGGCATGGCAGATGGGTATATTGGCACGAATGCTCAGCATCGTCATCCCGGTCTTTAATGAGGCGGCCACCGTCCGGCAGATTGTCGAGCGGGTCTTGGCTGTGAAGATCGGTCGGCCCAAGCAGGTGATCCTCGTGGATGACGGCTCGACCGACGGCACGGCCGGGGTGCTGGCTGAGCTTGGCAGGCACAGCGATATCACCGTGCTCACCCACCCCGCCAACCGCGGCAAGGGCGCGGCCGTGCGCACCGCGCTTGAGCAGGTCAAGGGCGACATCGTGCTCATACAGGATGCGGACCTGGAGTACGACCCGGCCGACTACCCACGCCTGCTGGAGCCCATCGACGCCGGCCGCGCCGATGTGGTGTTCGGCTCGCGGTTCGTGGGCGGCCAATCGCACCGGGTGCTCTACTTCTGGCACGCGGTGGGGAATCGGCTGCTGACCCTGTGCTCCAACATCTTCACCGGGTTGAACATGACGGACATGGAATCGTGTTACAAGGTGTTCCGCCGGGGGGTGATTGTGAAGCTGACGCTGGTGGAGAATCGCTTCGGCTTTGAGCCGGAGGTCGTGGCGAAGCTGGCGAAGCAGCGCGACGCGGCGGGCGGTCGGCTGCGGATCTACGAGGTGGGCATCTCCTACGCCGGGCGCACCTACGCCGAGGGCAAGAAGATCGGGATGCGCGACGGGTTCAAAGCGATGTGGTGCATCGTGCGGTACAACCTGTTCCCCTGATGGGCCGCCGCGCCGCGGCAACGATATTCCATCCGCCAGCACATGCCGCTTGGGTCCGTGTGGACGCGTCTCTATAATCGTGGCCGCGTCGCCCGCGGGGTGATGCACTTCTGGTTTCTCACATCCTGATCCAAGGGAGCTTCCCATGGCCGCACCTCTTGCCCACACCACACACGACATCCGTAACATTGCGCTGGTGGGCCACACCGGCTCAGGCAAGACCACGCTGACAGAGGCGCTGCTTTACCGCGCGGGGGTGATCGGCAAGATGGGAACCGTCGAATCGGGCGACACCGTCTGCGACTTTAGCGAACTCGAACGCGAGCACTGCCACAGCCTCATGTCATCCCTCGTACACATCGACCACGCGGGCAAGCACATCAACCTCATCGACACGCCGGGCCTGCCCGACTTCATCGGCCAGGCGATCGGGGCCTTGCCCGCGGTGGAGACCGTCGCGGTGGTCATCAACGCCGCGGCGGGGATCGAATCGGTCACCCGGCGGATGATGAACCGGGCCGCGGAACGCAACCTCTGCCGGATGATCGTCATCAACCGTATCGATGCCGAGGGCGTGGACCTGCCCCTGCTGCTTGAGTCCATCCAGCACGCGTTTGGCAAGCAGTGCCTGCCCATCAACCTGCCGATCGAGCACGGCAAGCGGGTGGTGGACTGCTTCTTCAGCGACGGCTCGGAGGTGGGCACGGCCGACAGCGACTTGGGTTCGATCGCCGCGGCCCACACCGCCATCCTTGAACAGGTCGTGGAAGTCGATGAGGCCTTGGCCTTGGCGTACCTGGAGGGCCAGGATGTCACCCGCGAGCAGCTCCACGATGCCTTCGAGAAGGCGTTGCGCGAGGGTCACCTCGTGCCCATCTGCTTCACCGCCTCCGCCCCGCACAGCGCGACGAAGGAGCCGATCGGCGTCGGCGAGCTGCTGGACATCTTTGTGCGGCTGGCACCCAACCCGACCGAGGGTAATCCCCGGCCGTTCGTGCGTGGGGATGACCTCGAACACGAGATCCACGCCCAGCCGGACCCCGATAAGCACGTCCTCGCCCACGTTTTTAATGTCCGCATCGACCCGTTTGTGGGCAAGTTGGCCGCGTTCCGGGTCCACCAGGGGACGGTGACCAGCCACTCTCAGCTCTACGTCGATTGCCGGGGCACCATCACCAAGAAGCCCGTCCGCGTGGCCCACCTGTTCAAGATGCAGGGCAAGACCCATGTTGAGATCGACCGGGCTGTCCCCGGCGACGTGGTGGCGATCGCCAAGATCGACGAGGTCCACTTCGACGCCGTGCTCCACGACTCGCACGACGAGGACGGCATCCACCTCCGCCCCCTGCTCATGCCCCAGCCGATGTCCGGGCTGGCCATCGAACCCAAGAAGCGTGGCGACGAGCAAAAAATCGCCGACGCCCTGGCGAAGCTGATCGAGGAAGACCCCTCCTTCAAGGTGACGCGC